>JAJPKS010000219.1 GCA_021323605.1 Bacillota bacterium | reverse complement strand
GGGGTGATCACGGTCGAGGACTCCAACAGCCTGCAGACCGACCTGGAGCTGGTCGAGGGCATGCAGTTCGACCGCGGGTACATCAGCCCCTACTTCGTCACCAACCCCGATCGGATGGAGGCCGAGCTCGAGGACCCGTACGTGCTGGTCACGGACAAGAAGATCTCGGCGGTCCAGGACCTCCTGCCGATCCTGGAGAAGGTCGTCCAGACCGGCAAGCCGCTCCTGGTCGTGGCCGAGGACGTGGAGGGCGAGGCGCTGGCCACCCTGGTGGTCAACAAGCTGCGCGGCACCTTCACCGCAGTCGCGGTCAAGGCCCCCGGCTTCGGCGACCGGCGCAAGGAGATGCTCCGCGACATGGCCATCCTGACCGGGGGACAGGTGATCTCCGAGGAGCTCGGGATGAAGCTCGACCAGGCCCAGCTCGGTCAGCTCGGCCGGGCCCGGCGGGTCAAGGTCGACAAGGACAACACCACCATCGTGGAGGGCGCCGGCCGGCCCGAGGAGATCCAGGGCCGGATCAAGGCCATCAAGGCCCAGATCGAGGAGACGACCTCCGACTACGACCGCGAGAAGCTGCAGGAGCGCCTGGCCAAGCTGGCGGGCGGAGTGGCCGTCATCCGGGTCGGAGCCCCCACCGAGGTCGAGCAGAAGGAGAAGAAGCACCGCATCGAGGACGCCGTGCAGGCGACCCGGGCGGCGGTCGAGGAGGGCATCGTGGCCGGTGGCGGTGCGGTGCTGATCCACGCCCAGAAGGTCCTCGATGACGGGCTGGGTCTCAGCGACGATCGTCTGACCGGCGTCCGGATCGTCCGCCGGGCGCTGGAGGAGCCGGCCCGCCAGATCGCGCTCAACGCCGGTAAGGAGGGCTCGGTGGTGGTCGAGGACATCCGGCGGGAGGATCGGACGAGCTGGGGCTACGACGCCCTCAACGATCGGTACGGCGACATGTTCGAGTTCGGGATCGTGGACCCGGCCAAGGTGACGCGCTCTGCGCTGCAGAACGCCGCGTCGATCGCCGGCATGGTGCTGACCACGCAGGCGGTCGTGGTGGAGCTGCCGGAGGAGAAGAAGGAAACCCCGGCGCCCACTCCCGATTGAGGTCAGTCCTCGATTGAGGGACCGGGAGGGGAGCCTCCGGGACCCCCTCCCGGTCCCGCTCCGTCGAGGGGTGGACGTGTTCGTGCCTCCACTGGCGGGGGTGCCGGAGGGGCGGTTGCCCGCGGCCCCGGCGGACACGGCCGGGGCGGATGGGGCCGGGCGGCCGGTGCCGCCACCTACCTGTAGGCTGACCGTGGAGGCGCCGAGGCTCGGGGCGATGGGCCGTTGTCCGGCGGCCCTCGACCTCTTCTGCCTCGAGGTGCTCTGAGCCTGATCCCGGGCGGCGTCAGCGCCCGACCCGCCGCCGGCGAGCTGGGCACCAGGATCGGGACCAGGTCCCTACGATGAGCGCGCCGGCCTCATGCCGGTGGGAGGTAAGGCGATGAGCAGTCAGAATCAGTGGCCTGCAGTGGTAGTTGCCGTGGCGTTCCTGGTCGTGGTGGGCGCCATCCTCGTCGCGGTCGTGTTCCACGACGGGGTGGACGGAGGGCTGAAGATCTGGGGAGGGATCGGAGCCCTGGTAGGGGTGGTGGCAGGGGCGATCCCGAGCTACTTCTTCCACCAGGAGGCCCTGGCCCAGCAGCGGAACGCCAACGCGTTGCGCCTGGCCGCGGATCCGACCACGATCGAGAAGGCCCGGCAGTACGGCCTGCGCGCCGAGTAGGCGCCCGACGCTGCGGTTCGGGGCCGGATGAGCTTCCCCGTCCGAACACGGCCGGCATCCGGTCCTGAACGCGCCCGGAGCGCCGTCCGTCACCGCTGGGGTCGGGCCGGTGTGGAGGGAGAGGTCACGACCCCGTCGTCGGTTCCCCGTCCTCCTCCGGCCGCCGCGGCCCCAGCATCTGGAAGCGCTCGACCACCACCTCGGTGCGCCGGTGATGCTGGCCGTCGGCTCCCTGCCAGGTGCGCGTGTGGAGCCGGCCGTCGGCGTAGAGGAGCCGCCCCTTGCGCAGGTAGCTGGCGGCGATCTCCGCCTGGCGCCCGAAGACGACGAGATCGTGGAACTCGACCTCCTCGTGCCGTCCGCCGGCGCCGTCCGGTCGCATCCGACGGGTGGCCAGGCGCAGGCTGGCCACGTGCGTGCCGGCCGGCGTGGCCCGAACGTCGGGGTCGGCGGTGAGACGTCCGATGAGGATCACCTTGTTGACCATCGAGCTCTCCTGCACGAACACGGGTCAGCGTGCGGCCGGCGACGCCGGCAACCACGAACGCGGATCGACTGGCCGGCCGTCCCGCCGGACCTCGAAGTGGAGGTGAGGTCCGGTCGACATCCCGGTGCTGCCCACCCATCCGATCGTCTGGCCGCGTCGCACGGGTTGTCCGGACCGGACCGCCGCCTCCATCAGGTGCCCGTAGAGCGTCGACACGCCGCCGCCGTGGTCGATGACCACGTGGAGTCCGTACCCGGTCGGGCTGTCGATCACCTGCGCCACCCCGGCTCCGGCCGCCAGCACCGGGGTTCCCGACGGCGCGGCGAGGTCGAGTCCGGTGTGGACGTGGCCGGTCGGGCACCACGTGGCCACTGGCTCAGAGGCGAACGAGGTGCAGCCGTAACCCTGGGTCAGGGTCCAGCGGGCGAGGGGCCAGGAGAGCCGTCCGGGCGAGACGAGGACGGTCGACGGCGGCGTGGGCGGCCGGCCCTCGCCCGAGGCGACCGCTCCACAAAGGGCCATCAGCCCGAGGACGACGACGACGGCCAGGAGGTCGGAGGGGATCACGCTTTGCGCACCTTCTTGATGACCTGTTTGAGGTGACGTCGGACGAACCCGAAGGATCGCGAGCCCACGGCGGAGCTGGCGTGCAGGGCTCCGGGCACCCTGAAGGCAATGAAGACGGAGGCCAGCGCGAATGCGTGCTGAGTCGGAAGCGGCGAGGAGCCGTCCAGGCCGAAGCCGATGGCCAGGACCAGGAGCTGGAGGGGCTGCATGAGCAGCGCCGACAGGAACAGGGAACCCCACTCGTGCGCGAAGTGGCGGGTCTCCGGAAGCACGAAGAGCAGGGCCGCGGCGGGGGAGAGAATGGTCAGCACCACCAGCAGGGTGAAGCGCACGACGTAGGCGAACGCGAGCACGACGTAGGCGGCGAAGAGGACCAGCATGGTGAGGGCCTGCAGCCCGGGCGTGGCCACGTCGCGCACGAAGATGCTGGCGTCCGTCAGGACCTGGCGCCCGGTGGCCAGCGCCACGGCCTCGCAGAGCGCGTTGCTGGCGTCGACCGTCGCCTGGATCAGCGGCAGCGAGAAGTTGATCAACACCGCGGCCAGGAACAGGCGCGGCAGCATCACCCGCACCACGTACTGGGAGCGGACGGTGGCGCGTCCCCACATGATGCTGTAGCCCGCCCAGATCACGACCAGCGTCAGGGCGGAGTCGGCGGCCGCCTGCACGAGCGGGGTGAAGCGCTGGATGGCGGCCACGGTGATGAACGGCGCCGGCGGTGTCACTGGGTTGACGGTGTCGAACATGAAGTCACGCAACGCCTGCAGCACCGGGGAGACACTGTGGGCCACGAACCAGAACAGTCCCAGGCCGAGGTCGAGCAGGCCGCCGTGCAGGAGCGCCTGGAGCAGCGCCGTCACGTCAGTGCGCGGGGACGGAGCTGGTGAGGACGTGCACCAGCGTTCCCGCCATCTCGACGCCGACCGTGCCGATCACGATCCGCTGGATCCACTGGCGGGCCTGGAGCACGGATTTCGGCTCCACGGCGGTCATGCGCCAGAGGAAGGCGAAGACGAAGGCCAGGGCCCCGATCGAGCCGACCAGGGCCTGGCCGGCGAGGATCCAGCGGTTGAGAACCTCCTGGATCGGCTGGATCGTGTCCGGCGGCATAGGGGCGAACCTCCTGGGCTGTGGTGGGCGGGCGCGGTCAGACTAGGTCGGGAGGGGCGAGCCGGAAACGGCGGCGGTTAACCGCGGGGCGGGACGAGGGCCGGCTCGGGGACGGCCACGCCTCGTTGCCGTGCAGCGCGGGGGGGCGGCAAACTGGTGCGATGACGTCCACGGCGCCGGGCGGCCGGGAGCCGCGGGGCCGGGGCCGGCGTTGCCGCCGGGTGTCGGCGTGACCGGGCCGCGGCCGGCTCCTCGCCTCCTCCGTTCCTCCCGGCTGAGCGGGCTGATCGCGGCCGCCTACGATCTCGGCACCGGCGGGATGGAGCGGCGGCTGTTCGGGGAGCGGCGCCGCCGGTTGCTCGGCGTCGCCCGGGGCGAGGTGCTGGACGTCGGAGGTGGCACGGGGGCCAACCTGCCCCATCTCGCCCCGGGACAGGTCGCCCGGCTGGTGCTGCTCGATCCCTCGCCGGGGATGCTGGCCCGCGCCCGGCGTCGGGCGCGGGAGCTGGGGGTGGAGGCGCAGCTGGTGCGAGGACGGGCGGAGTGGCTGCCGTTCCCGGACCGGAGCTTCGACGCCGTGGTCTTCACGCTGTCGCTGTGCACGATCGGGGACCCGGCGACGGCACTGGGAGAGGCGCGCCGGGTGCTGCGCCAGGGCGGCCGGCTCCTGGTCCTCGAACATGTCCGGGCGGCCGATCCCCGCCTGGCCGGCTGGCAGGACCGGCTCACCCCGCTCTGGAGACGGATCGGGGGCGGCTGCCACCTGAACCGGGACACCCGGGCGGCGGTCGAGGCAGCCGGCTTCCGGTTCGAGTCCGCGGACGAGTTCCTGGAGGAGCGCATCCCGATCCCGGTGCTGCGCCCCCACCTGGTCGGCGTCGCCCACCGGGACGACCGAAGTCCCTGATCGGGCTCGTCGGCCGGGGATCGGGGTGGGCGCGGCCCGCCGGCGGCGCCCGGGCGCCGGCAGGTGGGCCCTATGTCATCGACCGTTGCATCACGATGTCGTCCGCAATAAGATGTGATGCCAGCTCCGCTTCCGGGGTGCGAGCACGGAGAGGCGAGCCGTCGCGACGCCGGTTTCGTCCCCTCCCGGCGGGCAACGTGAGGCGGGAAGGGGCTCCAGTGACGAGGGCGAACCAGCGACGGACGAAGGGCTCCGGCACCACCGGTCTGGAGGAGGGAGAGCTGCGCCGGCGGCTTCACGCGGCGCTTCCGAGCCTTTCCCCGAAACGGATGCGGCTGGCCCGGGCGATCCTCGACGAGCCGTTCACGGTCGCCGTCGCGACCGCCGCCGACCTCGGTGCGCAGCTGGGCGTGGACCCGGCCACGGTCGTGCGCTTCAGCCGGGCGCTCGGGTACGCCGGCTACTCCGAGCTCAAGGAGGCGATCCGCTCCGACCTGCCCCACATGCTCACCGCGACCGAGAAGCTGCGGCGCCGTCTGCTCGAGCCCGGCGGAGATCCGCGCGCCGGTTCGGTCGAGAGCACGGTGAGCCAGGACCTCCGCAACATCCAGGCGGCCGCGGCCATGAACGGCGAGGACCTGGTGCGACGGGCGGCGAGGGCGATCGCGTCGAGCGACCGGGTGGTGGTGCTGGCGGCCGGCATGTCCGCCCCCGTGGCCACGGTGCTCGCTCATCTGCTCGAGCTGGCCGGCGTCCCCGGCCGGGCCCGTTCCGACCCGGTGCTGGCCGCGGCCGACGTCGCCACGCTGGGTCCCGCCTCGTCGGTCGTGGCCATCGGGTTCTGGCGGTACGTCGGATCCACCGTCCACCTCTTCAGGGCCGCGACCGGGCGCACCCGCCGCTCCATCGCCATCACCGACAGCCACGCCTCGCCCCTGGCCCGGCTGGCCCGCTTCACCCTCCTGGCGCCCACCGACGCCGCCACCATCAACAACTCGCTGGCGGCCCCGATCACGGTGGTCAACGCCCTGGTCACGGCCGTCACCGGGCTGACCTCGCGCCGGGCGTACGCCCTCTCGCAGGCGCTCGACGAGGTGTACGAGGCGGGCCGGGTCACGATCGGTGACACCGCCCGGCCCGGCGAGGCGGCCGATCGAGGGGGTGCCGTTGAGGATCGCTGACCTGAACTGGATGCAGGTCGCCGACTACCTGGCCCGCGACGACCGGGCCGTCGTCCCGCTGGGCAGCGTCGAGCAGCACGCCTACCTCAGCCTGGCCACCGACGCGCTGCTCGCCGAGCGCGTCGCGGTCGAGGCGGCCGAGCCGCTCGGGGTGGTCGTCTTCCCGGTCGTGGCCTACGGCATCACCCCGTACACGCTCGCCTATCCGGGCAGCGTGAGCCTCCGGACCTCGACCTACCTCGCCCTCGTGCGCGACATCCTGGACTCCCTCGCCGGACACGGCTTCCGGCGCCTGCTGCTGGTCAACGGGCACGGCGGCAACCGCCCCGTCGCCTCGCTGGCAGCGGAATGGATGGCCGATCACCCCCAGGTCAGAGTGGTGGTGCACGACTGGTGGAGCGCACCCGAGACCTGGCGGGCGGCGCAGGCCATCGACCCCGTGGCCTCGCACGCCTCCTGGTTCGAGAACTTCCCCTGGAACCGCGTGGCCGAGACCCCCGAGGGCGGAAAGCCGGTGGCCGACGTCGACCGACTGCGCACCCTGCCGCCCCGGGCGATCCGGGAGGAGCTGGGCGACGGCTGCTACGGAGGGGCCTACCGGAAGTCCGATGAGGAGATGGCCCGTCTGTGGAAGGTGGCGGTGGAGGAGACGCGACGGCGGATCGATGAGCTGTAGGTCCGGCTGCGGCTTCGAGGGGCGGGCGGCGCTGGTGACCGGCGCCGCCCACGGCATCGGCCGTTCGATCTGCGTCGAGCTGGTCCGGCGGGGGGCGTCGGTCTGGGCCGTCGACGTGCTCGCGGATGAGGCGGCGGCGACCGCGGAGGCGTGCCAGCGCCTGGGAGGGCGCTGCCGGTCCCGGCGGCTCGACGTCACCCGCGAAGACCAGGTGCGAACCGTGGTGGAGGAGATGGTCGCCGCAGAAGGCGCCGTCGACATCCTGGTCAACGTGGCCGGGGGCGTGCTCGGCCAGGTGGGCAAGCCGATCGAACAGGTGACCGCCGAGGAGTGGGGCGCCATCGTGGCGGTGAACCTCACCGGCACCTTTCACTGCTGCCGGGCGGTCGCGCCGATCATGAAGGAGCGCCGGTACGGCCGCATCGTCAACGTCTCCTCGGGCGCGGGACGGAGCACCAGCCTCACCGGCATCCAGGCCTACGCCGGCGCCAAGGCCGGCCAGATCGGGCTCACCCGGCAGCTCGCCCGGGAGCTCGGTCCGTGGCAGATCACGGTCAACAGCGTGGCCCCCGGCTTCGTGCTGAGCAACCCGAGCACGCGGCGGCAGTGGGAGTCGTACGGGCCGGCGGGGCAGGCGGCGCTGCTGGAGCGCATCCCGCTGGGTCGCCTGGGCACGCCCGAGGACATCGCCTCGGCGGTGCTCTTCTTCGCCTCCGACCACGCCCGGTGGTGCACGGGCCAGACGCTCAGCGTCGACGGAGGGGCGTGGATGGGATGAGCGGGTCCACCTCCGGGCCGTGGTCGGGCCGGCGGCCCGTCCCCGGGAGGGGACGCCGGTGAGCCGGGTCGGCGTCGCCCAGCTCGCCCCGGCTCCCGGAGAGACGGCGAGGGGGATGGTCCGGATCCCGGGCGTGGAGCCGGCCTGGGAGGTGCCCGTGTTCGTCGTTCGAGGCCGGGAGCCGGGACCGACCCTGGCCGTGAGCGCCGGCGTCCACGCCGCCGAGTACCCGCCCATCGAGGCGGCGACCCGCCTCGCCCGGGGGCTGGATCCGGCCCGTCTCCTGGGCACCGCGATCGTGATTCCGCTGGTGAACACGCCGGGCTTCTTCACCCGCAGCATCTACGTCAACCCGATCGACGGGCGAAACCTGAACCGCGCCTTCCCCGGCTCGCCCGAGGGGTCCGCGTCGGAGCGGGTGGCGTACTTCCTGCTGGAGCAGGTGATCGTGGGCTGCGATGCCTACGTCGACCTGCACTGCGGGGACATGATCGAAGCCCTGGTCCCCTTCGCCGCCTACCACCTGACCGGTCGGGAGGAGGTCGACCGCGTCTCCCGCGGCCTGTCCGAGGCCTTCGGCATCGAGTACGTGATCGCCGGCCGGGGCGTCGACCTCCCCGGCACCGGCTACGCCAACGCGGCGTTGCGCGGGGTGCCGGCCCTGCTCGCCGAGGTCGGGCAGCAGGGGGTCTACGAGCAGGAGTCGGTGGAGCGCCTGGTGCAGGGGGTCAGAGGGGTGATGGCCTGGCTGGGGATGCTGCCCGGCGTACGGCCATCGGGCCCTGGTCCCCGGCGCGAGTTCAGCCGCTTCAGCTGGCTCTACGCCGACGTGTCCGGCACCTATCATCCGTTGGTCGCGGTCGGCGAGGAGGTGGCCGAGGGGCAGCCGGTGGGCGAGATCCGGGACCTCTTCGGGGAGCGCCTGTGCGAGCTGCGCGCGCCCGCCACCGGTCCGGTGCTGTTCCTGGTGACGTCCCTCGCCATCAACCGGGGTGATCCGTTGCTCGGCGTGGCGGTGGCCGAATGAGGGCCAGGGGCGGCGCCCGGTCGTGCTGGACCCCGGCGGAGGGTTGGCCGGGGGCGGAGCGGCTCGCGACCGTCCGCGGCGGGGGTGGGGATGCGCAAGCTCATGCCAGCGAGGGAGGCGGCCATGGAGAACCGATCTGAGGTGGAGAGGATGCGACGAGGGGAGATGACCCGGCGCCGGTTCCTGTACGGCGCCGCCGGCCTCGGGCTGGCCGCCACGGCCTTCGGCCCGCTCGACTTTCTGCTCAGCGGCTGCGGCTCCGGCCAGCAGTACGGCACCGGCCAGGCCGGCGGCTCGCCCCGGGCCGGGGGCACGCTGCGGATCGCGATCGGCGCCGATGCCAATGGCCTCGATCCGGAATCGGTGCTCAACAACAACGCCGGCTACGTCATGTCCGCGATCTACGACGGCCTCACCTCCTACAAGCCCGGCACCACCGAGGTCGCGCCCGGTCTGGCCGAGAGCTGGGACGTCTCCCCCGACGCGACCACCTACACGTTCCATCTGCGCAAGGGAGTCCGTTTCCACGACGGCTCGCCCTTCGACGCCGACGCGGTCATCGCCTGGCTCGACCGCTTGCTCAACAAGCAGAACCCCCACTACTACGGGAACCAGCAGGGCATCGACAGCTTCGTCGACTTCACCTTCAGCGGCATCCGCGCTTACACCAAGGTCGACGCCGCCACGGTGCGACTGGAGCTCAAGGCCCCGGACGCCACGTTGCTCACCAACCTGGCCATGGTCTGGTCGGGGGTGACCAGCCCGGCCGCGGTCGACAGGTACGGGTACGGCCTGCAGCAGCACCCGGTCGGGACGGGGCCGTTCTCCTTCGTGGAGTGGATTCCGAACGACCACATCACGCTCAAGGCGAATCCCGACTACTGGGGGGGCAAGCCCCACCTGGAGCAGATCGTGTACCAGGTGGTGCCCGATCCCTCCACCGCCCTGCTCAAGCTGCGCAACGGCGAGGTCGACGTTCTCACCGACGTCTCCCCCGAGCAGGTGAAGGTCATCGCGCAGGACCCGAACCTCCAGCTGCTCACCCAGCCCGGGCTGGTGGTGCTGGGCGTGGCGTTGCCCGTCGACCACAAGCCGTTCGACGACAGGCGAGTGCGTCAGGCCCTCAACTACGCGGTTGACAAGGAAAGCCTGAACAAGTACCTGTTCGCCAACCTGGCGCCGCCCATGAGGGCTCCCCTGCCCACCGTGGAATGGGGCACGAGCACCTCGCTTTCTCCCTACCCGCAGGACATCGCGAAGGCGAAGCAGCTGCTCAGGGAAGCGGGCTACGGGGACGGCCTCAACCTCACCCTGTGGATCTACAACACCACCCGTGGGTACAACCCCGCCGGAGGCGCCCGGCTGGGCACGGCGCTCCAGGCCGATTTCCAGAAGGCAGGCGTCAACGTGACGCTCCAGCAGCTGGAGTGGACCGCGTACCTGGCCAAGGTCCGAGATCGTGGCCTCTCGGACATGGCGCTCACCGGCTGGTCGGGCGACAACGGGGATCCGGACGACTTCCTGTCCCCCCTCTACGGGACCTCCGGGATACCGGCCGGCAACCAGGCCCACTACTCGAACCCGGCCGTGGACCGCGTCCTGGACCAGGCCCGCGGCATCGCCGACCAGTCGAAACGGACGGCCCTCTACCAGCAGGTGCAGAAGACGATCTGGGACGACGCCCCCTGGGTCTGGCTCAACAGCGTGAAGCAGGTGCGCGCGGCCTCGAAGAAGGTTCGGGGGCTGTTGCTCAACCCCACCGAGATGTACTTCGGCATGCACCGGGTCTGGCTCAGCACGTAGCCCGTGGCTCGATACGTCGCCGGCCGCGTCCTGCAGGCGGTGCTGGTCGTCCTGGGCGTGACCGTGATCACGTTCGTCGCCCTGCACGTGGTCCCCGGCGATGTCGCTCAGATGATCGGCGGGGAGAAGGCCACGCCGCAGCAGATCGCGGAGATCCGGCGGCAGCTCGGGCTCGACGATCCGCTCTGGGTCCAGTACTGGCGATTCCTGTCCTCGGCGGTGCGGGGCGACTTCGGCATCTCGCTCCAGACCCGGCGGCCGGCCGTGCAGGAGGTGTTGACGGCCTTCCCACTCACCTTCGAGCTGGCCGTGCTGGCGCTGGCCGTGGCCGGCGCCGTCGGCGTCTGGCTGGGGATCGCATCCGCCACCCGGGCGGGCGGGATGGCCGAGGGGACGGCGATGCTGGTCACGCTGGTCGGGACCTCCGCCCCCGTCTTCTGGACCGGGCTGCTCCTGCTCCTGCTGGGGGGCGGGGTCCTGCGGCTGTTCCCGATCGGGGGGGTCCTCTCCTCCGGCGTGGCGCTGGACCGGATCACGGGCATACCGCTGCTCGACGGCCTTTTGACCGGCAACTGGCCCGCGGTGGGCGACGTGCTCTGGCACCTCGTGCTCCCGGTTGTCACCCTGGCCCTGTTGCCCACCGCCGTGATCGCCCGGATCACCCGCGCCAGCATGCTCGAGGTACTCCGGAACCCCTACGTGCAGACGGCGCGGGCCAAGGGCGCGAGCCGGGCCCGGGTGATCTACCGGCACGCGCTCCCCAACGCCCTGCTCCCGGTCGTCACCACCATCGGCCTCCAGTTCGGGACCCTGCTCAGCGGGGCGATCCTGACCGAGACCGTGTTCGCCCTGCCCGGCCTGGGACGGGTGGCGGTGAACGCCATCCTCTCCCGTGACTATCCGGTGATCGAGGCCACGGTCGTGCTCACGGCCGTGGTCTTCACCGTCATCAACCTGGCCGTGGACCTGAGCTACGGCTTGCTCGACCCCCGTCAGAGGCAGGGCTGAGATGGCCGAGGAGCTGTTCGGCTGGGAGGCGGGTGCCGAACCCGTGCCGCGGCCGTCGCCCGTCCTGAGCGCGTGGCGCGCGCTCACCGCCCGCAGGCTGCACGCGCTGGGCCTGGTGATGGTGGCCGGACTGGTGGTGGTGGCGCTGGTCGGACCGTTGCTGGCTCCCTACAACCCGATCGCACAGAACCTGGCCGACCAGCTCCAGCCGCCCTCCGCCCGCCACTGGCTGGGCACCGACCAGTTCGGTCGCGACATCCTGAGCCGCGTCCTGTCCGGGGCTCGACTGGCCCTCCTGGTGGGGCTCCTGGCGGACGCGGTGGCGCTGTTCTTCGGCTCCCTGCTCGGACTGGTGGCCGCCTTCTCCCGGAGGTGGGCGGACGCGGTGGTGATGAGGGTGGTGGACATGCTCCTCGCCTTTCCGTACCTCCTGCTGGCGATGGTCGTGATCGCCATCCTGGGCACGGGCCTCACCCCGGCGGTGATCGCGATCGGGGTGGTTTACGTGCCCCAGTTCGCGCGCCTGGTCCGGAGCGCCGCCCTGGCCGTGCGCGAGGAGCAGTACGTGGAGGCGGCCCGGGCCCTGGGGGTGAGCCGGACCGGGATCGTGCTCCGCCACGCCCTGCCCAACGTCGCCCCGCCGGCCATCGCCCAGGCCACCCTTCTCTTCGGCATCTCCATCCTCGAGGTGGCGGGGCTTGGCTTCCTCGGCCTCGGCGCCCAGCCCCCGACCCCGGAATGGGGCGCGATGCTGGCCGACAGCCGCACGTACATCCTCACCGACTGGTGGCTGGGGGCCTTCCCGGGCCTCGCCATCATGATCAGCGTGCTCGCCTTCAACCTGCTCGGGGACGCCGTTCGTGACGCCTTCGACGTCGGCGGGACGTCCCGCCTGGCGGGGGACCCGAGGTCCTGAGCCCGGCGGCGCTCGAAGGGTGACGGGCCCCGGCCGGGGGACCGCCTCCGGACCGCACGGGCCTTCGGGGCTCCCGGCCGGAGGCCCGAGAGGCCACGAGGAGTCGCGCAGCAGGCGGGCGGTGCGCCCGCCGTCGATGCCATGCCCGGGTCCGATCGTCGTCCCGGCGAGGTTGAGGGCGGGGCGGCGGCTGTGGCCGCCGGTGCCGTCGTTGTCGGTGGCCGACAGCCCGTTGCCGCCCGGGCTTCCGTCGGCTCGTGCGACCGCGGGCGCGAGGGAAAGACCGCCGGAGATGGTTCAGCGCCGGCTGCGGACGAAGGTGTTGACGAGTTCCGTGCCAGGGGTCGCGCTCAGCGCGTCGCGCAGCTCGGCGTCGCTCCGGAAACGAACGGCGGCCAGCCGGCGGCAGCTGACCGTCAGATCGATGCGATCGCCGGTGAACGGAAACGGGTCGAGCTCGACCGAGCAGGGCGAGGTGCGCTCCACGCGGAGGTGGCCCCAGGTGTGGCCACCCGTGGGAACGGGCCCGCATCGGTTCGACTCCACGCCGGCGCAGACGAGGAGCGAGAGGTAGTCGAAGGTCTGCAGCAGCATGTAGTCGTGCCAGACTCGCTCGAACTCGATCGCGTCCGGGTCCGAGACCGCGATCCGGGCCGCCAACCGGCGGCGGAAGACCGCCTGTTCGTCGAGGAAGCGCCAACCCCTCTCCCCGAGCGACTCCCAGGCGATGGGCTCGAGGCCGCTCCACGCGAACCTGCCCGCGTAGATGCCGGTGGCATGGAGGCTGACCAGGTAACCGGCATAGTCGTCCACCGCCGCCACCTGCAGGATCCCAGCCGTGTAGAAGCCGGCGTGGAGCCGATCGTGGACACGGGTGAAATGTTGGGGCCCCCCGGTCTCGGGATCGAGGCGTGGCTCCGCATCGGGCTCCGTCCAGCCGATGTCGTGGAGCCGGGTCGCGACCACGAGGCCGGGGGCGATGAGGCCGTTCCCCAGCGGCCCTCGCGACCAGGCCTGGGCCAGTTCCCCGGCATGGCGTGCGTGCTCCGCCTGCTCGATCACGACCCAGTCACCGTCGAGTTCGCGGACGATCACGCGCAGATCCACCCTCGACGACCGAACGGTGGCCGGTGACGGAAGGGGCCCCCTGCGAGGACGGAGGGAGTGTGGCATGGGCCACGCCGTGCGGGTCGCCGAGATCCGGCAGCAACGTCCGCCGGCGGTGTTCGGCCATGGTCCCGGGCGGGCTGCGGAACGGGGCTGACACGGCCGTGACGGTCGCCCCCGAAGCCGCGGCGTCGACACGGAGGCCGGAAGGCGCCGGATCGACCGCCAGCTGCCGGGTCGGCTTTTTCACTCCCCCTCTGGCTGGCGCAGCGGCCGGCGGCGGTCCTGGTTCCCGCCCGACCGGGGATGGAGGAGACGCTGACGCCGCTCACCGTCGGCGACCCCCGTGGCCGGGGGATGATGGCACGGGCGGTCAACGGACGGGCGGTGAGGTTGGTGTAGAGCACCGTCGCCGCTCGACGAACTCGATCTCGACCCCCGTCCGTGGCATCAGGGCGCCCGCAGTTCACCGGCACGTCGAGGCATCCGGGGCGGCCGGCCAGAGCCCCGAAGACCCGGCCGACGTCCTCCTTGCGGTCCACGTCGGCCGGCCCGAAGACCACCGCCCGGCCGGCTTCACGTACCACCTGGTCGGTGGAGGACACCCACCTCCTGTGCATGAGGAGGGCCGAAGGTCGCCGAGAGGCGGATCGGCATCCTGACCGGCGAAGACGATCGTGATCGCCCGACCCGTCCCCGAGCGGCCGGCGACCGGGGACGGTCCCACCCTGCAATCGCCCGCTGGGCGTGGCCTGCGGGCCCTCCAGCCCGACGCTGAGGCCGGGCCGGTGCTCCGCGCCCGGCATCCCGGTCCCCCTTGCCGTCCCATCCATCGGTGCATTTGACCCACGAGGTGTTTAGGTCTATTGTAGACGAACACTCCGTGGTCGGAGGGCCGACCCAGGCAGGGAGGATGCGAACATGCTGAACCGGGCGAGCCGGCGCGACGGGTGGGGCGGGTGGCCACGATGGCTGGCTGCCCTGATGGGGCTTCTCAGCCTGGCGGCCTGTGGTGGGTCGACCCCCTCGGCAGGGTCCGGCGGGGCCAGCCAGGCCAACCTCTCCGCGGTCAGGGCAGAGATCAACAGGTATGCCGGCCTGCCCACGTTCACCGCGCCGGGTCCGTCCATCGACAGGGCCAGAGTGGCGGGAAAGACGGTCTTCTACATCCCGGACTCGAGCGCCAACCCGTTTGCGGCCAACATCGGCAACGCGATGGCGCAGGCGGCCAAGATGTTGGATATGAACTTCGTCAACTGCACCACGCAGGGCCAGGTTGCCCAGTGGGTGCAGTGCTACGGTGAGGCGTTGAACCGCCACGTCAACCTCATCTACGACTTCGGGGGCGTGGATCCCAGGGTGGTCGGTCCCCAGATCGCGCAAGCTCAACAGGCGAGCATCCCCGTCCTCGCCATCCACGTCTACGCCGCTTCGCAGACTCCCGTCGCCGTCAACTACAGCGTGCCCGCCCCCTACGACGAGGCCGCGCGACTGATGGCCGACTGGGTGGTGCTCGACACCCGGGGGCGCGCCGACGTGCTCGTGGTCACCTCCAATGAGGTCACCGGGACGCCGCCCCTGGTGAACGGCATCAAGCGCGTCTTCGCCCAGCGCTGCAGCTCCTCCTGCAAGGCGACGTTCGTCAACGTGCCCGTGGCCGACTGGTCGACCAAGATCCAGACCGAAGTTCAGTCCGCCTTGAACCGGGATCCCAACATCAACTACATCATCCCCATCTACGACTCCATGTCTCAGTTCATCGTACCGGCGGTAACGGCTACGGGTCGGACGGGGAAAGTCCACATCTCCACGTACAATGGCACCCCTTTCGTGCTCGGATACATGCAGACCGGTGAGATCGTCACCATGGACGTGGGCGAGAACCTGGACTGGCTGGGCTGGGCCTACATCGACGCCGGGGCACGGGTCCTTTCCAGCACGAACCTTCCCCGGACGATCGATGAGCACACGGCCCTTCGCATCTTCACCAGGGCGAACGTCAACGATGCCGGCAATCCGCCCAGGCTGTCGACCGGGTACGGCGACGCCTACGTGAGCGGCTACAAGCACCTGTGGGGCGTGAGCTGAGCCGAATGACCCCGGGGAAGGAGACGCCGGGGGGACGATCGGGGCCGGACGGAGCGACGATCTCGCCGGAGCGAGCTCCGATCCTGACCGTTCGCGGGCTCTCCAAGTCCTTCGGCGGGACACGGGCGCTGGTCGACGTCTCCCTCGACGTGCTGCCCGGAGAGGTACACGGCCTGCTGGGCGAGAATGGGTCGGGCAAGTCGACCCTGATCAAGATCCTCGCCGGTTACCATGCCCCCGACGCCGGGGAGATCCGGATCCGCAGCACCCCGGTCAAGCTCCCGCTGGCGCCCGGGCAGTTCCGGAGGCTGGGCATGGACTTCGTGCACCAGGACCTCGGCCTCATCCCCAGCCTGACCGTCCTCGAGAACCTCCGGGTCGGCGACCTCGCGGGGCGGGGACGCCTCTACATCTCCTGGAAGCGGGAGCGGCTGATGGCTCGCCGAACCTTCCAGCGCTACGGCCTGGACCTCGATCCGCGTGCGCGCGTGGCCGAACTGTCGGCGGTGGAGCGGGCGCTGCTGGCGATCGTGCGCGCCGTCGAGGGCATGAGGCGGAGCAGCGCCCAGGCACACACCGAGCAGGGTCTGCTCTTCCTCGACGAACCCACGGCCTTCCTGCCCAGGGACCAGGTGGATCGGCTCTTCGCCCTGGTTCGACAGATCGCGCGCTCGAATGCCGGCGTGGTCTTCGTATCCCACGATCTCGACGAGGTCATGGCCATCACCGACCGGGTCACCGTGCTGCGCAACGGCAGGCGGGTCGGCTCGGTCCGGACGGCGCAGACGAGCCACGGCGAGCTGGTTCACCTGATCGTCGGGCGGGAGCTGCAGGGCGTGGAGGAGCTCCCCCGCGAACCCCGTCGCGAACGGCCCCTCGTGTGCGTCCGCGAGCTGTGCGGCGGGCAGCTGCAGCGCACGAGCTTCGAGGTCCACGAGCACGAGGTGCTGGGACTCACCGGGCTCGTGGGAGCCGGGTACGAGGAGATCCCGTACCTGCTCTTCGGGGCCCGGACGGCCACGGCCGGTGAGCTGGAGGTGGACGGTCGCAGCCTCCGCCTCGACTCGCTGACGCCCTCCCGCGCCATCGCCGCCGGCATCGGCCTCATCCCGGCCGACCGTCAGCGAGACGGTAGCGTCGGCTCTCTGTCGACCACCGACAACCTGACGCTTCCGGTCCTCCGTAACTACTTCCGGCGCCTGGCCCTCTCCTGGTCACTGATGAGACGGGACGCGCACCGGCTCATGAGCGCCTTCGACGTCCGGCCGCCGGACCCGGCCCTTCCCTATGCGGCGTTGTCCGGGGGGAACCAGCAGAAGGTCGTGCTCGCGAAGTGGCTCCAGACCAGACCCCGACTGCTCCTGCTGCACGAGCCGACGCAGGGCGTGGACGTGGGGGCCCGGCAGCGGATCACGCGGCTGGTGCGGGAAGCCGCGGCCGCGGGCACGGCCGTCGTCTGCGCGAGCGCGGATCATGAGCAGGTGGCGGCGCTGTGCGACCGGGTCCTGATCTTCACCAGGGGCCGGCTGGCGGGCGAGCTGGCCGGGGACGAGGTCACCAAGGAACGCATCACGGCACGGTGCTTGATGGCAGGTCAGGGGTAGATGACGATGGAATCGGAGGGAACACCGGCGGCCGACGGGACGGCAACCGAGGTGGGCGCGGTCGATGAGGCGGAGGGGCTGGAGAAGACGGTCCGCGGACGCCGCATCCGCGCTCCCAGGATCTCGACCCTCCTCGGGCAGTACGGCCTCCTGATCGCCTGGGCGATCGTGGTGCTCTTCTTCACCCTGCTCCCGGGCACCTCGCAGACCTTTCCCACGGCGGGGAATTTCGCCACCATCCTGGGCTCCCAGGCCGTGATCGTGATCCTCACCCTGGGACTCCTGGTCCCGCTCACGGCCGGCGACTACGACCTCTCCGTGGGCTTCACCCTCACGCTCGCGGCCATGCTGGTGGCCGTTCTCAACGTGCAGCACCACTGGCCGATCGTCCTGGCCATTCTGGTCGCCCTGGGTGCGGGCGCCATGGTCGGGCTGGTGAACGGAGCGTTCATCCTCTTTTTTCGCATCGACTCCATCATCGTGACGCTCGGCACCGGCACCTTCGCGGGTGGACTGGTGCTCCTGATCAGCGGCTCCAACACCATCAGCGGTGTCTCCGCGAACCTCGTCGACTGGGTGATCGTCAACCGCCTGTTCGGCATCCCGCTCGAGTTCTACTATGGCCTTTTGCTCTGCCTGGTGATGTGGTACGTGTTCGAGCTGACCCCGCTTGGCCGGCGGCTTCTCTTCGTGGGCAGAGGCAGGAACGTGGCCCGCCTCTCCGGGATCAACGTCAACCGTGTGCGCCTGGGCGCCCTGGTCACCTCGGGGATGGTGAGCGCGGTGGCGGGAGTCGCGTACGCCGGCACCACGGGTGCCGCCGATCCCACCTCCGGCACCCAGCTGCTGTTGCCTGCCTTCGCTGCTGCCTTCCTGGGTGCGACGACCATCGCCCCGGGGCGGTTCAACCCCGTTGGCTGCCTGGTTGCGGTGTACTTCCTGGTGACCGGGATCACCGGCTTCCAGCTCCTCGGCGCACAGAGCTACGTGCAGTCGCTGTTCTATGGCGGAGCCCTCGTGATCGCGGTTGCACTCTCCCAGATCGCCCGGCGCCGGCAGGCGCTGGACACCGGGGGCTGAGCGGTATGCCCGCTCCCCTACGCGCGGCGCCGGGCGATGGCGGTGGCGGTCGGTGAAAGGGGTCGGGCAGGCGGATCTGAGCTGGCCGCACGCCACCGATCACGCCTGGGCGGCCGGAGGGGACAAGATCAACCCGCCCAGCCTGGTGGACATGACCGTGGCCGCGCTGCGCGAGTTGATCCTGTCGGGGGCGTACCGGCCGGGCGAGCGTCTGGTCGAGGAGCGTCTGACGGAGCGGCTGGGGATCAGTCGACCACCGCTCCGGGAGGCGTTGAGGATCCTGCAGCAGGAGGGCCTGGTGGTCACGTTGCCGCGTCGGGGTGCGGCGGTGACGCCCCTCAGCGCCCGGGACGTGCACGAGATCTACACGCTGCGGTTTGCGCTGGACCGGCTCGCCGTGGAGCTCGGCGTGCCGGTCCGGGATCCGGCCCTGCTGGAGCCGCTGCGCGAGGCGCTCCGCGGCATCCATCGCGCCGCGATCCAGGGGGATCGGGATCGGCTGCTGGAGGAGAACATCGCCTTCCACACGGCGATGTGCGGCCTCGCCCGCCACGGACGGCTGATGCAGGCCTATCGGTCGCTGGCCTTCCAGCTCCGCCTCTGCATGGCCATGAACCTTCGCCTGCGCGAGCGCATGTACGGCAACCTCGAGGAGAACGTTGCCAGGCACCGGGTGCTGCTCGAGTTGGCGGAGCGAGGTGATCGGCAGGGCCTGCTGATCGCCATCGCCGACCACGGCGATCGCTCCTTCATCGAGCATCTCGGCGAGCTGATCGGGCCCGGGTGAGCGTCTTCCCGAGTTGGGGAAAACCAGAGGCCCAGAGGCCCCGGGCGCCTCACGGGCGTTCGAACCCTTCGTGGTGGTCCAGCCACCAGCGGGCGATGTCGATTCTCCTGGCAAACCACACGTCGCCCTTGGCGAGGGCATACTCGATGAACTGGCGGAGGGCCGACGCCCGTCCAGCATGACCGCTGAGCCGGGGATGGAGGCCGATTGACATCATCTTCGGATAACCACGGTCTCCCTCCAGCCAGAGTTCGTCCAGGCCGCGCCGGCAGCAGTCGTAGAAGTCGGTCGGGCCACCGTAGCCCTGGGCGAGGACGAAACGCACGTCGTTGTAGGGAAAGGAACTGTACGGCACCACGAGGTGGCGCCGCCCGCCCACCTCCGTGAAGTACGGCAGGTCGTCGTTGTACGCGTCCGAGTCGTAGACGAAGCCGCCTTCCTCCACCAGCAGCTCCCGAGTGTTGACGCTCGGCCCGTATCGGCAGTACCAGCCCAGGGGCCGCTCTCCGCAGGTCTCACGGATGGACTCGACGGCCCAGCGAATGTGCTGGCGCTCCTCCTCACGGCTGAGGAGCCAGTGCTCGATCCAGCGCCAGCCGTGCGAGCATGGCTCGTGACCGCTCTCCCGCAGCCACTCGGCGACGTCTCGGTTTCGCTCCAGCGCGACCGCGGCCGTGAAGAACGTCGTCTTGATTCCGTATTCCTCGAAGAGCGACAGGAGCCGGAACACACCGGCCCGGCTGCCGTACTCGTAGACGGACTCGGTGGCCAGGTCTCGATGCTCGCGGCCGATCGGATAGTCGATCTCGGCCAGGCCCTCGCCGCGACCGTCCCCCGCGGTCAGAGAGTATTCCGATCCCTCCTCATAGTTGACGACGATGCTGACCGCAACTCTGGCTCCATTCGGCCAGACCACTCTGGGCTTGTGCCGACCGTATCCCACGAAATCGCGCCTGGGACCAGGGACATCGAGATCAATGAGACGGGGCCGAGTCATCGCTTACCTCCGGGTGCGTGAGGGGCACCTGATGAATGCCTTATGAGGCGATTATAAGGGTGAAGAAAAAAGGCCGACTATGCCCGTTGTGAGCGAGAAGCGTGAGGAGTAGACACGACTCGATGGGGGCGTTGGTCGGTCGAGACTCCCTGCCGACGCACCTGAGCTGCTGGCCCGAAGGGACGGGGCGAGCCACCGGTGCAAGCGGCCGGCCGCAGGGCGTCCATCGCCCGCGGCCGGCGCGCTCTTAACACCCTGCTCACACATTCGCCCCCGGTGGTTCGTAATCTGCGCGTATGAACGAGCCGGCTGGATCCCGCCTCCCGGCGCCTCCGGTTCCCCCTGCGCCGTCCCCTCCTCCGAGAAGCCGTTCCGGCTGGCCCTTCGCGGTCGGTCTCGTGGTCGGCCTGGTCGTGGTCGCGCTGGGCATCCTCCCCGTCGTGCTCCGGGCCTTCGTCGGCGTCGGCGCTCGGCCCTCCCCCCTCCTGTTTCCGCCGGGCTTTCCCTTGGTCCTGCGTCCCCCGGGGTTCCTGATCGTCCTGCTCGTGGCCGCGCTCCTGGCCTGGGTCGTGGTCCGTGTCCGTTCTCGGCCCGTGACCCCGGATGCGCTCGAGATCCTGCGCCAGCGCTACGCCCGCGGGGAAATCGGGCGGGAGGAGTACGAGGCGAGACGGGAGGTCCTGCGACGTGGGTGACGCGTGGCGGGTGGTAGAGCGGCTGCTGGCCGGCGTCGTCGTCGGGCTGGCGGTGGGGCTGGTCGCCGCCTGGGTGGGACTCGGGATCGCGGGCGCGGTCCTCGGCCCCCACCGCGTCGGCGAGGGCAGGCTGCCCCGCCGTCCGGCGCCGGTGGCGCCCTTCCCGCGGCCGGCAGACGGGTCCTTCGCGCTGCCCGGCCCGGTGGTCTGGGGGCCGGAGAGGATGTCCCCCGGTCGGCCGGGCTGATCCGGCCCGTCGACTCCATGGACGCGGTCTCGGTCGGCCTCTCCCTCTACCCTTAGAGATCGTGTCGTCCGTTCCCGCCGAGGAGATCGTCCCCTCCGCCCCCGCCGATCCCTTCCCCGACGTCATCGGTCACCGTCCGGTGCGGAGGCTCCTGGGCCGCCAGCTGACCTCGGGGCGGCTGTCCCACGCCTACCTTCTGGTGGGCGAGCCCTCTCTGGGCAAGATGACCGTGGCCCGGGCGCTGGCCTCGGCGCTGCTTCCCGAAGCCCCGCTGGAGCGCCACCCCGACTACTGGGAGGACGACCATCCCGGGCCGCTCAAAGTGGACGAGATCCGCCTCATCCCGGAGAAGGGACCGGATCGGCACGAGCAGACCCTGCAGGCCTTCCTGGCCATGAAGCCTCGGGTGGGCGCGTACCGGGTGGCGGTGGTGGGGACGGTCGGGCGGATCCCCGACGCCTATCAGAACCTCCTGCTCAAGACCCTGGAGGAACCGCACCCCAATCGCGTGATCGTGCTCACCACCCCCAGCCTGTCCCCGTTCGTCGTCTTGCCGACGGTTGTCTCCCGCTGTCAGCGCCTGGCCTTCCATCCCGTTCCGTTGCCCGAGATCGTCGCCTGGCTCCGCCGGCGGGGGCTGGCCGAGGAACGGGCCCAGGAGCTGGCGGCCCTCTCCCGGGGACGGCCCGGCTGGGCGCTGAGGGCCGCCCACGACGAGGGGGTCGTGGAGCGGGGACGGTACTGGGAGCGGCGGCTCGAGGCGGTGTTCGGGGCCGGCGAGGACGTCCCCCTCGCCCTGGCCGCGGAGCTGGACGCGGCCAGGTCTGAGTGGCGAGGGGGAAGGCGGAACTCCGCCCCGTCCGAGCTCCGTCCCGACCTCGACGGCGAGGCGGCGGTCGATCCCGGGGGGCTGGAGGACCCGGTGCAGTTCGCGCTGGGTTGCTGGCAGCTCCTGCTGCGGCGCCGGATGCTCTGCGATCCCTCCTCGCCGGCCGGTGCCCGCTGGGCCCGTCTGCTGGAGCTCTCCTACGACACCATCGGCTATTTGGAGCAGAACGTGAGCCCGCGTCTCGCCCTGGAGTGTTTCCTGCTGGCATGTCGGAACGTTTCCTGAAGCCCGCCCTGCGCGGCTTCGCCCCCTACGTCCCAGGTCGTCAGCCCCCCGACGCCGAGGGCTGGATCAAGCTCAACACCAACGAGGCACCCTGGCCGCCGTCGCCCCGGGTGCTGGATGCGATCCGCCGGGCGGTGGGCGAGGACCTTCGCCTCTACCCCCACCCGCTGGCGGCGTCGGCCCGGGAGGCCGTCGCCCGTCTCCACGGGCTGACCCCGGACCAGGTGGCGCTGGGGAACGGCGCCGACGACCTCATCGCCATGTGCTTCCGCGCCTTCGCTCCCAAAGGAGGGCAGGTCGCCTACCTGGAGCCGAGCTATCCCCTCTTCGGCCCTCTGTGTCGCATGTACGAGGTCGAACCCTCGGTGCACGCGCTGGGGCCGGCCTGGGAGATGCCCGACTCCTTCGCCGCTGACCCGGCGCCGCTCAAGTTCCTCGTCAATCCCAACTCGCCGACCGCCAGCTGGGTGGACCGCGAGACGGTCCGCGAGGTGGTTCGACGCTCGTCGGGGGTGGTGGTGCTGGACGAGGCCTACGTGGACTTCGCGCCCGCCGCCTGCATCGACCTCCTGGCCGAGGGGTGGGGGAACCTGGTCGTCCTGCGGACCTTCTCCAAGGCCTACGCCCTGGCCGGGATGCGCATCGGCTACGCGGCCGCTCCGGCCGGCCTGATCTCGGCCCTGGACCTGGTCAAGGACTCCTACAACGTGGACCGGCTGGCGATCGCGGCGGCCGTGGCCGCAGTCGAGGATCGCGACTACCACGACCGGCTGGTGGCCTACGTGGTCCAGGAGCGGGCCTGGCTCGGCGACCGTCTGACCGAGATCGGCTTCGGGGTGGGCCCCTCGGCGACCAATTTCGTCTTCGCCCGACCGCCGCAGGACCGGGATGCGGCCTGGCTGGTCGATGAGCTGAGCCGGCGGCGGATCCTGGTCCGCCACTTCGGCCAGGGCCCGGCGGCCGGCTGGGTCCGGATCACGGTCGGTACCCGAGAACAGCATCTGCGCCTGCTGGAGGCGCTGGAGGAGGTGATGGCCGGTGACGGTTGAGGTCCACCAGCCCACGGGCGAGGAGGCGTGGGGCCTGGTCACGGCGATGACGGAGAGCGAGTCGCTGCGGCGCCACATGCTGAGCGTGGAGGCGGCCATGCGCGCCTACGCCCGCCGCTTCGGGGAGGACGAGGAGCGCTGGGGCGTCCTCGGTCTCATCCACGACTGGGACTACGAGACCGGGCCCACGCCCGATCAGCACCCGATGCGGGGCATCCGCATGTTGCGCGACCGGGGATGGCCCGAGGACCTGCTCCAGGACCTGGCCTCCCACGCCGATTACCTCGACGTCCCCCGCGACACCCCGATCCGCAAGGCGCTCTACGCCTGCGACGAGCTGTGCGGCTTCATCATCGCCTGCGCCCTGGTCAAGGGTCGCTCGCTGGGCGCGGTCGACGCCCGCACGGTGCGCAAGAAGATGAAGGACCGGGCCTTCGCCCGGGGCGTCCACCGCGAGCAGCTGCTGGCCGGGGCCGAGGCGCTCGGGGTCGACTTCGACGAGCACGTCGAGTTCGTGCGCGACGCCCTGGTGCCGATCGCCGAGGAGCTCGGGCTGGTCCCGTGAGCGGCGTCCCCGCCTCCGGTCCGGCGCCGCGCTACCGCCTCCTCGCCGTCGACCTGGACGGCACCCTGGTGAGCTTCGACCTCCGCCTCGACCCGCGCGACGTGGAGGCGCTGCGCCGGGCCATGAGGGCTGGCCTCAGGGTGGTGGCCTGCACCGGCCGGCCCTTCCCCGGGGCCCTGCCCTGGGCCCGGGCCATCGGCCTCGAGGACCCGCTGGTCTGCTACCAGGGCGCCCAGGTCCGCTCCCTGGACGGGACGGTGCTGCTGGACCACGGGGTCCCGCACGCCCTGGCTATGGAGGTGGTGCGGTTCTGCCGCGAACGCGACCTCCACGTCCAGGCCTATGTGGACGACCGCCTGATCGTGGAGCGCGACCGGCCCGAGGCCCGGGCCTACGCCCGTCACGCGGGGATGGAGGTCCACGTGGTCGGCGACCTGGACCTGGCCATGGGGCCGGCCACGCCCAAGGTGGTGATCGTGGCCGAGCCGGAGGTGGTGGAGCGCCTGCTGCCCGAGGTGCGCCGGCGCTGGGCCGGCCGGCTCAACGCGGCCACCTCGCTGCCCGCCTACCTGGAGGTCACCAGCCCGGCCGCGGACAAACGCCAGGCGCTCGGCTTCCTGTGCGACCGCTTCGGGATCGGGGCCGAGGAGACGGTGGCGGTCGGCGATGGCCGCAACGACGAGACCATGATCGCCTGGGCCGGCCTCGGCTACGCGATCGAGGGCGCCCCGCCCGAGGTGCTGGCGGCCGCCGGCGGCCGCACCGTGGGCGGGCCCGGCAGCGGTGGAATCGCCCGGCTGGTGGAGCGGTTGTTGGCCTAGAGCGTGGCCACCCTGTTCCTCGTGCACGCCCATCCCGACGACGAGGCCATCGCCACCGGCGGGGTAATGATGCGGGCCCACGCCCGGGGCCATCGGGTGGTCCTGGTCACCTGCACCCGGGGCGAGGAGGGGGAGATCCACAACATGGACGAGGCCTCGGTCCGTCCCCGGCTGGCCGAGGTGCGGACCGAGGAGCTGGGTCGTGCCTGCCGGATCCTGGGCGTCGACCGCCAGGAGTTCCTGGGCTTCCGCGACTCGGGCATGGCCGGCACCCCGGCCAACGACCATCCCGCCTCCTTCCATCGAGCCCCGCTGGAGCGGGCGGCGGGGCGGCTGGCCGAGCTGCTCCGCGAGGAGCGGCCGGAGGTGGTCGTCACCTACACCCCGGACGGGACCTACGGGCATCCGGATCACGTCAAGGCCCACCGGACCACGGTGGCGGCCTTGGACCTGCTGGAGGCCGAGGGCTGGCGACCGGCCAAGCTCTACTGGCACGCCGTCCCCCGGAGCTCCGTCGAGGAGATGGCCCGCCGTTTCGAGGAGGCGGCGCGCCGCTCCGGCCGCGCCCCCGCCGATCCCGGGGTACGCCTCCTGGGCGTGCCCGACGAGGAGATCACGACCGTGGTCGACGTGCGCGACCTGGTCGGGCGCAAGCTGGAGGCGTTCGCCGCCCACGTGAGCCAGAACGACCCCCGGAGCCCCTTCGCCGAGATGCAGGGACAGATCCTGGAGTCCGCTCTGGGCCGTGAATGCTTCGTGCTGGCCCGTGGCCGTCTGGGCGCGCCTCGTCCCGAACCCGACCTCTTCGCCGGACTGCCGACGTGAGCGCGACGCGCTCCGACCGGACGCGCTGGTAGGCTCGTAGCCGAGATGGAAGTCGTGCGCATCACGCCACGGGGCTACTGCCACGGGGTGGTCGACGCGTTTCGGATCGCGAAGCGGGTCAGGGAGTCCACCGACGGGCCCGTCTACATGCTCGGGCACCTGGTCCACAACACCCACGCCACCGACGACCTCCAGCGTCAGGGTATCGATCTGGTCGACCCCCCGAACCGTCTGGCCGGCCTGGACATGATCTCGGAGGGCACCGTGATCTTCACCGCCCACGGGGTCTCGCCCCAGGTCAAGCGGCGGGCCGCCGAGCGGGGGCTGCGGGCGGTGGACGCCACCTGCTCCGATGTGGTGCGCACCCACGAGCTGGTGCGCGACCTCGCCTCGCGGGGCTACGAGGTGATCTACGTCGGGCGCCGGGGACATCCCGAGCCCGAGGGCGTGCTGGGCGAGGCGCCGGGGCACGTCCACCTCGTCCAGGACCTGGAGGATGTCGAACGGCTGGACATCCCCCGAGGCAGGGTCGCCGTCACCTGTCAGACCACGCTCTCCATGTGGGATACCGAAGAGATGATCGAGGCCGTCAGGCGCCGGTACCCGGAGGTGGAGGTCTACAACGAGATCTGCCGGGCCACCCAGGAGCGGCAGGAGGCCGCGGTCCGGGCCGCCCGGGAGGTCGACCTGGTGATCGTGGTCGGGAGTCCGAGGTCGTCCAACTCCAACCGGCTGGTGGAGGTGGTGCGAAAGCTGGGCGGGAAGCCCGCGCACCTGGTCGACCGGCTGGAGGACATCGATCCCGGCTGGTTCCGGGGGGTAAAGCGGGTCGGTGTGACCAGCGGGGCGTCCACGCCGAGCCAACTCACCCGCCGGGTCATCGAGTTCCTGGAACAGCTGGAGCCGCCCGGCCCCGACGACTGAGGGCGACGGCTCAGCCCTCGGGTGGCGGTCCGGCCGGGGCGGCGGGGTCGTCCCGGGTGCCCTCCTCGCCGATCGCCGCCGTCGTCGCCGGCTCTGTCTCCGGGATCGATCCCTCGGGCGGCGGGGACCCGGCCGGCGCGGCGGGGGTGGAGCCACCGCCGTGCCGGCGCCTTCGGCGACGGGGGGTCGGCGCCTCGGTGGCATCTCCGCCCGCGGCCGGGGCCGTCGAGGCGCGCCGCTGCCGTCGCGGAGCCGGCTGGACCTCGGCCGGCGCCTCGGCCGGCGCCGGCGGAGCCACGACCGGCCAGGAGGCTTCGGGGGCGAGCGGGGCGAAGGCCGGCCGGGCCTCGGTCTCGGCGGTGGCGCCGGCCGGCTGGCCGGCGCTGGCTGGGGTGCGTGCCTCCTCCCTCCGGCGCACCTCCTCCGGTGGTCGCCAGGCCCCGGCCTCGGGGGTCACGGAGGGAGGACCGCCCGGAGCCGTCTCGAGGCCGTGCCGGGAATCCCCGGACTCCGGAGCCGGAGAGGGCCTTCCCGGCTCCGGGGCGGCGGGGGCGGGCACCGTCTCCGGCCCGGCTGGGACCTCGGCCGCGGGCTCCGGCCGGTCGGAGGGGACGGGCTGAGCGGGCCTGGGGGGGCGCCGTCCCCGCCCGGCGGCCCGGGCCGGCACGGCTTCGGGGGCCTTCTCCGGGCCGCGCTCCGGCCGCAGGGGCTCGGGCGGGCGAGGCCGTTCGCCGCGAGCCGCCTCGGGCCATCGCTCGGGCTCCGGGAGCGGCTCCCGGAGTGGGCCGGGCGGCGGCTTCGGCGGGGGCTCGACGGTCCCCGTCTCCAGGCCGCGGCGTCGGCGCCGCCGCTTTCCCGGCCGGACCTCGGTCGGTACCTGACGGCGGCTCACGAGCCGGACCAGATCGGCGGTGGCCACCACCTCGCCCCGCTGGTTCTCCACCTCGACCTGCCAGACGGCCAGGCCCCAGCGCGGGTTCTCGACGTCGCGCTTGCGATGGAGGCGCCAGCGGCACTGGATGGTGTCGCCCACGCGCACCGGGCGCTGGAAGCGCCAGTCCATCCCCACCAGGCCGACCGTGGCCGGGACCGGCCCGTCGATGGTGCCCAGGCCGATGGCCGTGGCCGCGATCAGCGCGCCGGGGACCACCACCTCGCCGAATGGGCCGCCGTGGGCGTACTCCACGTCGGCGTACAGCGGGTTCAGGTCGCCCGACAGACCGAGGAACACGGCCACTTCGGCCGGGCCGATCGTCCGGCGCCGTGTCGTCCACTCGCTGCCCAGCGGCAGGTCTTCGAAGTGCTGGAGTTCCAGGGACGCTCTCCGTGATCCGAAGCTGCGAGTATACCCGGAGCCGGGGCCGTCCACGGGGTGACGTCCGCCTACCATGGACGATGTGCCTCACTTTTGCGTCAACTGCGGGACCGGCCTCGAGCTGCGCACGATCGAGGGCCGGGAGCTCGAGGCGTGTGCCCGCTGCGGGTTCGTGCTCTGGCGGGATCCCAAGGTCGTGACCATGGTGGTGGTGGAGAACGAAGCCGGGGAGGTCGTGATGGGGCGGCGGGGCATCGAGCCCGGCTACGGCCGGTGGTGCCTGCCCGGCGGGTACGTCAACGACGACGAGCACCCCGCCAGCTCCGCCGCCCGGGAGTGCCGGGAGGAGATCGGGGCCGAGGTCGAGATCGTGTCCCTGCTCGGCGTGTACCACATCCGCAAGCGGGACGCGCCCAGCATGGTCGGCATCGCCTACCTGGGACGGCTGCGGCCGGGAGCGGTGCCGGCGCCGGGGGAGGAGATGCTGGAGGTGGCGGCCTTCTCCCGCGACCGCCTGCCCGAGCCCGCCTTCCCCAGCCACCGCGAGGCCATGAGTGACTGGCTCGACCTCCGGGAACAATCCCTGCGGGAGCAACCAAGGTAGCAACCGAGGTAGAGAGCCGTGAACTGGTTCAAGACGTTCTTCTGGATGATCGTCCTCACCGTCATCCTGGTGGGTGCGGGGGGCTTGCTCTTCGGGCGTTCGGGCCTCATCATCGCCTTCCTCATCGCCCTGGTGGGCAACGGGGTGGCCTACTTCTTCGGGGATCGCATGGCCCTGGCCGCGGCCCAGGCGCACGAGGTCGGCCCCGAGGAGGCGCCGGGGCTACACCGGCTGGCCGACCGGCTGGCGGCCCAGTACGGAGTGCCCAAACCCCGCGTCTACGTGAGCCCGGACCCCAGCCCCAACGCCTTCGCCACCGGCCGGAGCCCGGCCCATGCCTCCATCTGCGTCAACCAGGGGCTGCTGCGCATCCTCGACCAGGAGGAGGTGTACGGGGTGCTGGCGCACGAGTTCGCCCACGTCCGCAACCGGGACATCCTGATCAGCACCGTGGTCGCCGTCCTGGCCGGCACCATCACCTTCCTGGCCAACATCGCCCAGTGGGGGTTGTTCTGGGGCGGCGCCCGGGACGAGGAGGACCAGAACCCGCTGGCGGTCGTCGGCCTGGTCCTGTTCGCCATCCTGGGCTCGGTCGCGGCCGTCTTGATCCAGCTCGCGGTCTCCCGCTCCCGGGAGTACGAGGCCGACCGCACCGGCGCCCGGGTCAGCCGCGAACCGCTGGCGCTGGCGAGCGCGCTGCGCAAGCTGGAGCGGGCGACCCAGGCGGTGCCGTCCCAGACCGCCCAGCCCGCCTTCGCCCACCTCTATCTGGTCAACCCGCTCTCGGGACGGTCGCTGGCCGGCCTCTTCTCCACCCATCCCCCCCTGGAGGAGCGGATCCGGCGCCTGGAGGCGATGGCCCGCCAGGGGTGAGCCGGCGCCGGGGACGGATCGGGCCCGTACCATAGCGGTCGGTGTCGAGCAGGGACGAGGAGGGAGACCTCGGACGGGCGGCCGAGCTGACGGCCCGGGCCCGCATGGGGGTGGCGTTCACCGGGGCCGGGGTCTCGGCCGAGAGCGGCATCAGCACCTTCCGGGGCCGTGACGGCCTCTGGCACCGGTACGACCCCTACCAGGTCTCCTCGATCGAGGCCTTCCTCCGCGATCCCGGCCGGTATTGGAGCCTGGCGGCCGAGCGCTGGCGGAGCTACGCCGCCGCCCGTCCCAACCCCGGCCACCTGGCCCTGGCCGCGCTCGAGGCCGCCGGCCACCTCCGGGGGGTGGTCACCCAGAACACCGACGGCCTGCACCGCGACGCCGGCACCCGGTGCCTGGTGGAGCTGCACGGCAACGGCCGCCGCGTGCGTTGCCTCGACTGCGGGGCGATCGAGGACCGCGCCGAGGTCCAGGCCCGGCTCGAACGCGAGCTCCCGCCCCGCTGCGGCACCTGCGGCGGAAGACATCTGAAACCGGAGGTGGTGCTCTTCGGGGAGCCGCTGCCGGCTCGGGCGCTGATGGAGGCCTTCGAGCTCGCCCGCGGCTGCGACCTGATGCTGGTGGTGGGGAGCTCGCTCCAGGTGTACCCGGCCGCCGACGTCCCCTCGACCGCCGTGGAGCGGGGCGTGCCCCTGATCGTGGTCAACGACGAGCCCACCCCGGTGGACGTGGCCGCGACCGTGGTCCTCCGCGGTCGCTCGGGGGAGCTGCTGCCCCGCCTGGAGGCCGAGGTCCGCCGTCGGCGCGAGGCCGGCGACACCGCCGCTCCGTCTCGGTCCCCGTCCTCGGATGGCCGCGGCACCTCCTCCTAGCCTCTCACCTCCCGGGGTCCGGCCGGGCCTCTGCTGCCTGCTCACCGTCCACGGGATCGGCTTCCAGCAGGCCCCGGCTCCCGGCGTCCCCGGCTACGCCGACGCCCTGCACCTGGCCCTGGCCGAGCGGCTGGGTCCGCTGCTGAGCGACGACCCACGGCGGGCCTCGCACCAGACGGGCCCCACCGTCCCCGTCTACGTGACCAGCCGGTGGCCGCCCGAGGGCGGCTCGCCCGAGGCCGGCCTGGCCCGGCTGGGGCGGCTGGGCACCGACGGAGGGGTCGACACCGAGGGCGCCGAGCTGGTCGTTCCCGGGGCCGCGATCGCCCACGTCGCTCTGGTGTACACGGGGCTCCAGGAGCACGGGCCCGACCTCCCCTCGCTCCTGGAGACGGCGGAGCTGGCCCTGCCCTCGATCGGCCGCTACGCGACGCTGCGCGGGATCGCCCGCCTGCTCTTCCGGGACGCCGCTTCCCTGCTGCACCCGGAGGAGCCCTCGACCACGCCCAGCCTCCGGGTGCGGCGCGACGCGAGCCTCGGAGGCGACGGAGCGGCGTCGATCCTGCGCCAGATCGAAGACGACATCGGTGCCTTCGTGATCCGCAACGACGTCAGGGAGCGGGTGCGGGGCTTCGTCCGCGAGGCCCTGCTCCGCCTGCTCCTCCGCCCGGATGTCTCCCGGGTGGTGGTCAACGCGCACAGCCAGGGCACGGTGGTGGCCTTCGACGTGCTGCGCACGCTCGAGCCCGGTCGGACCGCCAGGCTGGCGGCGCTGGTGACCGCCGGGTCGCCGCTCCGGAAGTTCGTCGTGCTCCTCCGCTGGGGTTCAGAGGTGGGCGCCATCCGGCTGGTGCCACGGTGGCTCAACTTCTGGGATCCGGACGACCCCATCGCCGACCCGCTCTCGCCCCCCGCCTCCTGGCGCCGGGGTGAGCCGCTGCCGGACGCCTCCGGCCTCCTCCAGGCCATGGACCCCGACACCGGCCGGCTGACGTCGGTGGCGGTCCAGGACCTGGTCGTCGACAACCGGGGCCACGTGGCCGGGACCGCCTTCCAGGTCCACGATTACTGGGACAACCACGAGCAGTTCGTGGCGCCGCTGGCGGCGGTGCTGAAAGAGCAGCTCGCGGCCCCGGAGGTGACGGCGGCCTCGGGGACGAACCCGACCTGACCGGCCACGGGAGAGCCCGGCGCTCCGTCCGTGCGCACCGTCCGCGGTGGATCGGGGCCGGCGCCCTCGGCTCAGCTTCCGGAGAGGGCGGGGGTGCCGTCGGCCCTCAGGTGGATCACCTCCCCGGCCGCCACCCTGGTGCCGGCCACGATCAGGGAGCCGTCGCCGGCGACGTCCTCGGCCATCCCCTCCAGCGCACCACCGGGCAGCTCCACCCGGACGCGCCGGCCGAGCGTGTCCGAGCGCTCCCGCCAGGCGGCCAGCACCGTCTCGGCCGGGGCCGCGAACCAGCGCTGGAGCTCCCTCCGCAGCCCCTCCAGCAGCCGATCGCGATCCGCGCCCAGGGCGGCGGCGCCAGGCGGGGCCCAGGAGAGGTTGATGCCGATGCCCACCACACAGGTGTCGCCGTGGACCTCGACCAGAATGCCCCCGAGCTTGCGACCCTCCAGCAACAAGTCGTTCGGCCACTTGAGCCGTACCCGCTCACCGCAGGCGCGGGCGGCCGCCACCCCGGCCGCGAGCGAGGCGAGCGGTCGCCGCGGCTGCACGAACGAGGCCAGCAGGGCACTGCCCGCAGGCGCCTCCCAGCGCCTGCCCAGCCTGCCCCGGCCGGCGGTCTGATGGTCGGCCACCACCACCGAGCCGACGGGCAGGCCGCGGGCCACGTCCTGGGTCGAGGTCACCTCTGCCAGCCGGATCGGGTCCACCGTGCGGGTATGGTAAGCAACGATGGCCGGCGCCGGGCGCGGCGGTCACGCGTCCGGCCGGGCGGTTGCGCACCGCGCCGCCGGGCTGCGAGCCGGGACGGCCCGGGCTGGAAGCGGCGGTTGGAGGATGTAGAGACCATGCGAGACGACGCCACGACGTATCGACGATCGGGCGGGAGGACCGGCCCGTCCCGGCACGGGCCGACCCGGTCCCGCCGGGGGGAGATGACCCGGTGAAGGTCTATCGGGCCGTCACGCTGGCGCTCATGATCGTGCTCGGCGTCGGGCTGGTGGCGGCGATGACCGCCTACGGGGTGGCCACCTTCAACCGGACGAGCCTGCTCTCGCTGCTGGCGGTGGTGGCGGCGGCCCTGGTCGCCGGCGTGGCCTTCAGCTGGCGGCGGTACTTCCCTCACCGGCGATGACCGTGCATCCCCTCCGGCTGGGCTGGAAGGCCTCGGCCGAGCAGTTCGGCCCCCGGACCCTGGTGGAGCTGGCCGTGCTGGCCGAGGAGCTCGGCTTCGACAGCGTCTGGGTGAGCGACCACTTCCAGCCCTGGCGCCACACCGATGGCCACGCCTTCTTCTCGCCCGCCTGGCTGGCCGCGGTCGGCGAGCGGACCCGGCGGGTGACCCTCGGCACCAGCGTGCTGACCCCCACCTTCCGATACCACCCCACGGTCGTGGCCCAGGCCTTCGCCACCCTCGGCGTCCTCTACCCCGGCCGGATCGTGCTCGGCGTCGGCACCGGCGAGTCGATGAACGAGGCTCCGGTGGTCGGGATCGAGTGGCCCGACTTCCGGGAACGGTTCCGGCGCCTGAGCGAGGCCGTCCGGCTCATCCGCCGGCTCTGGACGGAGGACTTCGTCGAGTTCGAGGGGGAGTACTACCGAGTCCGGGGCGCCACCGTGTACGACCGTCCCGAGCGGCCGCTGCCGATCTACGTCGCCGCCTCCGGGGAGGTGGCCGCCCGCTTCGCCGGCCGGCAGGGGGACGGTTTCATCTGCACCTCGGGCAAGGGCATGGAACTCTACCGCGACCGTCTGCTGCCCGCCGTCCAGGAGGGCGCGAAGGCGGCGGGCCGGGACGTCGAGGCCCTGGAGAAGACGATCGAGGTCAAGGTGTCGTTCGACACCGACCGGGCCCGGGCCCTGGCTGACACCAGGATCTGGGCCGCCCTGGCCCTCTCCCCGGAGGAGAAGGTCGGGGTGCACAACCCGCGGGAGATGGAGGAGCGGGCCGCCAGGGTGGCGCACCCGGAGCGGCGCTGGCTGGTCTCCGACGATCCCGAGCAGCACGTCGAGCAGATCGCCCCCTACCTGGAGCTGGGCTTCACCCACCTGGTCTTCCACCATCCGGGTGACGATCAGGCGCGCTTCCTGCGTCTCTACGCGAAAGAAATCCTGCCCAGGCTCCGGCGACGCTGGGGATGATGCCGCCCGAAGGCCCGACGTCCTCCCCGGTGGAGGTGTGGGTGGTGGTGTTGATCAAGGGCTTCGACGAGGCCAAGCAGCGCCTGCGGCCGGCGCTGGGGCCGGCCCAGCGCCGGGAGCTGGCCGAGCGCAACGCGCGCCTGGCGCTGGCGGCGGCGGGTGCCGGCGACCGGGTGCTGGCGGTGTGCGGGAGCGAGGCGGCCGCCCGCCTGGCCGGCGACGCCGGCGCCGAGGTGCTGCTGGAGGACCGCCCGGGGGGCCAGAACCTGGCCGCCCGGCGCGGCATCGAGCACGCCCGCACCGGCGGGGCGGGGGCCGTCCTGTTGCTCTCCAGCGACCTGCCCCTGGTGAGCCGGGGTACCATCGCGTCCATGCTGGCTGCGGCCCGCCGAATGGAGGGACCGGTGGCGATGGCGGCTCCGGCCGTCGGCCGCGGGGGGACGAACGCCCTCTACCTCCGCCCGCCCGACGCGCTCGGCCTGCACTTCGGCGATGACTCGCTGGAGAAGTTCGCCAGGGACGCGGCCGATCGTGGAGTGCGGTTCGAGCTCTACGAGTCGCCGGACCTGGCCCTCGACCTCGACGAGCCGGCCGATCTGGAGGAGCTGCGCCGGCTGGCGGGGTGAACCGCTCTCCGGCCGTGCCTCGAGCCGATGAGCGAGGGTATCTCGATCCTGGGGATCCGGGGCCTGCCTGAGGTCCAGCCCGGAGACGACCTGGGGGCGCTGATCGCGCTCCACGCCGCCCGCTGCGGCGGGTTGCGCGACGGCGACGTGGTGGTCGTGGCCCAGAAGGTGGTCTCCAAGGCGGAGGGGCGGCTGCGCGACCTGCGCCGGGTGGAGCCAGGTGAGGTCGCTCGAGGCTACGCCGAGCGGCTCGGCCACGACCCCCGGTTCGTGCAGGTGGTGCTCGACGAGAGCGCAAGGGTGGTACGGGCGGAACGGGTGCTGATCACCGAAACCCGGCACGGCTTCGTCTGCGCCAACGCCGGGGTGGACCACTCCAACGTCCCCGGCCAGGAGGTGGTGTGCCTGCTGCCCGAGGACTGCGACCGGAGCGCGGCCCGTCTGCGGATGCGGCTGCGGGAGCTCACCGGCCGGGAGACGGCGGTGATCGTGGCCGACACCTTCGGGCGGCCCTGGCGCACCGGCATCGTCAACGTGGCCCTGGGGGTGGCGGGGTTGGCCCCGCTCATCGACTATCGGGGCCGGCCGGACGATCACGGGCGCGAGATGAGGGCGACGGTGGTGGCGGTGGCGGACGAGCTGGCCGCGGCCGCCGAGCTGGTCATGCGCAAGACGGACCGGGTGCCGGTGGCGGTGATCCGGGGTTGGCACGCCGAGGCCCCCCCGGGCCGTGGCCGCGACCTCATCCGGCCGCCCGAACTCGACCTCTTCCGGTAAGAGACCGGTGCCGCCGGCCTCGGCCCCCCGGCCGGGGGCCACGTCACCGTGCCGCCAACACCCTCGCCGCAGCGTGGGGGTTGACGTGGGTAACTCACAGGTAGTCGGCGAGCGGTCGCCACCAGTCGCAGCCGGGGCGCGAGCAGCGCACCAGCAGGCCCACCCGGCCGGTCCTGACCCTGGGCGGGGCCCCGCACCGCTCGCAGCTCACCTGCGCCGCCGCCAGGTACCGGGCCGCCGTCTCCACGGTCCAGGCCTGCGGCTCCCCGCAGCCCTCGGCCACGCAGCGGGGCTCGAGCCCGACCGGACCCTCCACAGCCCAGAGCGCGCCCCCGCAGCGGGGACAGAGGGGACCGAGGGGGCCCCATTCGCGTCCCCGAGGCTCGAGAGGAGGGCAGCGCTCGTCCTCGGGGACCAACCCGATCAGTCGACCCAGGTGGAGGGCCGACGACGGGAGGCGGAGAAGGAGCGTCCAGCCCGGCTGCGGCAGCTCGAGCCAGAGCTCCTCCCGGTCACCGACCAGCGCGTTCAGCGGGGGGCGCGTCTCCAGGAAGAGGGCGCCGGGGATGGCGTGCCACTCCCGGGAAAGCCCCGTGCCGTGGACGAGGATGGACGCTCCTCCCTCGCCGGCCGAGCGCAGCCAGCTCGGCGGGGGCAGGGCCGTGGCCAGGCCGATCCTCAGCTCCCGGGCGGCCGCGGCCGGGGCGGCAACCTCGAGAACGGGACCGCGTCGCACCTCCGCCACTCCCCCCAGGCCGACCTGCTCGAGCTGCTCGGCGAGCGCCTCGTAGGTGAGAAAGCTGGGCCGTCCTTCCTGCCCCAGCTGGTAGAAGAGGTCGGGCAGGACGTCGCCCGGCCTCGATCCCTCCCGGAGCCAGGCCTGGTCCGCGACCACCATCAGCTTGCCCCGGGCCTGGCCGAGGGCCAGGTTGAAGACCTGGCCGGCCGGAGACCAGGCGTCGCCGGTCAGCAGGGGCCCCAGTGGCCGCTGCGGTGGGGCGGAGACGAGATCCAGGACGACCATGTCGGCGCCGGGTGCCCGGTTGGCCCCCACCGTCGACACCCGGACGGTGCCGTGCCAGCCCAGATCCTCCACCAGCAGTCGCAGCAGGTGGGCCTGAGTGCGGAAAGGGGTGAGGATCGCGATCGAGGCGTGGTGGGGCAGGGCCCCTGCGACCAGCAGCAGGTCCACGATCGCGTGGGCCGGGTTCAGCCTCGATTGCCCGGGCGCGGGGCGGCTCCAGAGGCCGACCGGGGAGAGGGCGTGGGTGTCGACCGCGACGATGGCGTCGCGGGGGCTCGGCGGTCGCTGGGCGATGGGGACGGTCGCCCCTTCGACCCCGATGCCGTCGTGGAGGTCACCACCGTAGAGGGCCCGGGAGGCCACCCGGGAGATGCGAGGGTGCATCCGGTACTGGCGCCGGAGCGCCACCAAGCGTCGCTCCGGGCGACCGTAGCGGACCGCCCGATCGACGCCGGCGTGATCGAAGACGTGGCTTCCGAGCCACCGGCGGACGGCCTCGGTGCGGGACGTGGTCGAGGGCGGGCGGCCCCGGAGGTCGCCGCAGGCGACGAAGTGCTGGTCCGCCATCGCGGCCGCCAGCAGCGCGAAGGGGACGGGGACGGCGTCCGCGTCCTCCAGGACCACGAGGTCGGCGCGGAGCCCGGAGAAGAAGCCGTCGAGCAGGACCCTGGCCAGAGCCGCGCCCAGGACCTGACGGCCGGCGGCCAGCTCCCGTTCCCAGGCCGCCACCTGGTGCGCTACCGCCCTCAGCTCCTGCCGCGCCCGGTCGAGCTCGGGGCTCCCGACGCGGTGGGTGGCGAGCGCGGACCGACAGCGGTCGAGGCGCTCCATCAGCTCCGGCTCGGCGCCGGGGAGGATGGCCTCGGCCGTGAGCCAGGGATGGCGGCGGACCTCGGAGTCCGGGGCGGTGCCCAGCCGGAGGGCCCGGCCCGGGTTCCCGGCCGCCTCGAGCTGGCGCGCGATGGCCAGCATGGCCGCGTCCAGGGTGGTGTTGCGCTCGGCGATGACGAGTACCCGCTGGCCACGCTCGCTGGCCTCCCGCACCAGGCGGGCGAGGACCGTGGTCTTCCCCGTCCCCGGCCCTCCCCAGAGGAAGGTGGCCGGGTTCTGCAGCGCCTGGTCGACGGCCAGCGACTGGTGCTCGTCCAGCCTGGGCCGTGGGCCGCCGGTTGAGGGGGCGGCGGTCAGGACCCAGGAGACCCCCACCGCTCGGAGCGGGCGGCCGCTCCCCGGGCCCTCCTCCTCCGCCGTCGTCTCCAGCCGGTGCCACAGGGCGTCCAGGAGGTGCCACCCCTCGATCCGGAGGACGGCGCGGTGGGGCGGCGCCTCCAGTCGCTCCTCGAGCTCGAGCAGGAGGTCGAACCCGTCCGTGGTCACGATCGAGCCGGGAACACGGGCCTCGCCGGCCTCCAGCCAGACGCGGCTGGCGTCCGGCGTCTGGACCTCGTCGTGGGCGCGGAACTCGTAGAGCCAGCCGCGCAGCGAGCGGTCCAGGAAGCGGGCCTGACCGAGGCGGACGCGGTCGTCGCCCCGCCGCCGTCGCGCCTGGATCTCGTCCCGCAAAACGGCCGTGAGCTGCGGGAGCAACTCCTGGAGGATGGCGCGGGGCATGGCCGCCTTCAGGCTACCCGGTCGCGGGAGCGGGCGGCGGCCACGCGCGCGGAGGGGCGGCGGGAGGGGCTCAGCGGCCGAGGCCGGGGACGGGCCGGCCGGCCTCGAGCGCCAGCTCGAGCCTGGCCACGTCCTCCGCGGTCAGGCGGAGCGGGGCGTCGAGCAGTCGTATGCCCCAGGCTGGGGGCCGACCGGCGAAGCTCAAGCCCTTCAGCACCCCGAGCAAGGGGACGGCGCATCGCCGCTCCACCGCGATGGGACGCGCGACCGTGAACCGCTGCTCGCCGCGTGGCTTCCAGGGGCTGCGGTCGAGATGGCGCACCGGGCCGGTGACCCTGGCCACGGCGCGGAGTTCCTGAACCCGCGGCAGCTGGTGATCGACGTACTTCCGGTTGACGTAGATCCACACCCGGTCGCCCTCCGCCATCCGGTTCAGCCGTCGCTCGGCGTTTCGCCCCAGCCCCAGCAGCCCCTCGCGTACGCAGATCTCCCAGTTGTCCTCGCTGAGGACGACGAGCCAGTCGTTCATCGCCTCCCATGATGGCCGAGCGTGGCCGCGGCGGCGGGACGACAACGGCATCCTCTACGATGAGTCATCACCCGCCCAATCTCCTCCGACCGTTGCCATCGATCGAGCGACACGTGAAGCGAACGACGACCATCCCGCGGAGCGGCGGCGAGCGCCGACCGGGTCCGGCCCGTGGCTGACGACGGCGGCTCCATCCGGGTCCGTACCCGCCACGCCGAGCTGAACCTGGAGGAGATCGCCTCCCTGCTCCCCGGCACGGGCGAGGTCATGGCCTCGGTGGCGCGGTCGTTCGGCTCCGCCTGGCATGCCGCCGACCGGGGCAACTGGGAGTTGGCCGCGTACTTCGTCCGTCGCGTCCGGAGCCAGCTCCGTGCGCTGGCGGTGGTCCGCCCCCGGTACCGAGAGCCGATCCAGGCTTTCCAGGAGGAGGCGCTGACGCCGCTCCTGGACGCGATCGGGCGGCGGGACCGGGCCGCCTTCGACCTGGCCTACGACGCCGCGGTGGAGCGCGCCGACCAGTATCACGCCGAGACCGGGCATCCCTACATCCGCTGGCGGCGGCCACCCCATCCACCGGAGACCTTCGCCTAGCCCGCCGTACCGGCGGAGGCCTCGTCCCTCCCCGCGGTCGGGGCCGATGGCCGGCGACGCAGGCCCGCCACCTCCTGCCCGGCCAGGTAGCGGCGCCGCATCCCCTCGGCCGGGCAGGAGCGCGATCGCAAGCGTCCCCAGAGGCGGCGCAGCCGCTGCCGGTCCTCGGGGTCGCCGAGCGCCTCCTCGGCGGCCCGCAACACGACCTCCGCGGCCTCCCGGATCTCCGGGGCGTGGAACCCCTCGATGGCCGAGACCCGGTGCAGCCGCGCGTCCGGGGTCAGGCGGCGGCCGGAGAGGCGCTGGTCCAGGATCAGCCCCTTGAGCAGGGTGAGCAGCTCGCCGTAGAGCGCGAAATCGCCGGAGGCGTCGAAGGCCTTGAACTCGATCCGTCCCACCTCCGCCTCGCTCCTGGCCAGCTGGGTGAGGGAGGGGTCGGTGGCCAGCAGGTCGTCCGGGCTGGCGACGAAGGCCAGGGCCGCCGGGCGGGGTCCGGTACGCACGAAGGTGCGGACGGAGAGCCCCTCCCAAAGGGTCCCCTGGAAGAAGGGAGAGGCGAACGAGAAAGGGACCAAGTAGGGGCTGTAGAAGGTCAGCTTGGCCGCCGCGTCGATCGTCTGACGGGGGCTCAGCTCGGCCCAGGAGAGGTTGAGGTCGGGGCCGTAGGTCGTCATGTGGAGGTGGTCGGTGCGGTCCTCGGGGGTGAGCAGGCGGTGACGGCGCTCCCATCGGTTGAGGGCAGGGTCGATCCGGTAGGCGCGTCGCACCGGGTTGAACCCGATGGCCAGGACGCGGAAGCCGTGCCGGGCCGCTTGGCGGACGAGGCGCGCGTGATCGGAGCGAAGCCGGGCCGCGGTGTCCGCGACGCTGATGCAGATGGGGGTGCGGACCTCGATGCCCTTGGGGTCGCAATGCAGGAACTCTCCCCTCGGCCCAAAGCGCTCGTACCCCTCGACGTACCAGCGTTTACGTTTGATGCCCCGGTCACCGATGCGCAGCCCGGGGTAGTCCGCAGGGTAGACGGGTAGGGCGTCGACGATCGCCTGCAGCTCCTCGAACCGGGTGTTGGTGAAGTCGGCGAAGGTGCCGTCTGGACGCAGAAGGGCGGCCTCGTGCTCGATTCCGTAGCGAAACCCCGTCCCGTTCGCTGCCCCCACTGCCGCGTGTCCCCGCGCCTCGATCATGGGGCAGAAGCCTTGCCCGGTCAACCTGGAGGGGGACGACTCGCCTGACGTCGTGGTGAGCGGACGAGTTGTAACAATGTAATAGCAATGACAACCGAGGAAGAAGAGATCGTCACCTGGGTGCTCAACCGCCTACCTCCGGGGTGGTTCGACGGGCCTCCCATGGTGGAGATGGACCAGGAGGAGATCCTGGTGGTGGGGCGGCTTCCCGATCCGGATGGCGGCTCGCCCACGGGGTCACCGGTGCGCCCGGGGATGGTCCGGCGGTTTCGGGAGGCCACCCGCGAGGCCCGCGTGCGCATCGCCCAGGAGGCCGAGCAGCGCTTCCGGCGCCGCCTCTCCTGGGGCGTGGAGACGGCCGGCGAACGCATCCTCTTCACCACCCTGTCCGTCCCGGTCATGACCCGGCTCCGGCTCCAGGAGCGGCGTGTGCTCGACACGCTCGTCGAGGCCGGAGTGGCCCGGAGCCGGAGCGATGCCCTGGCCTGGTGCGTGCGCCTGGTCGGCAGGCACCAGGCGGACTGGATCCGCGAGCTCCGGGAGGCGCTGGTGCGGGTGGGCGAGGTCCGCCGCCGGGGCCCCCAGTAGGGCCGGGTGAGGCGATGCGGATCGGCACCACCTTCTCCCCCCACCGGGCCGCGGCCAGGGGCCTGGAGTGGCGGTCCGCCTTCCGGCGCCTGATCGACCTGCCCCTGGCGCCGCTCCGCCTCTCCGTCCCCGGCCTGCGCGTGCTGAGCTCGGGGTACGACGACCTGGACTGGCAGCTCTCCCTGGCCGAGGAGGGGGGGAAGCCGGTGCTGCTCACGGTGGGCATGAAGGCCCCGGGCTGGCCGGAGTTCCACCTCCCCGATCGGCTGGAGACCTACGCTCCGCCCGGCGTCGACGTGGCCGCCGCCAACCCGGCGCTGGCCCGGACCACCCTGGAGGTCCTCCAGACCACGGTCGAACGCTACCGAGAGCGTCGGTCGGTGGAGGCCTGGCAGGTGGAGAACGAGCCTCTCAACCCCTCCGGGCCCCTTCGCTGGTGGATCGGCCCCGAGTTCCTCCGCCGAGAGATCGCGGCGGCGCGGGCGCTCGACTCGCGACCGCTGGCGGTGAACGTGTTCGCCCACTTCAACCGTCGCCTGGATGCGGCCTCACGACGGCCAGGCGCCAACCGGCCGGCGCCGCCGCCGGCGGCCGAGGCGCTCTCCCTGCTGGGGGCGGGCGACGTGCTGGGGCTGGACGTCTATCGGCGGATCGGGACCCGCCGGCTGGGCGTTCCGGTCGTGGCCGCGGCCGCCGGTGACTGGAGCGCGGATGCGCGCCGCTGGCGGGAGCGGGCCCTGGACGCCGGCGTGCGGACCTGGATCGTGGAGGCACAGGCGGAGCCGTGGGAGCCGCCGGGTCGGGCCGTGGTGCAGCCGCGGACCTGCCGCCCGCGCGACCTGGCGGTGACGGTGGGCGAGCTGGCGAGGGCCGGCTTCGACACCATCCTGCTCTGGGGGGCCGAGCACTGGCTGGCCCGAGAGGCGGCCGACGATCGCTCCTGGCTCGAAGCCGTGCTGGACCTGGTCGGGTCGGCCCGCGCCTAATCCGTCGCGGCCGCCGTGCCCAGGACGTCGCCGGCCTGCGCCAACGTGGCGCGAGCCCGCCGGAAATCGCGATGCACGGTCGCGTCCTCGGCCCGCTCGAGCAGCTCGACGAGCGGGCTCCAGCGGGGATCGTCGGTCTCCGCCAGCGCCGCTCTGACCTGGCCGATGGTCTGGGAGGCGAAGAGCAACCCGCCTCCCGGGTTGTCCACGATCTCGCTCGCCACCCGGAGCTGGTTGCGGGCCCATGTGAGCAGGTCGACCCCACCGTGCCGCAGCGGTCCCTTGGGGCCGAGGACCTCTACCTGAGACATCTCGGTGAAGAGGGTACTGGACGACGGCTGGCGAACGTGGTCTCAGGGCCGGTCGCCATCGGCGTCCCGGACGGCGGAGAAGACCAGCATGGCCAGGATCCAGCCGGCGTAGACGCCGGCCGCACCGAACAGGGTCTCGATCACGGCCAGGACCAGGATGGAATCTCCCCACAGGCGGAGGTACAGCATCCAACCGGCCGCGAGCGGGCCCGCGAAGCCGATGGCCCCGGCCACCGATGCCAGCAGGATGGCCCCCGCCCGGCGGGTCACGGCCTCCCCGCCGGCCTCAGCCGAGCCGGATGGCCACCGGTTTCGGCTCCGGCGCCGGCGGTGCCAGCGTTCGCACCGCCTCCTCGAGCGCCTTCGGATCGTGCCGGTCCCACCGCGTCAGGAAGCCGGCGCCCAGGGCCCGAACCGCCTGCTCCCAGCCCTCCCGGCGTTCGTGCTCCACCTCGCCCACAGCTCGTCACCTCCACCTCACGGCAGCCTGCTCTTCGCGGAGCGCCCGGCGTACCGGGGACGACAGGACGCGACCATCGCATTCTCGCCTCTCTCCTCGGGGGCGTCAAAGTGCGAGCTGGGATCCGGCCTGACCCGGGCCGATCCCGGGACGACCGGGAGGGTCTCCGGAGCCGGCCCGGGCCGGGGGGTCGAAAGGGCCGATGCCGAGGACACCCCTCCCGGCGGGTCATACCTCGATCACCTCGAGGTCCCTGGCGGCGCCGGGAGGGTGGCCGGCCGCGACGTGGTTGAAGACGAAACGGGTGCCCGGATGCCGCGCCGCCAGCGCCTGCGCCTGTTCCCAGCTCGTGTGCACTCCGGAGGGATGCGGGCTCGTGGCCTCGGTGATGGCCACGTCGGCCCCCTCCACGAGCCGTTCCAGGGCGGGGCTCACCACCGTGTCGCCGGCGTAGGCGAGCACCCGGCCGTCGAGGTGGAGTCGGTACCCGCGGCACTCCATCGACCCGTGGTCGAGGGCCAGGGACTCGTACCGCACGCCGGCGATCCGCCCGCTCGGTGCGGCCTCGTGGTAGGTGACGCGGGCGCGCTCGCGGAACCCGGGCCAGTCCTCGTGCCAGGCCAGGCGGCAGAGCTGTTCCACCCAGTCTGCGATCCCGGGCGGCCCGAGCAGGGGCAGCGGTCCGGAGGGATGGAAGGCCCGGTAGAGCAAGAAGGTGGGGAGGCCGAGGGCGTGGTCGCCGTGGAAGTGGGTGAGGAAGACGGCCTCGATGCGTCCCGGGTCGATGTCCAGGCGGTGCATGTGGTGGAGCAGGGGAGCGCCGGCGTCGAGCAGGAGCCGTCCCTCCACCACCACGGCGCCGTTGTAGCGCTCCAGGGAGAAGGCGGCTCCGGTCCCCAGGAAAGCGAGCTTCACCATGGCGAAGGGTACCGCCTCTCCCCGGGCGCCGCCCGACCCTCCCCGCGCTCCTCGACGGCGCCGCCGGCGTCATCACCGATCGCGGGTGGAGTGGCGGACGTCCTGCCTCGCCCCCGGCGGTGCGCCGGCGGCCGCCCCTGGGGCGCGAGGCACGGGAAGGTGCCACCGGCGTGCCGTGCAACCGGACGCCGGTGGCCACCGGTCCCCGCGGCCGGCGGTGCCCCCTCAGGCCACCGTGATCTCAGGGGTCAGGTACACGTCCTGGATGGCGTGGAGGAGCTGGATGCCCTCCCGCATCGGCCGCTGGAACGCCTTCCGGCCGGAGATCAGCCCCATCCCCCCGGCGCGCTTGTTGATGACGGCGGTCCGCACCGCCTCCCGGAGGTCGCTCTCGCCGGCCGACGCCCCGCCGGAGTTGATCAGGCCGGCGCGGCCCATGAAGCAGTTGACCACCTGGTAGCGGGTGAGATCGATCGGGTGGTCGGTGGTCAGCTTCTCGTAGACCAGCTTCGACGTCCTGCCGAACTTCAGCGCCGTGTAGCCGCCGTTGGTCTCCGGCAGCTTCTGCTTGATGATGTCGGCCTCGATCGTGACCCCGAGGTGATTGGCCTGGGCGGTCAGGTCGGCGGCGACCTCGTAGTTGACGCCGTCCTTGGTGAAACCGGGGTTGCGGAGGTAGCACCAGAGCACGGTGGCCATCCCCAGCTGGTGGGCTTCGTGGAAGGCGTGCGCGATCTCGACGATCTGGCGATTCGACTCCGGCGAGCCGAAGTAGACGGTGGCGCCGAGGGCGACCGCTCCCAGCTCCCAGGCCTCGCGCACGGTCCCGAAGAGGACCTGGTCGTAGGTGTTGGGGTAGCTGAGGAGCTGGTTGTGGTTGATCTTGCAGATGAACGGGATCCGGTGGGCATACTTGCGCGCCACCGAGCCCAGGACGCCGAAGCTGGAGGCGACGGCGTTGCAGCCGCCCTCGATGGCCAGGCGGACGATGTTGTCGCCGTCGAAGTACTCGGGATTGGGGGCGAAGGAGGCACCGGCCGAGTGCTCGATGCCCTGGTCGACGGGCAGGATGGAGAGGTACCCGGTCCCGGCCAGCCGCCCGTGGTCGAACAGCGCCTGGAGGCTGCGCAGGACGCGCGGGTTGCGGTCGCTGAGGGCCCAGACCCGGTCGACGAAGTCGGGACCGGGCAGGTGCAGCTGTTCCCGGGGCACCGTCCGACAGCGGTGCTCGAGCAGGTCGGTCGCCTCGGCGCCCAGGATCTCCTCGATCCGGTTCAGCGTGGTGGCGGTCGCCATGGTCTCGTGCTCCTTTCCTGATTCCTCAGGTTTCCTCGAGGCTTCCGGACCGCCTCGGGCTCGGCTCCGGGCCGTCGGCGAGGTCCGGGTCCCGCGCCCGCCCTCCGGGCGGCGACGGGATGGCGATGAGCCTCTTCCATATAGTGCAACCGTGCAGCCCGATGGAGCCCGACCACATGGCGTGGTGCTCGGTCCGGACTTCTTCGTGCGGGAGACCCTGGAGGTGGCGCGCGAGCTGCTCGGGAAGCTCCTGGTGCGGGAGGTGGGCGGTCGTGTCCTCTGGGGGCGCCTGGTCGAGGTCGAGGCCTACTGCGGGCCGGAGGACCGGGCGGCGCACTCCTCCCGTGGCCTCACGCCGAGGACGCGGGTGATGTACGGGCCGCCGGGGCACGCCTACGTCTACGTCATCTACGGCATGCACCACTGCCTGAACCTGGTCACCCGGCCGGCGGGCATCCCCCAGGCGGTCCTGATCCGCGCCCTCGAGCCGGGACCGGGGGTGGGACGCTGCTCCGGGCCGGGGCTGGTCTGCCGGGCGCTGGGGATCGATCGATCCCTGAACGGGGCCCCGCTGCGGCCACCCTCCCTGTACGTGGTCGACGACGGCGTCCGCCCCGACCCGGAGCTGGTCGTGCGCACCCCGCGGATCGGGGTCGAGTACGCCGGCGAGTGGGCCTCCCTGCCCTGGCGATTCTGCCTCGACGGCCCCTATCTCTCCCGACCGGTTCGGGGACGGCGTTCGGCCGCCGGAGGGCCGGTGGAGCGAGTGCGCCGGCGATAGAGATCCGCGTCCGCCCGCGCCACCAGCTCGGCGACGTCGGTCTCGGCGCCCAGCTCGGCGAACCCCACGCTGAAGGTGCAGCCAGTCCGTCTGGCGTAGTCGGCCCGGACGTCGTCGAGGGCGCGCCGAGCCGCCTCCAGCCCCGCCTGGGGGAGGCTGCACACGAACTCGTCCCCTCCCCAGCGGATGACGAGGTCGTAGGCCCGAAGGCGCCGCCTCAGGGCGGCGGCCAGCTCCCGCAGCATCGCGTCGCCGGCGACGTGGCCGTCGCGGTCGTTCACGGTCTTCAGTCCGTCCACGTCGAGGAAGGCCACCACCAGCCTGCGGTCGTCGAAGCGGTGGGCTCGCCGGACCTCCCGCTGCAGCGCCTCCAGCCCGGCCCGGCGCCGAAGCGCCCCGGTCAGTTCGTCCACGGCGGCGGCCGCCTCGAGCTCCTCGAGGCGGCGGAGGATCCGGCTCAGCAGGTCGGGGTCCAGCTCTGCCAGCCGTGCCGGGGCCACCCCGAGCCGCCGGCCCAGGCGCTCACCCAGGTGACGTTCGCGGTCGCTCCGCGAAGTCGCCGCTCCGGTCCTTCGACCCCCGCCCGGCCCCTCCATCCTGGCCCGGGTATCCGGTTCGCGTGCCCCCGTCGGATCGACCCCCGACGCCCTGCCGGTCGCCGTGACCGAGCGTGCGCTTTCGGCTCAGACCTCCCGATCGATGATGGTGGCGGTGCCCAGCCCCCCGCCACAACACATGGACTCCAGCCCGTAGCGGAGATCGCGGCGCTCCAGCTCGTAGAGCAGGTGGCACATGAGGCGGGCGCCGGAGGCCCCCAGCGGGTGCCCGATGGCGATGGCCCCGCCGTTGACGTTGGTCTTCTCCAGGTCGGCCCCGGTCGTCTTCGCCCAGGCCAGCACCACCGAGGCGAAGGCCTCGTTGATCTCGAAGAGGTCGATGTCGCCCAGCTCCAGGCCAGCCTGCCTCAGCACCGCGGCGGTGGCCGGGATGGGACCCTCCAGCATGAGCACGGGATCGCAGCCGACCACCTTCTGAGCGCGGATCCTGGCCCTGGGGCGCAGCCCCAGTTCGCGCGCCTTCTCGGCGCTCATCAGGAGCACGGCGGCGGCCCCGTCGGTGATCTGGCTCGAGTTGCCGGCCGTGATCGAGTGGTCGGGGTTGAAGGCGGGCGCCAGCTGGCTCACGGCCTCATAGCTGGTGTCGTAGCGGATGCCCTCGTCGGTGGTCATGGTCTCGGTGCGGGCGGCATCTGACGTTCCCTCGGCCGTCCGCCCGTCGACCGGCACCTCCACGGGCAGGATCATGGGCGCCAGGTAGCCCTTGCGGGTGGCCTCGGCGGCGCGCTGGTGGCTCCTGACCCCGAACTCGTCCATCTCCCGTCGGCTGATGCCGTACTTGCGCGCCACCAGCTCCGCCGAGATGCCCTGCGGGACCAGGTCGTACAGCTCCATCAGCTCGGGCGGGAACGGCGTGCCCGGCCCTGCGGTCATGTTGGAGCCCATCGGCACCCGGGACATGGACTCCACCCCGCCGGCGACGGTCACGTCCGCCACCCCGCTCTGGATCAGGTTGGCCGCGAAGTGGATGGCCTGCTGGCCCGATCCGCACTGCCGGTCCACGGTGGTGGCGGGCACCTCGACCGGGAAGCCCGCGGCCAGCCAGCTGTTACGGGCGATGTTGGCGCTCTGCTCGCCCACCTGCCCCACGCAGCCGAAGATGACGTCGTCGACCTGGCCCGGTTCGATGCCGGCGCGCCGCACCAGCTCCTTCAACACCATGGCGCCCAGGAGCACCGGATGGATGTCCCTGAGCTTGCCGTTGCGCTTGCCGAAGGGAGTCCGCACCCCCTCCACGATGACCGCTTCGCGCATGAGCCTGCCTCCTCAACCGTCACCGGGCCGCCGTCCGGCGGCGGCCGCCTCGCCCTCCCGAGGATACCGTCCCCCGGGCGGCGCGGCGAGCCGCGCCCGGCGGGCGATCGCCCCGGCCCGGGCTGGCTCCGTGGACGACGTCGCTCAGCCCTCGGGGAGGGCGACGAGGCGTTGCTCCCCGGCCACCGACTCCTGGTCCTCGGCGTCCTGAGCGTACACGGAGGGGCGGAGCGCGCAGATGAAGGGGAGGTTGCGGTACCGCTCCCGGTAGTCGAGGCCGTAGCCCACCACGTAGTCGCTGGGGACCTGGAACCCCACGTAGCGCGGCTGGACGTCGGCGATCCGCCGCGAGGGCCGGTCGAGCAGGGTGACCACCTCCACCGAGGCCGGGTCGCGGTCGCGCAGCGCGCTCAGGACGTAGTCCAGCGTCAGGCCGGTGTTGACCACGTCCTCCACCAGGAGGACGTGCCGGCCCCGGATGGGATAGTCGAGGTCGCGCTGGATGGTGACCCGACGGGCGCCGGAGGGGTCGCTCCGTGCGTAGCGGGTGATGCTGAGGTAGTCGATGGCCAGCGGCACCGTGAGCTGCCGGGCCAGGTCGGCCAGGAAGAAGGTGACGCCCTTCAGCATCCCCACCAGGACCATGGAGCGTCCCTCGTAGTCGCGGGAGATGCGGCGGGCGAGCGAGCGCACCCGGGCCTCGAGCTCCAGCGGGGAGACCAGGATGCGGTCGATCTGGTCGTCGCGCAGGTGGTCGAGGTCGGCGTGAGCGTAGCCCGCCTGGGCCAGGAGCTGCTCGTAGTCCTTTCGGTAGAGCAGCCTGATCTTCACCTCGGGGTAGAGCTCACGCAGCCGGCGCAGCTTCCGGTTCTTGGGCGTGACCAGGCTCTGCTTCATGGTCGTGAGCTCGACGTAGAGGTCGTGCTCGGGGAGGTAGAAGTCGGGGGTGAACATCTCCGTCGCCCGGCCGTTCTCCCACCCGAGCGGAAAGGCCACCGGCTCGTAGGCCCAGCGGATACGGTAGAAGTCCAGGAAGCGGGCGAACTCGAGCTCCGAGGGGTGGGAGAAGGTGACGCGGGTGTGGGGCGGCCCCGAGCGTCGCTCGACGCGGGAGCGCTGCTTGATCGGCCGTCGCCAGCGAGGGATCGGGGCCGGCGCTACGAGGGGAGAACTCACCCGGCAGGTATTGTACGTCGACGGCCATCCGAGCCCCACACCTGGGGTCATGGAAGGCGGTCGCGGAGCGCTCAGCCGCCGGGGGTCGGGGACGGCGTCGGCGCCCCGGTCACCTGGGCGATCTGCTGGAGGAGCTGCGACACCTGGGCCATCTCCTGGGCATAGCCGACCAGGTCACCCTGTCGCAGATCGCTCTGGGCGGCGTCGTAGTGCTGCAGCGCCTGGGCCACCAGGTTCGCCACCCCCGAGGGGACGGTCGGGGCCGGGGTCGGGGAGGGGGCCGGGCCGGGGGCGGTGGGCTGGCCGGCGACCGGCTGTCCCACCAGCTGGGCGAGCGCGTCGGAGAGCGTGTTCTGGTAGGCGACGATCCCCGTGGTCGAGGCGTCGGTCAGGATCACCTTCTTCAGCTCGGGCAGGCTCTGGTTGGGGTTGGTCGTGGACTTGAGGTACCAGGGCTCGAAGTACAGGAAGGAGTTGCCGATGGGGACCACGAGCAGGTTGCCCTGGATGACCGACGAACCCTGGGAGTTGAGCAGGGTCCGATCTCGCGAGATGTCCGGGGTCTGCTGGATGCGGCTCCGGATCTGGTCCGGCCCCAGGATCACGCGGTCCTTGGGGAGCACGTACGAGATCATCTCGCCGTAGTGGGGCGGGTCGTTGCGCACCGCCAGCCAGCTGACCAGGTTCTGCTTGTTGAGCGGCGTGTAGGGGATGATCTCCAGGTACTCGGCCCGGGCCGCGCCGGGCAGGCGCATCTCCACGTAGTACGGCTGGAGGGGCATCGACCACACGTCCTCGCGGTTGTAGAAGGTGGCCGGGTCGGACATGTGGTAGGTGGCGTAGACCTCGGCCTGGACGGAGAAAAAGGTGGGCGGGACCCGGAGATGGGCCTTGAGGGCGGCGGGCATCTGGCTGAGCGGCCGGTAGAGGCCGGGGAAGGCCGCCTCGTAGGCCCGGATGATGGGATCGGTGGGGTCGGCCACGTAGAAGCGCACGGCGCCGGTGTAGGCGTCGACGACCACCTTGACCGAGTTGCGCAGGTAGTTCTGCCCATCGATGTCGTCGAACGCCTGCGAGTAAGGATAGGTGGTGGCGCCGGTGTAGGCGTCCTGGATCCAGTACAGCCGTCCCCCCACGACCACGATGTACGGGTTGTCGTCCACCTGGAGGTAGGGCGCGATGGCGCCGATCCGGCTCCCGATGTCACGGCGGAAGAGGATCTGTGAGCGGTCCGTGAGCTTGTCCGACACCAGCATGTTGAAGTCACCGGTGCGCATCGCCCACAGCAGCCGGTTGGCCCCGCTCAGGGGCACGCCCTCGGTGCCCCGGTAGGTGCCGAACACGTTGTCGCTGCCCTTGGGGTAGTCGAAGTCCTGCTGGCGGGTGTCGACCAGGACGTAGTTGCCGGTCAACTCTCCGAAGTAGATCTGCGGGCGGGTGACCTTGAGGGGGCCGGTGGGGGGGATGTCGCCGACCACGTAGTCGGGCAGGCCCTCGCCCACCACTGTGCTGACGGGGCTGGCGGCCACGCCGTACCCGTGCGTGTAGATGAGCTTCTGGTTGTACCAGTTCTGCGCCTGGGGGGGAAGCCGGTTCTGGTCCAGCTCGCGGGCGCTGATGGCCAGCTGGACGGTCTGCCCATTGATGGCGTACCGGTCGACGTCGATGTGCTGGAACGTGTAGTAAGTGCGCAGCGACTGGAGCTGCTGGTAGGTCTCCTGGATCTGGGCGTTGTCCCAGAGACGGAGGTTGCTGATGGTGGCCTGGTCCTGCCCGATCTCCTGGGGCGTGACCGGGGCGTCGCCGCCGAACGACTCCGTCTTGACCTGGCCCAGGGCGAACGCCCCCCGGGTGAAGGAGATCTCGCGCGAGATGTAGGGCGATTCCTGGGAGAGCTCGGCCGGCTGGACCACGATCCGCTGGACCAGGGCGGGATAGATGACCGAGACCAGGGCCATGGCCAGCCAGACGCCGATCGCCCCGACGATCAGCGGGGGCCGCCGTAGGACCGCGTTGGCGAACAGAGCCAGCGCCAGCAGGCCCGCCAGCGCGGTCTGGGCCAGGGTCATCCAGAGCCGCACGTGGACGTCCGTGTAGCCGGCACCCCAGACCGCGCTGTCGTGCCCGGAGAGCAGATCGTAGCGGCCCACGAACGCCGTCGCTCCCAGCACCAGCGCGATCCCGCCCAGCAGCACCGAGAGGTGCGCCAGGGCCCGGGGCGGCAGCCGCAGGTCGAAGGTGTCGCCGCGCCAGGCGTAGAGGCCGGCGATCAACAGGGCGACCAGGAAGAAGAGCCCGGTCAGCCACCCCAGCAGGTCGTGGAGGAAGGGCAGGGTGAGCAGGTAGAAGCTCACGTCCAGGCCGAACACCGGATCCCTGGTCCCCGTGGCCACGGGGTGGAGGAAGAGCGCCAGGTGCTGCCAGTTGCCCCCCAGCGGGCCGGCCAGGATGAGGGCGATCGCGGCCGAGGCCCCGAGCCCGATTGCCCCGGCGGCCGTCCGCACCACCCGGCGCCGGATGCCGACCGCGCGCAGGACCCGACCCGTGCGGTTGCGGAGCGCCACGACCACGTTCGCCGCCGAGAAGAGGAACCCTGCCCCCAGACCGGCGAGGAAGAGCCAGAACTGCAGGAAGAAGCGGGTGACGTAGACGCCACGCAGGCCCAGGGCCGTGAACCACTGGACCTCGGTCAGGGCGTTCACCAGGGGCGCGGTGAGGGCGATGACCAGGATCGCGGCCACCACGAAGGCCAGGCCGATCCAGAAGCGCCGCGGTGGCCGGGGGATGTGCAGCTCGCGGAACCCCCCCTCGAAGGAGCCGGGGTCGAAGGGCTCGAACGGTCCCCGATAGCGCCGCGCCATCGCACTCGGAAGCTTAGTCCCTTCGCCGAGCCGGTGGTCGGGTTGTGTTCCCCAGGCGGGCGGCGCCGGCGGGCGTGGGGGCCGGGGGAGATCGCCGGCGCCGGCCCTACCTCAGG
>JAJPKS010000187.1 GCA_021323605.1 Bacillota bacterium | reverse complement strand
CGGTGCGGCCGGCAGCCACTCGTCGAGCAGCACGTAGGTCGCCCGATTCCCCCTCGTCTCCGGACCCATGCAGATCACGCCTTGCAGGGCGGCGTAGAGGACCAGGTGCGCGGACGCCTGCGTGGCGAGGTCCACGACCACCCCCTGTCTCGCCAGCCGCCGCACCAGCTCCTCCCGGGCGAGAGGACCCCGTCCGGCCATGATCTGGGGGATGGCCTCCAGGCTCCGCGCCAGGAGGCGGTCGTCCAGCCCCAGCCGCTGGCGCCGCCGGCGGTCCCTGGCGGCCTGCCGGGGACCGAGCAGCCGGAGCAGCCAGTGCACGTCGGCGGCGGCGACCAGGTGCAGGGTGCCCCGCATCAACCAGGTGCGAACCAGGGAACGGTCGGCGTGGCAAGCCTTGGTCACGTCTTCGGCGGCAAGGCCGGTGCTCCGGGCCCGCACCGCCAGCTGCGCCGGCTGAATCGCCTGGGCCTGGACGCCGATCACGCTCGCGACCGCCTCCGACGCGGACGCGCACGGCCGGCCGGCGAGACGCTGGGCCCGCAGGCGCAGGGCGCGGACCTGCTCGAACGAGAGCGGGCGTGACACCGCCCATGGTGGACCTCGCCAGCGATCGACGGCAACCCCGGCGGTCGCCGGCGCTCGGGGACCGCCACCCCGTTCGCCAATGCGGTATGAGAATGAGAAGAGCCGGACCCACCGTCGGGGTGGGCCGGCCGGAGGAGACCGGATGACCGACCGCGAGTTCATCACCGCCGTGCAGGAGGCCGGGGCCTTTCGAACCACGAAGGAGGCGGAGCGCGCCGCCGACGCGGTGCTGGCCGAGTTGGGCGCCTCCTTGCGCTGGGGCGAGGCCCAGATCCTGGCCGCCCGATTGCCCCGCCGGTTCGGCCGCCTGGTCCTGGAGCAGTCGTTCACCACCTCGATGGGAAGGTTCGCGCCCGGGATCCTGATCGCCCGGATTGCCGAACGTGAGGGCGTCGACCGGGAGCGCGCTCGCCACGACCTGGGCGCCGTGCTGGCCGCGCTCGACCGGCTCCTGCCCGCGGGCGCCCGGGAGGAGCTGCGGGCCGAGCTGCCGGCCGCCTTTGCGGCGACGGTCGGCCCGCCGCCCGGCCCCGCCCCGGCGCCCGCGGAGCCGGCCACGGCTCGGTGACGGCGGCAGGATCGGTGGAGGCGGGCCGGGCGGCGATCTCCGGCTCGTGATCCCCGCCGCTCGCCTCCGCCCCGCCCCGGTCAGGCGTCCCCTGCCCGCTCCTCCGGGGCGGCGGGCGCCGTTCTCCTCCCGCCGGGGCGTTGTAGGCCCCGGAGCGCCGCCGTCAGGGCCAGCTCCCAGCGCCGCTCAGCGGTCGCGGGGTCGCCGAGCCAGCCCCTGAGCTCCAGGCCGGCCAGGCCATCCACCAGACCGAAGAGCATCCGGGCCACGTCCTCCGGGTCGGCCGGGGCGATGACCCCCTCCTCCAGACAGCGCCGGACCGCCGAGACCAGGACCTGGAAGGTGGCCAGCGCCTCCTCGCACTCCTCGCCGAGCAGGTCGAGGCCCGGAAAGGGGGAGCGGAACATCAGGTCGTAGAGGTGCGGGTTGGCCAACGCGTTGGCGCGGAAGGCCCGGCCCAGGGCGATCAGGTCGGCCCCCGGGTCGTCCGTCCGCGGCAGCTCGGCGAAGCGACGGGCGAGGCGGCGAAAGCCCTCCAGGAACATGGCCCGGAGCAGGCCCGGCTTGTCCCCGAACAGGCTGTAGACGGCCGAGGAGGAGGTGTCCGCCCGCTCGGCCAGCCGGCGTGTGGTGAGTGCGGCCGGCCCTTCGGCGGCGAGCAGCCGCCCGCCCTCGTCCAGCAGCCGGATGCGCAGTGCCTCGTCGTGGGTTCGTGGCCGTGGCACTTGACACAGGATACCGAAACGTCGTTTTATAACGTTGTTTCATAACAACGATTCGATTGGAGGAGACCATGGCCACCGTGTTCCCCGGCCGCTACACCGCCGCCGCCGAGGGCGGGTTCGTCATCTTCCTGATCGGCATGCGCCTCAACCGGCCCTGGAAGGTGCACCGCTGGCTGCCCGTGTTCATGGCCATGGGCCCCATGCTGGCCCGCCTCAGCCGCGACCGCTCCCTGGGTCTACTCGGCTACCGGGTCCTGCCCGGCCTGCGCACCGTCACCGTGCTCCAGTACTGGCGGAGCTTCGAGGACCTGGAACGGTTCGCGCGCTCGAAGGAGGAGCCGCACCTGGCCGCTTGGCGGCGCTTCAACCGCAGCGTGGGCAACGGCGGCGACGTCGGCATCTGGCACGAGACCTTCCAGGTGACGCCAGGCGCCTACGAGTGCATCTACGTCAACATGCCCCGCTACGGCCTGGCCGCGGCCACGGCCCACGTCCCGGTTGCGCGCCGGGGGCAGTCGGCGGCGCGCCGGATCGGGGTCACGGCCGACGACCGGCCCGCCGAGCGCCCCTGAGGGCCTGAGGCCGCTGGCGCGGCCGGGGCGCAGGAGGGCCGACGCCACGGCCGAGATCACTTCACGAAGAGACTGCCTCGCGCCTGGAGCCCGGCCAGGATCAGGATCACGGCCACGAAGATGTACTGGTAGAGGGAGGGGAGGGCCAGGAGCACGATCATGTCGTTGATGACCCCGATGGTGAGCGCGCCCACGGCCGCGCCCACGACCGTGCCGCGGCCGCCGGTGAAGGGGATGCCGCCGAGGATCACGGCCGCGATCGCCTCCAGGGAGTAGCCCTGGCCGGTGAGGGGGTAGATCGAATCCTGCCAGGCCGTGATCATCACCCCGGCCAGGGCCGCGAGCAGGCCGGAGACGGCGAAGACGCCGACCTTGACCACGGGCGTGCGCAGCCCCACCGCCCGGGCCGCCTCCTCGCTGGAGCCGGTCGCCTTGAGCCAGCTGCCCAGGGGCGTGTAGGAGACGATCAGCTGGGCCAGGACGACCACGATCAGGGCGACCACGATCAGGTGCGAGACGCCGCCGGACTCGCCCGCGATGGCGGCGAACCCGAAAGGCCGGGGCGGCTTGACCGAGTCGGGGTTGATGTAGTTGCCGCCGTTGAACAGGAGGGCGATGCCGCGAAAGCCCCAGTAGGTCCCCAGGGTCACGATGAACGAGGGGATGCGGACCCGCGATACCAGCAGCCCGGCCACCACCCCGACGGCGGCCCCCGTCCCCAGGGTCGCGGCCACGGCCGGCACCGTCGCCCAACCGTGGAAGACGTAGAGCCAGGCGACCAGCATGCCCGAGGCGGCGAGGACGCTCTCGACCCCCAGGTCGATCATCCCGACCATGATCACCAGGGCCTCGCCCACCGCCAGCACGACCAGGAAGCTGGTGCTGGTGAGCAGCGCGGCCGCGTTGCCCGGGGAGAGGAAGGAGGGCGAGACCAGGCCGGAGATGATCACCGCCGCGACCAGGAAGGCGATCGGGCGGCGAACGCTGCCGGGTCGGCCCGAGACCAGCCGCCCCCAGCGCCGGGCGAGCTCGCGCCGACCGGGGTGCTCGACCTGGACTCCGTTCGGTTCCACCGCCATCCCTAGAACATCTCGTGGACCAGGTCGGCCACCTGGAGCCCGCGGTTCTCCAGCACGCGACGGATGCGGCCATGGTAGAAGACCACGATCCGATCCGCCACCCGTAGGACGTCCTCGAGCCGGTGGCTGACCAGGAGCACGGTCTTGCCGTAGCCCTTCAGCTCGCGGACCAGGCGCAGGACCTCCTCCACCTTGCCCACCGAGATGGCCGCCGTGGGCTCGTCCATGATGACCACGTCGCGGTCGAAGAGGATGGCCCGGGCGATCGCCACCGACTGCTGCTCGCCGCCCGAGAGCTCGCTCAGCACGTCGTCGGGCCGGATGCCGGTGTTCAGCTCATGGAGCACCCGCTCTGCCCGAGCTCGCATCTGTCGGCGGTTGCTGAGGACGCCCAGGACCCGCAGCTCCTCGCCCAGGAACAGGTTCTCCCACACGGTCAGGTCCGGGGCCAGCCGCAGGTCCTGGTAGACCATCTCGATCCGGAGCCTCCGCCGCGCCACCCGGGGGGAGCCGAGCGACACCTCCCGTCCCCGGTAGAGGAGCCGGCCCGCGTCGGGCCGGTGGAAGCCGGCGAGCAGGGAGAGGAAGGTGGACTTGCCGGCACCGTTGTCGCCGATGACCCCGAGCACCTCACCCGGATAGATGTCCAGGCTGACGCCGTCGACGGCCCGAATCGGGCCGAAGGACTTCACCAGACCGCGCACGCTGATCAGCGGCGTGCGGGCGACCTCGGCGACCTCTACCATGCTCCACCCTCCTCCGTGCCCTGCCCGCTCTCCGTCTCAGCTGCCGCTCACCGGGTAGGACTTCGAGGTCCCGTAGGGGAGGGGCGGGATGGTCTGCGGGGTGCCCCAGGCGGCCACCTGACCGACGTTGTCCCGGGTGACCAGGGTCATGGGGATGATGACGTTCCCGCTCGGGAACTTGTCCGCCGGGGGCTTGGTGCCGCTCTTCAGATAGTTGTCCATGGCCTCCACCGCCCAGTAGGCCTCGACGAAGGGGGAGTGGGTGACGGTGTCGAGCTGGGTGCCGGCCTTGATGGCGTCCAGGCTCTCCGGCTGCGCGTCGGCGCCGGCGACGAAGGTGGACTGGCCCGGCGTGATGCCCCGGTCCTTGAGGGCGGTGATGACCCCGAGGGCCATGGCGTCGTTGCCGCAGACGAAGAGCTGGATGTCAGTGGTCTTGGCCAGCTCGGTGGAGGTCACCTGCTGGGCCGTGTCGGTGGCGAAGTTGGCCGACTGGTTGAGCACGATCTGCGCCTGGCCGCTCTGGACCAGGGGCTGGAGCACGTCCATGGCCCCCTGCAGCCGGCCGATGGTCACGCTGGCCCCCAGGGTGCCCTGGAGGATGACCACGTGCCAGGGCTTGGGGACGTTCTGCTGGCCCATGTACTGGACCGCGTACTGGGTCTCGTCCTTGCCCAGCGTCTCGTCGTTGTCACCGATGAACGCGACCCGGGCCGAGGGATCGGAGACGTCACGGTCGATCGTGATCACCGGGATCCCCTTGCTCATGGCCTGCTTGGCAGCGCTGGTGACCGACTCCTGGATGGTGTTGAGGATGATCCCCTTGGCCTGATTCGCCACCGCCTCGTTGATGTCGGTGATCTCCTGCGAGGCCGAGTTCTGGGCGTCGATGACCTTGACCGACAGGTCGGGGTAGTGCTTCGCCGCCTGGCGTACGGCCTGGGCCATGGGCGCGAAGTAGGGATAGGCGTAGCCGGTGAAGATGAAGTAGATGCTCTTGGCCCCGCCGCTCGTGCCTCCGGTCCCGCCGCAGGCGACGGCCAGGGCGGCCGTGGCCAGGGCGGCGACCGCGGTCGATAGGTGCCGGTTGGATCCGCTTCTCATCTCCTCTGTTTCACCTCCCTTCGCCACGTGGGGTGTACGGGGGAACGCCGGCATCCTCGAACGCCGGCTCGACCACCTGCCCGGACGCGATGGAGCGCGCGGCGGCCTCGACGACGACCTGGACCAGATAGGCATCCCGGAGGGACGAGAGGGGAGCGTCGCCCTCCAGGCAGCGGGCCAGGAAGTGCTCGTCCTGGTTGCGGAAGCTCTCCTCGTAGGAGACGTAGGCACGGGCGTGGGTCCCGATCGAACGGGCCACGACCGCGTCGCGCCAGGTGTGGACGAAGCCACCAGCGGTGCCCAGCGTCTTGACCATGAAGGTCCAGGGCTGGCTGGTCTCGTCGTCGGCCGCGAAGCTGGCGAAGAGCTGCGCCAGGCTGCCGTCGGCCATCTCCAGCTGGAGGGCCACCTGCTCCTCGCGGTCGAGTTGCCGATCGGGCGGTCGGGTGCTGAGGGCGACGACCCGACGGGGTTGTCCCACCAGGTAGAGGAGCGTGTACAGGTGATGAGGCATGATCTGCCACAGCACCCCGGGATAACGGGCGGCCAGCTCCTCGGAGTGCCGGATGGCGTAGACGATCCAGGTCATGCAGATCCGGCCCAGCTCCCCCGCCGCGATCAAGCGGCGGCCGCGCTGGAGCGCCGGGTCGTAGACGTAGTTGTGGCCGGGCACGCAGGCAACGCCCAGCTCGGCGGCGCGTCGCTCCAGCTCCAGGACCTCGGCGGCCGAGGCCGCCACCGGCTTCTCGACCAGGACCGGCTTGCGCGCCTCGAGCGCGAGCAGGGCCAGCTCGCGGTGCGTCTCCAGCGGCGAGAGCACGAAGACCGCCTCCACCTCCGGGTCCTCGACCAGCTCCCGCGGCCCCCGGTGCAGGCGCACGCCCCAGGCCCGGGCGCGCTCCCGGTCGGATGGGGCCGGTCCCCAGACCGCCACCAGCCGCCCGGCCCGGGAGCCCTCCAGGGCCCGGCGGTGCAGCTCGGCCACCGCCCCGACCCCGATGAAGCCGACCCCGCGCCGTCTCACCCCGCCGACCTCCTCCCGAGCGGGGGCGCGGTCGAGCCCCTCACCACCAGCTCGGCCTGAAAGACCACGCCTCGCGGGTCGCCACCCTCGACGGCGTCGATCAGCAGCTCCGCCGCCCGGCGCCCCATGGCGTAGGCCGGCTGACGAACCGTGGTCAGCGCGGGCACGGTGTAGGCGCAGAGGTGGATGTCGTCGAAGCCCACCACCGACACCTGGTCCGGCACCGTCAGCCCGCGCTCCCGCAGGGCGGCCACGATCCCGATCGCGGACAAGTCGTTGGCGGCGAAGACGGCGGTGAAGCGGCCGGCGGCGCAGAGCCGTCGCACCGCCTCGTAGCCGCCCTCCTCGGTGAAGTCGGCCTCGACCACCAGCTGAGGGCGGTAGGGGAGACCCGCTTCCTCCAGCGCCTGGCGATACCCCTCCAGGCGCTCCCGGGAGACGGCCAGCTCCTTCGGCCCGGCCACGTGGGCGACCTCGCGGTGCCCCAGCTCGAGCAGGTGGCGGACGGCCAGGACGGCGCCGCCCCGATGGTCGACCTGCACCACGGCCGCCCCGGGCAGGTCCACGGAACGGTCCAGGACCACGACCGGGATGTTTCCCAGCGCGCTCCGGATGCGCCGCCCGTCGAGCTTCAGCCCGACCAGGATCACGCCGTCCACGCGCTTGCCGCGGAGCACGCGCAGGTACTCTTTTTCGCGCTCGGGATCGGCCGCGGTGTTGCAGAGGAGCAGGGTGTAGCGCCGCTCGTCGGCCAGCAGCTGCACCCCCTTGACCAGGGCGGGGAAGAAGGGGTTGGTGATGTCGGGCAGGAGGAGGGCCAGGGTGTGGGTCACGCTCGTGGCCAGGCTGCGGGCGACCCGGTTGGGCTCGTACCCGAGCTGCGCGACCGCCGCCTCGACCCGCCGGCGGGTCGCCGCGGCCACCCGACCGCTGCCGTTCAGGGCCCGCGAGACGGTGGCCGGTGAGACACCGGCCAGCCGGGCCACGTCGTAGATCGTGACGTCCATGCCTCCTTCCT
>JAJPKS010000357.1 GCA_021323605.1 Bacillota bacterium | reverse complement strand
GCCAGCCGGGACTGGGAGAGCGTGCTCTTCCGGGAGCAGATCGAGGCGCTCTCGCGCTACATGCCCAACCTGCGCGTGGTCCACGTCCTCCGCCATCCGCACCCGGAGTGGAACGGGGAGGGGGGGTACATCACGACCACGGTGCTGCTGCGACACCTGCCCCCGCAGTACCGCTCGTTCGAGTACTTCCTCTGCGCCTCGGAGCCGGTCATGGACGCCGTGCAGGAGATGCTGCTGGCCATCGGCGTGCCCGCGCCACGCATCCACTCGGAGCGCTTCGCCATGGTCTGAGCCGCCACGGCGGGCCCGAAGGCCCCCGCGGGCCCGGCCGCCTGGAAAGGGGGCGCGGCCGAACCGAAGGTTCGACCGGGAAGGGTTGAAACGTCCAAGGAAGGGGTTGAAACGATGCGTCATTGGTGGACCGTACGGTTCGTGGGCATGGTGACGTGCATGCTGCTGGCGGGGGCGCTCGCCTTCGGCGCCGTCCACAGCTGAGGTGGCTCAGGAACACGCGCCCGGGACCGGTGTGGGTGGTAGGGGTAGCCACCGTCGAGTCGGGCCCTGGGCTCCGGACCGGGCGTCCATCGCCACCTGCCTGATGGAAGAGGCGACGTCTCTGCTGAGCACCGAGGAACCGCTCGAGGCGGAGGTGTTCGCGAGCGTCGTCGCCGGCATCGCGTACCGCCTCTTCGCCGATCAGCCCGAGGTCGAGGGTGCCTTCTGGGCCGATGTTCTCTGGACGGCGGAGCAGGAGGGGAGCCCGCGAGCGCTGGCGCTGCTGCTGGCGCTGGCAGCCCTCGCCCCCCACCGGGTTGCGGGGACCGCCGAGGCCACCGCCCGGCGCCTGCTGCGAGGGCCGGCGGTGCGGCCGCCCTGGGCGGGCGCTGCGGGTGACGCCGCCTTCGCCGGGGCCTGGTTGATGGCGCCCGCCGGGAGCGACCGCGAGGTGGTCGTGCTCTGCTCCCAGCATCCGGGCCGCGTGCCCCACGCGCTGTTCGTCGTGCTCGACCGTCGGCGCCAGCTGGCCCTCGACGCCGGCCTCGGCGTCGACGCGGCGACGGCGCTCGCCGACTCGGCGCGATCGCTGTCTCCCTCGGAGGTCCGGCCCATCCGGCGCGCGGTCGCGGCGGCGCGGCTGGCCGGTGCCCTGGCCGCCGCCGACGCCGGCCGTGGGGGCGGCGAGCTCACGGAAGACTTCTGCGACCTGCGGGCGCTGATCGCGGTCCGGGTCGCCGGTCCCTCCCGGCCCACCCCCGACCTGGGCACGGGCACGTGGCGGCCGGCGGCCTCACCGCCCGCGCCGGTCGGGGTCCCGGCCTGGCCGCCGCCCGCCTGAGATCCTCCCGGCCGTCCGAGATCCTCCGGCGGTCCGATCGGTTGGGTCAGCGCAGCCGAACCGGACCCCGGGGGGTCTCGAGCGCGGCGATCAGCGCCGGCTCCGGACCGGGATCGATGGGAAGCTCCACCTCCAGGGCGAGGAGCAGCCGCCGCACCGATTCGGGATCGGGATGCTGGCCGCGGAGCTCCAGCAGGCGAACGCCGGTGGGTGCACCCTGGCTCGGGTGCGGTGACGAGCCCCAGTCGATCAGGAAGGGCACCGGCGAGGGGCTCTCGGCCGGTCCCGAGGTGAGGCGCCAGCGCAGCCGGACCCCGTCCGGGCGGTCGCGGCCCATGGTCTCCACCGGCCCCGGGTCGTAGCCGCGCTCGCGCGCCCGCCGGACGCGACGCTCGATGTCCTGGACCCGGATGGCCCAGGCCACCAGGCGCGGCCGTTCCAGTCCGTCCAGGCCGAACCGCCGTGGACGGGGAGGGGCGGGCTGGAGGGGGTCGGGGGCGATCAGCTCCAGGTAGGAGCCCGGTCCCAGGCTCAGGAGGGCGTTGTGCGTCCCCCGGCCGGGGTGCACCCCGCCGGCGGCGGGCCGCACCCCGGTGCGGCGGGCCAGGTCCTCCACACCGCTCTCCAGGTCGGGAAGGCCGTAGACGAGGTGATCGAGCGCCTCCCGCCAGGAGCTCATCGGGGGGACCTCGGGCGACCGGGAGGGAGGTGTGTCGGGCCGGCGGTGACTCGTGTGTCCATTGTCATCAACGATGACAGATCATCGACCATTTGTGATGTGATCGCAACCTGAGCGCGGCTCCCGGCACGTAACGTCGCCGACGGCCCACCCGTTGTGCGCTACAGGCAGGGGCAAGGGGTGAGGCCCGCGCCTCGACGTGGACCTGCCGGGCGTCGGCGGTCGCGGGTCGCTCCGGCCCTCCAGAACGATCTCGAATCGGGTTCGGAGTCCAGGAGGATGTCGTAACGTTGCGGAACGTCAATCTGCTCAAGCTGCTGAGCGTCCCGGCGGCCGGTGTGGTGGCCGTGCTCATGGCGGTGCCGGTCTACGCGCACAACCTGACCAACGCTACCATCACCGTTGGGTGCGAGAACGGTCAGGTCTCGATCGACATCAGCGGCAATCTCACGGATTCGCCGAAGGGAAGGACCCTCGAGGTCGGGCTCTTCGGCCACACCTCGTCGGGGACGTGGGAGGATACCGGCCAGGAACTCACCTTCAACCTCGTCGAGGGTGAGCACGACTACAAGGGAACCTTCGGCAGCACCGACCTGAGCAAGTACGACCAGGTCGAGGTCCAGGTGGTCAAGGTCTCCGGCTCCGATGGCAACGACCTGGAGATCAACGGCAAGTCGGTGGAAAAGGGCTCTGTGCTGGGGAAGCCCATCGAGGCCTGCATCGCTCCCAGCCCGTCACCGACGCCGACCCCGACGCCGACCCCGACCCCAACCCCGAAGGCCAGCCCCACGCCCACCCCGGGTGGTGGCCTGGGAGCCGGAACCCCGGGCCTGCCCAACACCGGCGTGCAGGGGTGAGCCGCCGGGTCTGAGCCTCCGTATGCGCATACAGGAGGTCGAGCCACGATCGCAGGGATGAGGGAACGACGGACGCTGATCGGGCTCGTCGCGGCGGCCGCGCTCGCGGTCGCGGCCTGCGGCGGATCGGCCCACCCCACGGCGAAGCGGTCGCACGCGCAGGCGACCCCCTCTCCCGTGGCGTCGGCGTCGGCGCGCCACCTGCCGGCGCAGCTGGTGATCCCGAAGATCGGCGTCAGGGCCACCGTCGAGGAGGTCGGGGTGGACAGCCACGGGAACATGGACGTCCCCAGGGACTGGCACGACGTGGCCTGGTACGCGCCCGGGGTGGCTCCAGGACAGCCGGGCGACGCCGTGATGGACGGACACCTGGACTGGTACGGGGGAGTCAAGGCCGTCTTCTGGAACCTGAGTCAACTGCGGCCCGGTGACCAGGTTCAGGTCATCACCAAGGACGGCCTGACCCTGAACTTCCAGGTCAGCGGCAGCGAGAGGGTGCCCTACACGGCGCATCCGGCCGGTCTGTTCGCCTCCGGAGGGCCGTCTCAGCTCTCGCTGATCACGTGCACCGGTGCCTGGGACACGTCCAGGTCCGTGTACCTGGAGCGGCTGATCGTCAACGCCAGCTACGTGGGACAGGCCTGAGGGCCTCCGAGGTCTCGTGGCCGGGCTGCCGGCGCCGGGCGCCGGGGAGTCCCGGCCACGAGATCCGTCCCGCTGATGAGCCGCCGAAAAGGAGCGGGCAGCGGTGATAGTGTTGTGCTGGTGGAGGGCGTGTCGCCGACCGTCGAGGAACGGTTCGCCGAATGGTATGTCTGGGCCAAGCGGGAGGTCAGTTCCGAGGGTCGCGTATGCCTGGGGGCTGCCCAGGCGGCGATCGAGGCCCTGGAGGCGGGCGGCAGCGAGCAAGCCGCCCGGCTGGCGGCGCGCCGCAGCGTGGCGGGGCAAGCAGTGGTCCTCCTGGCCCGGGTGCCACCCCGGCGCCGCGCCTACGCCGAGTGGTACGACTGGGCCCGACGCGAGCTACGGTGCGAGCCGGGCCGCCTGCACGCGGCCACCCGGGCCGCCATTGAGTGCCTCGATCGGGGCGGGAGCGTCGACGAGGCGGTGGCCGCCGCCAGGACCGCCGCCGAGGCGGCCAGGGCTACCGCGCCCGCGGCACCGGTGGCGGTCGAGCCCACGACCTCGGCCCGAGCCGTGACCCCGGCCCAACCGGGCCTCGCCACCGGTCCTCCCTGGACGCCGCCGGCCTCGGTTCGGCCGGCACCCACGCCGCCCGCCCCGGCACCGGCATCACCTGCCCCGGCACCGGCATCACCTGCCCCGGCGCCGGTGCCCGCGGCCTGGGCCCAGCCCCCGGGGGGCTGGCCGGCCGCGGCCCAGGCGCTGCCCGCGATCGTGTCGCCGGCCGTCGAGGCGCAGGCTCAGGCCGGTTTCTGGCGCCGGCTGGTGGCCTTCGTGATCGATGCGGTGCTGGTCACGATCGGGGTGGCGCTGGTGTTCGTGGTGATCTCGATCTTCTACGGGATCGCGTTGCTCTCCTCGCCGGGTCCGGACCAGAGCGCCGGGGTGACCCTGGCCATGCTGGTGATCGTGCTGGTCCTCCTCTGGCTCTACTGGGCGGGGCTGGAGAGTTCCCCCTGGCAGGGGACGATCGGCAAGCGCGCCCTCGACCTGGTCGTGACCGACCTGCAGGGACGCCGCATCTCCTTCGGCCGCGCCACCGGGCGCTACTTCGCCAAGCTGATCTCCAACTTCACGCTGGGACTGGGCTACGTCATGGTCAGCTTCAGCGACCAGAAGCAGGGTCTACACGACATGATCGCCGGGACCCTGGTCGTCCGCCGGCGCTACCTGTCGCCGGTGAAGCCGCGGCAGCAGCCCCGGACGCAGGGCCAGCCGGCCGCGGCCGGAGAGGTGCAGCGCGTATAGCGGCGGGGCCGAAGGCCGGCTCTCCGGTCGCGACGTCCCGGCCCCTGGCACTCGGCGCCCAGGTTGGGGCCCGAAGGCTTGGGGTATGCTTTCCACGGGCCCGGATCGACGCTCGCGGCCGGGCTCATGTCGACTGGCGGCAAACTGAACGAACGAAGGATGTGATCCAGGGTTGAAGGTCATCGTCAAGGACCAGGAGGAGTTCGAGCAGGCGCTGCGCGAGTTCCGCCGCAAGGTCCAGGAGCAGGGCCTGGTGCGGGAGATGCGGCGTCGCGCGCACTACGTGCCTCCGGCCGAGGCGCGCAAGATCAAGAGTTTGCGCGCGCGGCGGCGACGCACCCGGTAGCCGCTCGCAGGGAGGCGCGCGAAGAGGGTATACTCAACGGCGTTCGGTGACAATGGCGGAGGGGAAACACCCGTTCCCATTCCGAACACGGCAGTTAAGCCCTCCAGCGCCGATGGTACTGCCCTGGTAACGGGGTGGGAGAGTAG
>JAJPKS010000337.1 GCA_021323605.1 Bacillota bacterium | reverse complement strand
GCTCAGGGACCTGGCCAGGCCGATCGCGGTGGTGAGGGCGGCGGCGGCGTGCTCGGAGCCGTCGATCCCGACCACGATCCGCCCAATCCGGGTTGACGCGATGCTCGATTCCATCGCGGTCAGCCTCCACCGGCCCGGAGGGAAGGGGAAGGGCCGATCGTACCGGAGATCGCGGGGCCCGGGGCCGGCATCCGGCCGGGCTCCGGCGGCGTCTCGCCGGGATGGCGGGTGGCGCGGCCGGCGGCGGCCGCCGGCACCGGCGGTCGGGGCCGGCGTTCCCGTTCCCGCTCCCACTCATGTCGATGGTGGATGGCCCGGCGGAGCGCGAAGGTGCCGACGTTCACCAGGTCGGGCCGCGCCGCCTCAAGGCCCGACGGCTCCACCGTCATCGGTGTGCCTCTCGCCCGTGGGCTCCTCATCGTTCACCTCCCACTCCGGCGTCTGCGCGGAGGGCTCGCCTCCGCCATGACCGCCATGGGATCGGGGTTCCCCCCGTCGGGGATCGGAGGGCCGGTCGGCCGGGCCCGCTCGGGTCCGGACGTCCAGGACCCCGGGAACGGTGCGGGCCAGGATCTGGGCCAGGCGGAGCGTGCTCCGGTCCTGGCCCGAGAGTTCGACCACGCCATCGCGCACCCGTACCCGGAGGCCGGCGAGACGCATGCCCTCGTCCGCCAGCAGACGCTGGATGCTGGCCTCCAGGTCCGCGTCGCTGCGCGCCATGACCTTGATCAGGTCGTGGCGGCTGATCACGCCCACCACGCGGTCGCCGTGCAGCACCGGAAGCCGCTTCACCCCGGTCTCGAGCATCCGGCGGGCCGCCAGCCCGAGGTCGGTGTCCTCGTCGACGGACATCACCTCGCGCGTCATGACCTCGTCCACACGCGTGGGAAGGGGCTCCGGGTGGGGTACGAGGGGGGTGGCCAGCGCCCGCGGGTCGGGGGTGGTCTCGAGCGGGAGCAGATCGGCCTCGGACACGATCCCGACCAGCCGACCTCGCTCGTCCACCACGGGCAGGGCGCTGATCCGGTGGCGGGCCAGCAGGCCCGCCGCCTCCTTGCACGAGGTGCCGGGCCTGACCGTGATCGCGGGCGAGGTCATCGCCTCTCCGACCCTCACGACCGGCCGACCTCCGGCGCCGGTTCCGCCGCGGCCGGATGACGCGACCTCACGTGCCCTGCTCCAGCGTCCGCCGGGCCCGTTCGTACTCGTCCTGGCTGATCTCGCCCGCGGCGAAACGCCGACGCAGGATCTCCAGGGGCTGGTCCGCCCGTGGGCGCTCGCCGGTCCGGCTCCCCATCAGGCTTCGGATGACCCAAACCGCGACCGCCACCAGGCCACCCCAGAAGATCAGGGTGATGAGGGCGTTGACCAGCATCATGCCCCAGCCGAACTGCCCCGGGTACCACCACATCATGTTCACGTGACCTCCTCGAGAGCACGATCTCACCTCCGGCGCCGGCCTTCCAGGGTCGACCGGCCGGCTACGTCCGGGACTCGGGTCACCGCCCGTCCGAGCGGCGCGGGCCGTTCGGTCCCCTCCTCCCAGTCGTTCAGCTCTGGGCCGGTCCCGAGGCCGCCCCTACGGTGGTGGCATGCACCTGCACCCGCAGCACCCCGAACTCCACTTCCGGGCGGGAGACGTGGTCCGCGACGTGGTCATCGGCATGTCCGACGGCCTGACCGTCCCCTTCGCTTTGGCCGCCGGCGTCTCAGGCGCGGTGAGCAGCGCCCACCTGGTGGTGACGGCGGGACTGGCCGAGGTGGCCGCCGGGTCGATCGCCATGGGCCTGGGCGGATATCTGGCCGCTCGGGGGGAGGCCGAGCACTACCTGCGGGAGCGCCGGCGAGAGGAGCGTGAGGTGGTCGAGATCCCGGATCAGGAGCTGGCCGAGGTGGTCGCCATCCTCGACCACTACGGGCTGGACCCGACCCTCGGCCGGGCCGCCGCCCGTGCCCTGCAACGGCGTCCGGAGCGCTGGGTCGACTTCATGATGCGCTTCGAGCTGGGGCTCGAGGAGCCGAACCCCCGGCGTGCCCTGGGCAGCGCCGTCACCATCGGCGGGGCCTACGTGCTGGGGGGCTTGTTCCCGCTGCTCCCCTACATGCTCGTCTCCGGCCCGCTGCGCGCGCTCCTCATCTCGGCCCTGCTCACGCTGGCCGCACTGGCCGTCTTCGGCTTCGTCAAGGGGCGCCTCACCGGCACCTCGGCCCCCCGCTCGGCGCTCCAGACCGCCATCATCGGAGGTCTGGCCGCGGGTGCGGCCTTCGCTCTGGCCCGCCTCATCGCCTGAGCCGCGGCCCCGGCCGGCTCCGGGCTCAGGAAGCGGGGGGCACCCGACCGCGGCCCGGCCAAGCCTCCAGGGCCAGCAGGTCGCGAGCCGAGACCATGCCGATCAGCCGGCCATGCTCCACTACCGGCAGGTGGCGGACGCCGCGCTCGAGCATGCGCTCGGCCACCTGGGCGCTGTCCTCCGAGGGCTCGGCGGTGACCGGCTCCGGGGTCATGTATGCGGCCGCCACCGCGGTCTCGGCGACGCCGTCGGCAACCGCGGCCAGCACGTCCCGCTCGGTCAGGATTCCCGCCAGGCGCTCGCCCTCGAACAGAGGCAGGGACCCGACCCCGTGCGCGCGCATGCGCATGGCCAGGGTCCAGATCGGCTCGGTCACCTCGCCCCGTACCACCTCGGGGCTGACGAACGTCCTGATCTCCATGGCTCGAGCCTGCGCCGCCGCCGGCCGGGGGGCGAGGGTCGAACGGCCCTCGACTCCGGGACCGATCAGCCGCGTCGGCCCGCCGCCGCCAGCCGGACGAGGCCGACCACGACGTCCCGTGCCAGCGTCGCGGCCCTCGGAACCAGGTCCGGGTCCGCGACCACGCCCAGGCCCATGGTGCGGCCGACGGTGAGCATGCCGAGGGAGAGGCCGAGGCAGGGGGCCAGGGGCAGCAGGGGGTAGGCCCCGATCAGGGGCGCGCCCAGGAGGCGGGGAGGCTCGGGCAACCCGGGCACATCGGAGACGATCAGGTGGGCGAACGGCAGCCTGGCCAGCGCCCGGGCCAGGGTCGCCTGGACCGGGGCGGCCAGGAATTCGACCCCGGCCAGCGCCGTCGCCAGCGCCGTCGCCTCGTGCCACCGACGTCCGGCGGCCTTCGCCTTCCGCACCTGGTCCAGGCACTCCGCCGGTGGCCGCCCCAGCCGCAGGTCGACGAAGATGGCGCTGACCCGATTGGCGGAGCCGTCGTGCAGACCCGGGATCGCGACCGGCAGCATGACCCGCAGGCGCCGCCCGGCCACCTCGGCCCCGGCCCGGCGCAGGTGACGGTCGAGGCCCAGCATCACCGCGGCCAGGGCCACGTCGTCGATCGTGCCCCCCAGAGTTCCCCGGACCTGCTCGATCAGGTCCATGGGGAGGTCGGCGGTGGCGAACGCTCGCCGGGGGCCGACCCGTCCGTTGAACGGCCCCGGGGGCACGAGCGGCCCCCGGGCCAGGTGCCGCACGATGCCGGCGGCCGTGGCCGGGGCGGGACCGGGGTCCGTCTCCCGCCCGAAGGCGGGCCGGGCACGTGGCGTGCTCGTCCGGTCGGCGTTCGGCGTCACCGGGGGCCCGTCGAAGATGGTGGCAACGGTCTCCACCCCGGCGATGCCGTCGGCGAGCGCGTGGTGGAGGCGGGTGAGCAGCGCCTGTCGGCCTCCGGGGAGGCCGTCGATCAGCGTCATCTCCCAGAGCGGCCGGCGCCGGGGCAGCGGCTGGGCGTGGAGGCGGGCGGCCAGGGCGAGCAGGTGACGATGGCCGGCGCGGGGAGGCAGGCGATGGAAGCTCAGGTGGCGGTCGAGGTCGAACTCGGGGTCCGCCAACCACAGCGGCCGTCCGAGGTCGAACGGGATCGCCAGCGGGCGTCGTCGCAGGCTGGGCAGCAGGGGCAGGCGCTCGCGGACCCGCTCCCGCAGCTCCTCGGGGCGGATCGGCCCCCGAGCCCCTCGAGCGGGGTCGAGGATGGCCAGCCCGGCCACGTGCATGGGCAGCCCCGGCGCCTCCAGGAAGAGGAAGGTGGCGTCGGCCGCGGCCATCGGCTCCGCCCCCAGCATCCGACCCAGACCGGTCGCGATCATCTCCTCCTCGTTCCTCGCGCCCGGGCCTCTCCCGGGCCGGGGACGTGCGGCCGGACCTGCCGGCGTCCCCGGTCAGAGGCTACCGAGCCCGGCAGGGGGCGGACCGGACCCGAGCTGACGGGGCGGCGCTTCCGGCTCCCCCGGGGCCCGTGCCCTGCCGGCCGGGGCTCGGGGACGTGGGCAGGAGCGGGGGCGAGCCGGGCCCGGGGCGGCGATGCGTCCAGCGAAGGACCCAACGGCGCACGACTCGGGTCCGCCACGACAGCGGGGTCGCCAGTGACCGCGGCGGCGCCATCCTCCGGTAGAAGAAGACCTTGGCCGTCTCGACCAGGGCCAGGTAGGCGACGACCATCGCTCCCAGTGCGAGGTAGAAGGGCGGCGGCAGCGGCGTGAAGCCGAGCGGCGTCCCGAGTGGGGTGAAGGGAAGGATCGCGCCCGCCAGTACGCATGCCGCACTGGCGGCGGCCAGGGCCGGGCTGGGCCGGCTGCGGAAGGATGGCGTTCGTCGGGTCCGGATGACGAAGATGATCAGGGTCTGCGTGGCCAGGGACTCGACGAACCAGCCGGTCTGGAAGAGCGCGTGACGGGCGTGGAACCCCCACAGCATGACACCGAAGGTCAGGAAGTCGAAGAGCGAGCTGATGGGACCGAAGACGACCATGAAGCGCTGGATCATGCCCAGGTCCCAGTGCGCGGGCCGGCGCAGCAGCTCCTCGTCCACGTGGTCGGTGGGGATCGTGATCTCGCTCACGTCGTAGAGGAAGTTGTTGAGGAGGATCTGGGTCGCCGTCATGGGCAGGAAGTCCAAGAGCAGCGAGGCCCCGGCTGCGCTGAACATGTTCCCGAAGTTGGACGACGTCCCCATCAGCACGTACTTGATGGTGTTGGCGAAGATGCGTCGACCCTCGACCACTCCTTCGGCCAGGATGCCCAGGTCCTTTTCCAGGAGGACCACGTCCGCCGCCTCCCGGGCCACGTCGCTGGCCGAGTCGACCGAGATGCCCACGTCGGCGTCGTGGAGGGCGACCGCGTCGTTGACGCCGTCGCCCAGGAAGGCGACGTCGGCGCCCAGCCTTCGCTGGGCGCGGAGAATCCGGGACTTCTGCTCCGGCGTCACCCGGGCGAAGATCGTGGTCGTGGGCAGGCGACGGGCCAGCTCCCGGTCGTCGATGCGGTCCAGCTCGGCCCCGGTCATGACGCCCGCCACGTGCAGGCCGAGGGCCAGGCAGGTGTGACGTGCCACCTGGTCGTTGTCCCCGGTCACGATCTTGACCTCGACGCCGAGCCGGCCCAGCCGGGCCAGGGCGTCGGCTGCGTCGTGTTTGACCGGGTCGTCGAAGATCAGGAGGCCATCCAGCTCGAGGTCGCGCTCGTCGGCCGGGGTGAGGGCCTCCAGGTCGGGGGCGGGGCGGGATGCCACCGCCACCACACGGGCTCCGGTGGCGAAGGCGGCGTCGAGGGCCTCTCGGGCCGCATGAGACATCGAGGTGCAGCGGTCTGCGATGGCCTCCGGGGCGCCCTTGGTCACCAGAAGACGGCCCTCCTCCGGCCACTCCACCAGGACCGACATCAGCCGGCGCTCGTGATCGAAGGGAGCCTCGTCCAGGCGTCGCACGCCCTCGACCAGCTCGGCCGCTCCCGCCACCTCCCAGAGCGCCCGGTCGAGGGGGTTGCCCCCGACCACCCGGCCGCGGTCGACGACGGCCGCGTTGCAGGCGAGACCCAGGGCCAGGGGGCGCCGTGACGGCCGGCCGGCCGGGTCGAGGGCGGCCGAGAGGGTCAGCCGACCCTCGGTCAGGGTGCCGGTCTTGTCCGTGAACAGGACCTCGACGTTGCCCAGGTCCTCGATGCTCACCAGCCGCTTGACCAGGACCGAGCGCCGGGCCAGCCGCTC
>JAJPKS010000183.1 GCA_021323605.1 Bacillota bacterium | reverse complement strand
GTCGAGCCGGTCCGGGTGTCCGGCCTCTCCATGTACCCGACCCTGCACGACGGCGACTACCTCATCGCCTCCCCGATCCCCTACTGGATCCACCAGCCCCAGCGGGGTGACATCGTCATCCTGAAGGACCCCCAGGACCCGGGCGAGAACCTGGTCAAGCGGGTCGTCGCCGTGCCCGGGGACCGGATGGTCATTCGCGACGGCCACGTGTACATCGACGGGAAGCAGCTGAGCGAGCCGTACATCAACGGGCCCTGGACGCTGCGGGCGACCTGGCCCCCGAACGGGGCGGAGCTGGTGCCGCCGGGGGAGTACTTCGTGATGGGCGACAACCGGAACATCTCCCTGGACTCCCGGGCCTTCGGCCCGGTGCCCCGGGCCGACATCGAGGGGGAGGCCTGGTTCCGCCTCTGGCCGGTCGTGGACATCGGCATCCTGGGCGGCGAGCGCCCGACCCTGTCCCCGGGCGGAAGCGCCGCCTGATCGCCGCCGGGTCGGCGCCTGGGGGCCTAGGCCGGGATCACGTTGCCGTGAGGGCCGAGCGCCGGGGGGGTCTGGACGCGCATCTCCATACGCTCTCCCGTGCCGCCCACCCAGATCGGCGTCACGCTCGTGACCTGGGCAGCCGTCGTGGACAGGCTTCCCATCGCTCGAGGCGCCAGGTGTAGGCGCAGGGCCGTTCGCGCCAGCTCGGACATGGTGATGCCGCGCTGCCGGGCCGCCCTCCTCAGCAGCTCGAATTCCCTGGCCGGCAGTCGCAGGGAGAAGACGACCATCCCCGAGGGTTGGGGCTCCACGTTCTCCGCCGTCGCCTCATCCCACTCCTCGGGATCGTCCAGATGGGCGTCGGGGTACTCGGCGTCCTCCATGTCAGCTCCCGTAGAGGTCCTTCTCGGCATCGGTGCTCCTCCTGGGGCACCCCATCGGGATACATCCCGATGGGGACCCCCTGCCTGTCACCGGGCGCCATCGACCGGGAACGGCCGTGCGCGCCACCACGATCGTGACCAGGTGACCGACCCTGGCCCTGCCGATGAGCTTGTAATGGCCAGATCCATCCCGCTCGTTTCGTGCCCCCGCCCGGCAGTTCCTTCCCCCTCCTCCGACCCGGTTCGCCATCGCTGCCTCCTTCCGCATCGACTGGGACGATGCCAACCGGCCCATCGACGTCCGGATCGCGGTCGAGCACCGGGTCGAGCCCCCGGAGGAACGGCCGCCGCCGTACGAGTTCGAGGCGCAGGTGAAGGCTGGTCGGCCGCCCCATGCTCCGCCTGGTGATCCCCTGCGTGCCGTGATCGCGCTCCCGGTTCTGATGGTCTTCCCCGACGCCGGGTCGTACTGCGTCCGCGCAGAGATGGAGGGCGCGCCTCGGGACGAGGTGGTCCGTTTCCAGGTGAGCAACGCGATCATGGCCGCGCTGCCGTCCTGAGACCGTCGCCCCGCCTCCCTGCCCGGGCATGGCCGCTCACCCGCGGCCGGCTGCCTCGGACACGGCCGGGGGGCACGACCTCGCCGGGCGGCGGGACGTGGTGGGGCGGGCCATCCGGTTGGCTCGCGCTCGCCCCTCCAGGGCGAGGACGCGGTCGGGCTAGGCTTGTGGTCGTGGAGGTCGGGCGGAGGATGCGGTCGTGAGGCGGCTCGTGGCCGTGGTGGTGGCCGGTGCCGTCGGCCTGCTGCTGGTGGCGCTGGGGTGGGGGCTGCTCCACCCCCCGGCCGCCGATGCGGGCCTGGTCGGCAGGACCGCCCCCGACGTCGCCATCCGGCCGTTGAACGGAGGCGGCGAGGTCCGCCTCTCCGACTTCCGGGGCCGGCCGGTGGTGCTCAACTTCTGGGCCTCGTGGTGCGGGCCCTGCCGGCAGGAGGCGCCGGTCCTGAACTCGGCGGCGAGGCGCTACGGAGGACGGGTGCAGTTCCTCGGCGTCGACATCCAGGACTCGGAGGGCGCGGCCAGGGTCTTCCAGGCCTCGGTGCAGAGCCCCTATCCGGTGGGGCCGGCGGTGGCCGACGGGGCCTCCGCCTACGGCGTGACCGCGCCCCCCGAGACCTTCTTCATCGACCGCCAGGGGCACGTCACCGCCTCCGTGGTCGGGCCCGTGAGCGAGCGCCAGCTCCAGCTGTCGATCGACGAGCTGGGGCCGTGAGACGAGTCGGCGGTGGGCCGGACGCCGCGCCGACCGGGGCCAGGTGAGGATGAGATGAACTCGGAGAGGAACGCCAGAGCGCTGACGGTCGCGGCGGCGGCGGCGGGCACGGCCGACACCGCCGCCTTCCTCGGTCGACGCCGCCACCTGTTCACCAGGGCCCCCAGGCGGGCCGCCGGGACGGTCCTCGGCCTGGCCCTCTGGGCGGGACTGGGCCTGAGCGCCGCCGCCGAGCGACGCCCGGGGCGGCGGACGCTCGCCCTCGCCGCCACCGTCGCCGCCGCCAACGCGGTGCTCTTGGCCGCCCACCTGCGGGCGGGGGTGGTGCGTCCGCGGGCCTTCCTGGGGGCCGGGCTGGCCGCCCTGGCCCTGGGCGGCGCCGTGGCCGGCGTCCGCCGGCCGGGCTGAGGGTGCCGGCTCGACCGGTGCGTCCGGGAGGGGGACGTCGGCCGGTCGCGACCGGGATCGATGCTCCTCCGGGAGGGGCACGAGCGGGCCGCCTGGTCGGCGGCGCCGCTCGCTGGGAGGGAGAGTGGCTCGGCGCCGTTGCTCTGCGCCGGCAGGCCTACGCTACCTCCGCTCTCCCTCGCCCGTCCCCGGCCCGCGCCGGACACATAGACAAATCCTGAGGCACCGTCGCCCTGGAGCCGACGTTGGGTGGTGACGGCTCAGCCCCGCACCGCGGCCGGCGCCAGGCGATCGATCACCGCCCGGCAGAAGTGGGGGAGGTCCGCCGGCATGCGCGAGGTGACGAGGTTGCCGTCCGTCACCACCGGCTCGTCGACCCACTCGGCGCCGGCCGCGACCAGGTCGTCCTTGATGGAAAAGAAGCTGGTGAGCCGCCGCCCACGGGCCAGACCCGCCGAGACCAGCATCCAGCCGGCATGGCAGATGGCCGCCACCGGCTTCCCGGCGGCGTGCATGTCCCGGACGAACCCCACCATGGCCGGGCTCCGACGCATGAGATCGGGGGCGTAACCGCCCGGGATCACGACCGCGTCGAAGTCGGCACTTCGCGCCTCGCTCGCGTCCAGGTCAGCGCCGACCGGGTATCCGTGCTTGCTGTTGAAGGTCCGCGCCCGGCCGCTGCCGACGACCCTGACCTCAGCCCCCGCCTCCTTCAGCCGGTAGTAGGGGTACCAGAGCTCCAGGTCCTCGTAGTTGTCCTCGGCCAGGATGGCGACGCGCTTGCCCTCCAGTTCCATGGTGCCCTCCTCGGTGCTTCAGTACGGTTCGTTTGCGTTCCCGATCGATGCTACGGCAGCCGCGGGCGGCGGTCAGGCGGCCGGGTCGCCCGCTGTGCCAGCGGGACCGGACGCGCGGTCCTCGCGGACGCCCAGGACGGCCGCCGCCGCGGCGAGGAAGGCCAGGGCCGCGGCGGCGAAGACGACCTGGTAGCCGGTCTCGGTGTGGCCGGCGGCCGCGGCCACGCCGACGATCCCTCCCCCCAGCGCCGGGGCGATCATGCCCCCCACGGCGCCGGACAGGTTCCAGAGACCCAGGTCTCGGCCGGCGGTGCGGATCGAGGGCAGGGAATCCACGGCCAGCGCCCAGTCCACGCTGAAGTAGCCGCCGTAGCCGAGGCCGAACAGGCCGCCCAGCCACCACAGGGGGACGCTCCCGCCGGCGACCAGGAAGAGGAGCGCGGCGCCGGTCATGACCAGGGTGGCGGTGAAGGCCAGGGGCACCCGTCGGAGTCGATCCGAGAGGACGCCCAGGCCGATCGAGCTGGCCACGGCCACCAGCAGGGCGATCAGCGCCACCGCGGCCGTGGCCTGGACGTAGCTGCTCACGTGGGCCACCCGGGCGAAGTAGTACTCGATGAAGGTCAGGAAGAGGGTCAGGCCGACGATGAACGAGAAACGGGCGATGAAGACCCAGGCGTAGTTGCGATGGCGCCACGGCTCCGTCCACCTGGCCAGGAGGGCGCGCACCCCGCCCGACTCCGCCGCCGCGGCGGCGCCAGCGGCTCGCGCACGGTCGCGGTCAGCAGCCCGCAGGTCGCCGCCAGGGTCAGCAGCGTCACCAGGTAGTAGGCGGCCGCTCCCCGGGTCAGGGCCCTGGGGTGCGCCGCCGTGGCCGAGCCCAGCAGGGCCAGGGCCAGCCCGAAGCTGGCGGCGTTGCCCAGGATGGTCATCAGGCCGAAGAAGCCCGAGGCGGCTCCGCGCTGCCGGGCCGGCACCAGGTCGGCGAACAGGCCCTGGTACGCAGCCTGGGCCGCGTTGTTGCCCACCTGCAGCACCAGGAGGGAGAGGGCGAAGGTCCACGGGTCGTTCGCCCAGATGAGGCCGGCGGAGCCGGCCACCTGCACCACGGTCCCCCAGGCGACGTGCGGCCGGCGCCGGCCCAGGGGGGAGGCGGTCCGGTCGGAGAGCATCCCCACCGTCGGCTGGACGGCGATGCTCACCAGCGCCGCGGCGGCGCCCAGCCAGCCCAGGTAGCTCGCCTGCTCGGCGCTGCCCACCGTCCCCGGCGCGACGAAGAGCAGGATCTGGGCCGGGACCACCACGGGCAGGAGGGCTGCGGTCTGGAAGTTGGTGGCGAACCAGAGGACGTTGAGCAGCGCCAGGCGGCGACCGGAGAGGTCGGCGGGGGCGGCGGCCGACACGGGCCAAGGGTAGAACGTCGGCCACCTCCGGTGCGGCCCGATGCCGTCGGGGCGGCCGGGGCCCTGTGGCATGCTGAACTGCACGGCTCGGGGGCGTGCCCGAGCTCACGTCGTGTCGAGGAGGAGGCGGTCATCATGTCCGAGTTCGTCCACCCGGCGCCAGCCGAGGCGGGGAGCCGTCCGGCGGCCTCCAGCGGTGGCCGGCTCGTCGCCGAGGCCCTGAAGGCGGCCGGCGTCGAGACCGTGTTCGCGCTGGCGGGCGGTCACGTGATGAGCCTGCTGGACGCCTGCGTCCCCCTCGGTATCCGGGTCGTCGACACCCGCCACGAGGGGGCGGCGTCGTTCGCGGCCGAGGGCTGGGCCCTGGCCACCGGCCGCCCGGGGGTGGCGGTGGTGACGGCGGGACCGGGCTTCACCAACTCGCTGAGCGGGCTCTTCGACGCCGGGGTCTGGAACGTGCCGACGGTGCTGCTGGGCGGGCGGAGCGGGCTCAGGATGGCGGGGCGAGGGGCGGTCTCCGACCTCGACCAGATCTCGATCGCCGCTCCCGGGGTGAAGTGGGCGGCGGCGTGCTACGAGACCGATCGCCTGCCCCGCTACGTGGCCGAGGCGTTGTACCGGGCCCGGGCGGGACGGCCCGGCGCCGTGTACCTCGAGCTCCCGGCCGACGTGCTGGCCGCCCGCGGGGTGCCGCCGGACGGTCCCGAGGGGTTCCCCTCCCCGATCCCCCGCTCCACCGCCCCCCGGCCCGACGTCGACCGGGCCGTGGAATGGCTCCGCTCGGCGGAGCGGCCGATCGTGGTTGCGGGCGGCGGGGCGTTCTGGTCGGGCGCGGGCGAGGCCATCCGGCGCTTCTGCGAGGTCGCGGGCATCCCCGTGACCACCACCAGCTCCGCCCGAGGGTTGGTGCCCGACAGCCATCCCTGGTGCCTGGGGAGCCTGGTGCACGGCGGGATCGCGCTGGTGGCGGCCGACGTGGTGCTGGTGCTGGGCAGCGCCTTCAACGCCAACCTCGGCTATGGACGTCCGCCCCTGTTCGGCGCCCAGCAGCGGGTGATCCAGGTGGACGTCACCGCCGACGGCCTGGGCGGCAACCGTCGTCCCGACCTCGCTCTGGTGGGCGACGTGGCCTGCGTCGTGACCGACCTGACCGAGAACTGGAGCGACGCCGCGGAGGGGGCGGAGCGCCGCCGGAGCTGGCTCGAGGAGGCGAAGGCCTACGTTGCCAGCGCCCGGGCGGGGTGGGACGGACAGGTCGACGGGCACGAGGGGACGCGGCTGCACGCCGGCGCCGTGGCCCGCGAGGTGGCCCGCTTCGCCCGCGAGGTGGCGGGCGACGAGGTGACCCTGGTGGCCGACGGCGGCGACGCCCTGGCCTGGGCGCTGGCCTACTTCCCGGCCGAGCGTCCGGGGCGGTTCCTCTCCACGACCACGGCTCTGGGCTCGCTGGGGGTCGGCGTGCCCTTTGCGCTGGCGGCCAGAGCCGCCCGGCCGGACGAGCCCGTCTTCGCCTTCGTCGGCGACGGATCCTTCGGACTCTCCGCCATGGAGATCGACACCGCGGTGCGTCACGGGCTCCCGGTGACGATCGTGGTCTCCAACAACGCCGGCTGGGGTGACGTTCGCCACGAGTTCGAGCGCAGCCGCGAGTACGAGGGGCCGCGGGTGGCGGCGGAGCTGGGGTTCAGCCGCTACGACCATCTCGCCCGGGCCTTCGGCGCCCACGCCGAGCACGTCACCCGGGCCGACGAGCTGCGTCCGGCGCTCCGGCGCGCCCACCTCAGCGGTCTGCCGGCGGTGATCAACGTGGAGACGGACCCTGAGGTGCAGTGCGCACTGCTCAGGGTGGTCGCCGAGATGGAGCTGATGTAGCCGTGCGGGCCGTCACCCAGGTCGAGGAGCACCACCTGGAGGTGGTCGAGCTGGCGCCGCCCGAGCCCGGGCCGGGTGAGCTGCTGGTCCGGGTCGTGGCCTGCGGGATCTGCGGCTCGGACCTCAGCTCCTACAAACGCGGGCTCTTCACCGGCGTGCCGGGACACGAGGTGGCGGGAACGGTGGAGGCGGTCGGCCCGGGGGTGGAGGGCTGGCGGCCGGGTGATCCGGTGGCGCTGACGCCGAGCGCGGGGTGCGGCACCTGCGACCAGTGCCGCTCGGGCGACTACCATCGCTGCATCGAGTCCCTGACCGGGAGCGGGTCCGTCCGACCGGGCGGGTACGCCGAGCTGCTGGTCGCGCCGGCCGGGCGGCTGTGGCGGCTGCCGCCCGGACTGAGTCCGGAGGTGGCCTGTCTGGCCGAGCCACTCTCGGTGGCCCTGCACGGCATCGGACGGCTGGGATCGGTCCGCGACCACGACGCGATCGTGCTCGGCCTCGGCTCGATCGGGCTCCTGGCCTGCGCCGCGCTGCGCTGGTGCGGAGCCCGGCGGGTTTACGGCGTGGACCCGGTCGAGCTGCGCCGGGATCTGGCCCGAGGCCTTGGTGCCGAGGCCGTGTTCGGCCGGGCGAGCGATGCCCGGGCGGAGCTGGACCCCGTCCCGCTGGTCCTCGAGTGCTCGGGGCGGCCGGAGGCGCTCCAGCAGGCCATCGACCTGGCCGCTCCCGGCGGCGGCGTGGTCTTGCTGGGGATCGCCATCGCCGAGGTGCCCGTGATCCCCGTCTTCTGGATCACTCGGGAGATCACCGTGGCCGGCAGCATCAACTCCCGGCTGGAGGAGTTCGAGACCGCGATCCGCCTGCTGGAGACGAGGCCGGAGATCGGGAGCATCGTGACCCGGCGGGTCTCGCTGGAGGAGGTGCCGGAGACCTTCGAGCTGCTGCTCCAGCCCGAGGGCGTGGGCAAGGTGGTGGTCGACCCCCGCCGGTAGCCGAAGCCGGGTCCGGCCTCGGTCGGTGGGAGTTCGACCTGCAGCCCGGCGGCACCGGTGTTGGATCAGTCGTTGCGCCCGGTCAGTCGCTGCCCCGGCCGCCGGTCGAAGAGCAGCCGGCCGACCAGGATCCGTGCCGCCCGGTCGCCGGTGCGGAGGTCGTCGAGGACGCCGTCCAGGCGCTTCAGGACCACCAGGCCGACGATCAGGGCGCTCGCCGCCAGCAGCTGGGTCGGGCGCCGGCTGACCACCATGTAGACCACGAACGAGATCAGCCCCAGCAACACCCCCGGCGCCGGCTGGCGCAGGACCCCACCCATCGCGTAGAGGCCGAGGAGCGGGACCAGGCCCGGCGGGGAGATGGCGGCCAGGGCCCCGGTGGCGGTCCCGACCGCGGACCCGCCGTGGAAGTGGAGCAGGAAGGACCAGCCGTAGCCCACCACCGACCCGACCGCGGCCCCGGCCACGTTCCAGGGTGAGCCGGTGAGCCAGGCCGCCGCCCAGGCCGGACCCACCCCCTGGGCGAAGGTCAGGGGGCCGACCAGGGCGGCGGGCAGGAAGCCGAGGTTGCGCCAGACGTTGGAGGCCCCGATGTTCCCGGTGCCGTAGCGCCGGATGTCGATCCCCTGTAGCCGGCCGACCAGGAAGCCCACCGGCACCGAGCCGATCGCATAGCCGGTCAGGAACCACAGGCCGATCTCGGTCATCGTCATCGACTCCCCCTCGGCGGTTCGGCGCCCGGACCGGATCGGACCGCGCCCGGCCGGTGGTGGTCGCGCCCCGGTCGCGGCCTGGCGTCGGGTGTGTTCTTGTCGCACGCCCGCGACATCTCCATCCAGCTTACGCGGCCGGCGGAGGCGCACCGCCGCGGCCCACGTGGCCGACTCGGACCGCCCTCACCGCTCCGGCGAGACGACCTCGGCGCGCACGCCGACCTCGTCCAGGTGTCGCTCCAGATCGGCCGGGTCCTCGTAGACGCGGTATGCCCCCGCCCGCTCCAGCTCCTCGCGTCCGTAGCCGCCCGAGAGCAGGCCCACGCCCAGGGCTCGGGCCCGCTGCGCGGCCAGCAGGTCCCACACGCTGTCGCCGATCACCACCGATTCGGCGATGTCGACGCCGAGCCGGGCCGCCGCGGTCAGGAAGAGGTCGGGGTCGGGTTTGGCGTGCTCCACCTCCTCGCGGGTGACCACCACCTCCGGCGCCAGGCCCAGGATGTCGAGCGTGGCCAGGGCGGAGGCGCGGTTGCCGCTGGTCGCGATCGCCCAGGGCACGCCCAGATCGGTGAGGCGGTCGAGCAGGCGCCGGGCCCCGGGCAGGGGCTTCACCCGGGCCAGCTGCTCCTGGTAGAGGCGCACGTGGGCCTCCTGCAGGTCGCGGATCTGCTCCGGCTCCAGGACCCGGCCCGTCTCGCGGAGGAGGGCGTTGACGAACAGACCCCCGCTCATCCCGATCCGGCGGTGGATGCGCCACACGGAGAGGTCGATCCCCACGCCGGCCAGCGCCTCCCGCCAGGCCAGCACGTGCTGGTAGACCGAGTCGACCAGGGTGCCGTCGAGATCGAACAGCATCGCCGGTCGGGTCCCCGCCCGTGCGGCAGCCACCCCCCGATCGTAATCCAGCCCGCCCCTGGTCTCGGGTTCGGCACCGGTGGGAGGCCGGCACCCGGGCCGCCGGCCTGGGGCAAACTGACGGCATGAGGGCGATCGTCGCCGCCCGCGCGGGCGGGCCGGAGGTGCTGGAGCTGCGGGAGGTGCCCGATCCCGAGCCGGGGGAGGGTGAGGTGCTGGTCCGGGTCCGATCGGCGGGGGTCAACTTCGCCGACACGCTGGCTGCCTCGGGGCGCTACCACGCCTCGCCCCCGCCGCCGCTGGTGCCCGGTCTGGAGCTGGCCGGCGAGGAGGTGGCGACCGGGAGGCCGGTGCTGGGACTGGTCCGGGCCGGGGCCTACGCCGAGCTGGCGGCGGTGGACCGCCGCTGGTTGTTCCCCGCCGACGGGATGGACCTGGAGGAGGCCGGCGCCTGGCCGCTGGTGACGCTGACGGCGTGGCTGGCGCTCCATGAAGTCGCCCGCCTGCGTCCGGGTGAGTCGGTCCTGGTCACGGCCGGCGCCGGCGGCCTGGGCTCGGCCACCGTCCAGATGGCCAGGGCGCTGGGCGCCGGCCGGGTGGTGGCGGTGGCCTCGACGCCGGAGAAGCGGGCCTTCGCCCGTCGTCAGGGCGCCGACGACGCCGTCGGCTACGAGGGGCCCTTCCCCGCCGTCGACGTGGTCGTCGACGGGGTGGGCGGCGAGGCCTTTGCCCACGCCCTGGCGGTCACCCGCCCGCTCGGCCGGGTCGTGTTGCTGGGGGCGTCCTCGGGGACGGCTCCCGCCATCCCCGGGTTCGGCGAGCTGCGCCGGCGCAACGTCGGCGTCATGTGCTTCAGCTTCGGGGAATTCCGGCGCCTGGAGCCCGACCGGGCGGCGGCGCTGGTCGCGCCGGCGGTGGAGCTGCTGCGGCAGGGGCGGGTCCGGCCGCCGCTGGGGCGCGCTTTCCCCCTGGCCGGGGCGGCGGAGGCGCACCGCTTCCTGCTCGGCCGGGGATCGATGGGGAAGCTCGTGCTGCGTCCCTGAGCGGCCGCCCGCCGCCGGACGGGCTGTGTCTCTGCATCGCTCACGCCCGTGGCGGTTGATCCATTCGAGCAATTGGATATCAACGCCCTTGAGCATCAAGGGTCCCGAGACGGAGCGGCTCGCCGCTGAGGTCGCGGCCCTCGCCCGGGAAACGAAGACCCGCGCGGTCAAGGTCGGGCTACGAGAACGCAGGGAGCGGCTCGCGTTGAAGGCGGCTCGGCGTGATCGTCGCGCCAGCCTCCGGCGCTTCCTGGAGCACGAGGTCTGGCCTCAGGTTCCTGAGGACGTCCCTGGCGCCCCCCTCGGCCGTGAGGATGGGGAGACGATCCTCGGCTATGGCCCGGACGGAGCCTGATCGTCGACAGCTCAGCGCTCATTGCTCTCGTCCTGGGTGAGCCGGGACGTGAGTGGGTGCTCGACCGACCCTCGGAATCACCTCCCACCGGCGTCGGCGCCTCGACGCTGGCAGAGACCGGCACCGTCCTGACGGCCAGGTTGGCGTGCGGGGACGCACGCCCCTGGCCCGCCTCGTCAGCGGGGCCGAGTTGATCGTGATCCGTTCACGGAGCCGCACGTCATCCTTGCCATCGAGGCCTTCCAGCGCTCCGGCAGGGGTCGACATCCCGCGGGCTCGAACCTTCGGAGACTGCCTCACCCACGCGACGGCGAAACTGGCGGACGAGCGCTGCTCTGCCTCGGCAACGACTTCGCCAGGACCGATCTGGAGATCGTGCGAGCGGGGGCGGGCTGAGCCCGACGCTCCCTGAGCGGTGAGCCCCCCGGACGCCGGCCCGCGATCGGGCCGGGACGCCTGGCCGACGGCTCGGTCACCGTCCGACCGCCCGCACGGCCATCCCGCCAGCACCGGGCGTTCACGCCGGCCTGAGCCGGTGGCCGGGTGGAGCGCCGTCCGGGGTGGACCGGCGGCGCAGTCCCTCCACCACCCGGCCGATGGCGTTGGGGTCGACGAAGGTGGCGGTGCCGACCTGGACCGCCCGGCAGCCGGCGAGCAGGAACTCGAGCGCGTCCTCGGGGCGGGTGATGCCGCCGATCCCAATCACCGGGATCCGCACCGCCTGTGCCACCCGGTGGGCGAGGTAGACCGCGAGTGGCCTGATGGCGGGACCGGAGAGACCCCCGGTGCGGAAGCCGAGGCGGGGCTGGCCGGTTCGGACGTCGAGGGCCATGCCCACGAAGGTGTTGACCGCGCAGAGGGCGTCGGCCCCGGCCTCCTCGCAGGCCCGGGCCACGGCCGAGATGTCGCCCGCGGCCGGGGTCAGCTTGACCCAGACCGGCAGCCGGGTGCGGACGCGCACGGCCGCGGTCACGGCCGCGGCCAGATCCGGGTCCTGGCCGAAGAGCATTCCGCCCCGTTCCACGTTGGGGCAGGAGATGTTGACCTCCAGCCCGGAGACGCCGGCGACCCCGTCCAGGCGGGCGGCCAGTTCGGCGTACTCCTCCACCGTCTCGCCGTTCAGGTTGACCAGGACCGGGAAGGGCCAGGTCGCCCAGAGGGGGGCGTACTCCCGGATCACGGTCTCGACCCCCGGCCCCTGGAGGCCGATGGCGTTGAGCATGCCGCTCGGCGTCTCCACGATGCGCGGCGGCGGGGCCCCGGCCCGGGGCTCGAGGAAGATCCCCTTGCACACCATCCCGCCCAGCGCCCGGCGGTCGCAGAGCGGGACCTCGGTGCCGAACCCGAAGGTGCCCGAGGCCGCCATCACCGGGGTGGCGAGGTGCACGCCCCCGACCTCCAGGGGCCCGGCCGGGGTGAGGCCGTCCCGGGCGTCGCTCATGTCTCCCACCCGGCGTGGGCGGGTGCCGGCAGCCGCTCCCACGCGACCGCGCCGGCCCGGTACACGGGCCCTTCGGTGCAGGCCCGCGTGTAGACCCCGGAGGTGAGGGGAACGGCGCAGCCCAGGCAGACGCCGGTGCCGCAGCCCATGACCGTCTCCACCGCCACCTGGGCCTCCGGCCAGCGCCGGGCCAGGGCGGCCAGCATGGGGAGGGGACCGCAGGCCAGCACCTGGCCGGCGGGCTCGGGCACCGCCTCAAGGGCGGTCCCCCGCACCCCCCGCGAGCCGTCCTCGGTCGCCCAGCAGATCTCGTCACCCTCCCATTCCGAGCAGAGGTCGGCCGCCGTCCGGGCGCCGTGCACCCAGCAGACGTGGAGTCCCATCGCCCTGGCCTGACGTGCCGCCATGGGCATCGGGGCCACGCCCAGGCCGCCGCTCACCAGCGTCACCCGTCCGGCCGAGGGATCGAGCGCGAAGCCGCGGCCGAGGGGCCCCAGCAGGCCGACCCGGTCGCCCTCGCGCAGCTCGAGGAGGCGGCCGGTGCCCTCCCCGACCGCCCTCAGCACCAGCTCGACGATCTCGCCCTCGGTCCGGTGGACGCTGAACGGCCGGCGGAGCAGGGGGCCGGGCCGCAGGAGCACGTTCACGAACTGTCCGGCCCGCACCTCGCGGGCGATCGGGCCGGCCCGGAAACCCAGCACGAAGGCGTCCCGGGCGACCCGTCGCCGGCCGACCAGGGGTGCCTGGAGGTCGTGCATCAGCCCCTTCCCAGGCGCCACTCGTCGAGCGTCCGCACCTCGAACGCGGCGTCGGCGCGCACGGCCGACTCCACCAGCGCGCTGGCGGTGTCGAGCGAGGTGAGGCAGGGGATGCGCCGCTCCGCGGCGGCCCGCCGGATCTCGAAGCCGTCGCGCAGGGGCGGGAGGCCGTCCCCGCTCCCCGACCCCCCTTCGGCGATCCCGGTCATGGTGTTGACGATAAGGTTCACTCTTCCCTCCTCGATCAGCTCCAGGACGGTCCGACCGGGCTCGCCGATCTTGCCCACCGTGTCAGGGGAGAAGCCGGCGCGGCGCAGGGCCGCCGCCGTGCCCTCGGTGGCGTGGATGTGGTAGCCGAGCTCGACCAGCCGGGAGACGATCGGGAACATCTCCGGCTTGTCGGGGTCGGCGATGGTCAGGAGCGCCCGGCCCCGCCGGGGGATGGCGATGCCGGCGGCCATGAAGGCCTTCCCCAGCGCCGCCGGCAGGGTCCGGCCGATCCCCATCACCTCCCCGGTCGACTTCATCTCGGGTCCGAGGTAGGAGTCGACGGCGGGGAGCTTGCTCATGGAGAACACCGGGGCCTTGACCGCCACCAGCGGCCTCGGGGGGACCAGGCCCGTCCGCCAGCCCAGGTCGACCAGGCGACGTCCGAGCATGACCCGGGTGGCCAGGCGGACCATGGGCACCCCGGTGACCTTGGAGAGCATCGGCACCGTGCGCGACGCCCTCGGGTTCACCTCCAGGACGTAGACCCGTCCCCGGTGGACCACGTACTGCACGTTGACCAGGCCGCGCAGCCCCAGATGGCGGGCGATGCGGATGGTGTCCTCGACCACCTCCCCCTGCTCGGCAGGCTCGAGGTCCGGCGCGGGGTAGACGGCGAAGGAGTCGCCGGAGTGGACGCCGGCCCGCTCGACGTGCTGCATGATGCCGGGGATGACCACCGTCTCCCCGTCGGAGACGGCGTCCACCTCGACCTCCACCCCCATCAGGTACTGGTCCACCAGGATGGTGCCCCGGGGGAGCGCGGCCCGGGCTCGCTCGACGTAACGCCGGAGCTCGTCGGGGTTGCGCACGATCTCCATCGCCCGGCCGCCCAGCACGTAGGAGGGGCGCACCAGCACCGGGTAGCCTATCTCCCCGGCGATGGCCAGCGCCTCCTCGACCGAGCCGGCGGCGGCGCCGAGCGGCTGGCGGATCCCGGCCGCCCGCAGCGCCGCCCAGCAGCGCCGCCGGTCCTCGGCCAGGTCGATCGCCTCCACCGAGGAGCCCAGGATCTCCACCCGGCGCTCGGCCAGGGGCTGGGCCAGGTTGACCGCGGTCTGGCCCCCGAACTGCACGATCGCACCCGCCACCTGCTCGGTGCGCGCCACCGCCTCGACCGAGGCCGCGTCGAGCGGCTCGAAGTAGAGGCGGTCGGAGGTGTCGAAGTCGGTCGAGACCGTCTCCGGGTTGGAGTTGACCATGACCGCGCGTACGCCGGCCTCCCGCAACGCCCGGGCGGCGTGCACCGAGCAGTAGTCGAACTCGATGCCCTGGCCGATCCGGATCGGGCCGGAGCCGATCACCAGGGCCGAGGGGCCGGGGGCGGGCGCGACCTCGCTCTCCTCCTCGTGGCAGGAGTAGTAGTAGGGGGTGGCGGCCTCGAACTCGCCGGCACAGGTGTCGACCAGCTTGTAGGTCACCGGGCGGCGGTCGGCCGGTGGCGTGTGCACCAGCTCGCGCATGCGCTCCAGGAACCAGACGTCGATGCCGCTTCGCCGGGCCAGCTCCTCGGGTGCGGCCCCGGCCCGGAGCCGGTGCAGCAGGGCGAAGAGGCGGCGGTCGTCGGGCTGCTCGATCAGCCGCGGGTCCTCCAGCTCGGTCCCGGCCGGAGGTCGCTGCTCCAGAGAGCGCAGGGCCTTGTCGAGGGCGGCCTCGAACGTGCGCTCGATGGCCATGGTCTCGCCGGTCGACTTCATCTGGGTCCCCAGGCGGCGGTCGCCGTCCGCGAACTTGTCGAAGGGCCAGCGCGGGATCTTGACCACGACGTAGTCGAGCGCCGGCTCGAAGGCGGCGAAGGTCCGCCCGGTGACCTGGTTTCGGATCTCGTCCAGGCGCAGCCCCACCGCCACCTTGGCGGCCACGCGCGCGATCGGGTAGCCGGTGGCCTTGGAGGCGAGCGCCGAGGAGCGCGAGACCCGGGGGTTGACCTCGATCACGTAGTAGGTGGAAGAGGCCGGGTCGAGGGCGAACTGGATGTTGCAGCCGCCTTCGATGCCCAGGGCTCGGATGATGCGCAGGGCCGCCGAGCGGAGCATCTGGTGGTCGCGGTCGGAGAGCGTCTGGGCCGGCGCCACCACGATCGAGTCTCCGGTGTGGACCCCCATCGGGTCCAGGTTCTCCATGTTGCAGACGGTGATGCAGGTGTCGGCCGCGTCCCGCATCACCTCGTACTCGAGCTCCTTCCAGCCCCAGAGCGAGCGCTCGATCAGCACCTGGTGGATGGGTGAGGCCTCGAGACCGCCGCGCACCACCCGGGCCAGTTCCGCCTCGGTGGTGACGAACCCGCCCCCGGTGCCCCCCAGGGTGTAGGCGGGGCGCACCACCAGCGGCAGCCCGATCTCGGCCGCGAACGACCGCGCCTCGTCCAGGGACCGGCAGACCCGCGAGGGGGGCACTGGCTCGCCGATCTCGAGCAGCAGTTGCTTGAAGGCCTCGCGGTCCTCGGCTCGGCGGATCACCTCGGCGTCGGCGCCCAGAAATCTGACCCCGTGGCGCGCCAGCACACCCCTTCGGTGGAGATCGACGGCGAGGTTGAGGCCGGTCTGCCCGCCCAGGGTGGGCAGGACCGCGTCCGGGCGCTCCCGCTCGATGATCCGCTCCAGGCACTCGACGGTGAGGGGCTCGACGTAGACGCGGTCCGCCACCTCCTCGTCGGTCATGATCGTGGCCGGGTTGGAGTTGACCAGTACCGTCGTCACGCCCTCCTCGCGGAGGGCCTTACAGGCCTGGGTCCCGGCGTAGTCGAACTCGGCCGCCTGGCCGATCACGATCGGTCCCGAGCCGATGATCAGCACCTTGCGGGGCCGTGCCGGCCGGGCCGAGGGGCCGGTGGGTGCTCCGCCCCCCACCGTCTGGAGGCCGGACACCGCCCACGCGGTTCGCCGGTGGGCGCGCACGGTCTCGACGAAGCGGTCGAAGACGTGGTGGTTGTCGGTCGGCCCGGGGCAGCCCTCGGGATGGTACTGCACGCTGAAGACGGGGAGGGAGCGGTGGGCGAGCCCCTCGACCGAGCCGTCGTGGAGGTTGACCTGGCTGATGAAGAAGCCGCCCTTCTCGGGAAGGCTGGCCGCGTCCACCTGGAACTCGTGGTTCTGGCTGGTGATGCGCACCCGACCGCTGACCAGGTCCTTGACCGGATGGTTGGCGCCGTGATGGCCGAAGGGGAGCCGGGAGGTCGTCCCTCCGATGGCCAGGCCCAGGATCTGGTGCCCGAGGCAGATGCCGAGCAGGGGGATGCGGCCGATCGCGCTCCGGCAGAGCTCCACCGGTCCGGTCAGCACCGCCGGATCGCCCGGCCCGTTGGCCAGGAGCAGGCCGTCGGCCTCCAGCGCCGTCACCGTCTCCCAGGTCGCGGTGTGGGGGAGCACGACCACCCGGCAGCCGCGCTCCCGCAGCGAGCGCAGGATGTTCGACTTGACGCCGTAGTCGACGACGGCGATGGTCAGCCCGCGGCCGTCGGCGTGGTCGCGCTGCCGCAGCTCGGGCGGCAGCGGCTCCAGCCACTCCACGGTGGTGCGCCGGGAGACCTCGGCCACCAGGTCCTGCTCGGAGAGGGGCGTGACCCGGCGGGCCAGCTCGTGCAGCTCGGCGAGGCGCGCCGGCGCCGGCGGCTCGGGCTCGTGGGAGAGCACGGCCCGCAGCGCGCCGTGGTCGCGGAGGTGGCGGGTCAGGGCGCGGGTGTCGATCTCGCTGATGCCGGGCACGCCCTGCTGCTTCAGGTACTCGTCCAGGGAGGCGACGGAGGAGTGGTGCGAGGGCCGGGGGCAGGCCCAGCGGGCGATGAAGCCGCGGGCCCAGGCCCGGCCGGACTCGGCGTCGCCGGGGCGGGTGCCGTAGTTGCCCTGGAGCGGGTAGGTCATGCACAGCATCTGACCGGCGTAGGAGGGGTCGGTGAGCACCTCCTGGTACCCGGTCATGGCGGTGTTGAACACCACCTCGCCCTGGCCCAGCCGGTGCGCGCCCAGGGACCGGCCGACGAAGTGACGGCCGTCCTCCAGGACCAGCGCCGCGTATCGGGGCTCGGGATCGTCCTTCATGCCAGGATCAGCACCGCGTCCAGACCCTCGACTTCCTGGAGGCACACCTCGACCCTCTCGGACTCCGAGGTGGGCACGTTTTTGCCCACGTAGTCGGGACGGATGGGCAGCTCCCGGTGCCCGCGGTCGATCAGGACCGCGAGCTGGATGGCGCGCGGGCGCCCGAACTCGATCAGGGCCTCCATCGCGGCCCGCGCCGTGCGGCCGTGGTGGATCACGTCGTCCACCAGGACGACGGTGCGGTCGGCCACGCCGGGCACCGTCGACGAGGGCCGGCCCGGCGCCAGTGGACGCCCGTCGTCGCGGTGGCCCGCGGTGTCGATCGAACCCACGGGCACGGGCACGCCCTCGAGATCGGACAGCTTCGCCGCCAGGCGGCGGGCCAGGGCATCGCCCTTGGAGATGATGCCGACCAGGACCAGGCCCTCCACCCCCCGGTTCCGCTCCACGATCTCGTGGGCGATTCGGATGAGGGAGCGGCGCATGGCCTCGGCGTCCATCACCTGCGCCTTGAGGCGACCTCGGGCCCGGGGTATCCGCTGGGGTGGGGCGTTCATGACAGGACCATGTCCAGGAGCGCCATCCGGATCTGCACCCCGTTGCGAGCCTGGCGGAAGTAGGCCGCCCGCGGGTCGGGGTCGACGGCCGGGTCGATCTCGTTCAGCCGGGGAAGGGGATGCATGACGATCGCCCGTGGGCCGAGACGCCCCATCTGGGTCGGGCCGATGACGTACCGCCCCTCGAGCGCCGGGTACGACGCAGGGTCGGCGAAGCGCTCCCGCTGGATCCGCGTCTGGTAGACGACGTCCACCTCGGGCAGCACCGCCTCCAGGTCCTGGGTTTCCGCCCAGGGCACCCCGAGCCCGTCCAGGTGGGCCTTGACCTCGGGGCGCATGGCCACCTCGGGCGGGGCCACGAACCACATGCGCACGCCGCGGTACCGGCTCAGCAGGTAGGCGAGCGAGTGGACGGTACGCCCGTTGGCCAGGTCACCGACCATGGCCACACGGATCCCGTCCAGGCGGCCCAGCTCGCGCTGGATGGTGTAGAGGTCGAGCAGGGCCTGGGTCGGGTGCTGGCCCTTGCCGTCGCCGGCGTTGATCAGAGGGACGTCGCTGACCGCGGCGGCGCGAGCCGCAGCCCCCTCCTCCGGGTGCCGGAGCACGATCACGTCGGCGTAGCCGGCCACGACCCGGATGGTGTCCTCCAGGGTCTCGCCCTTGGCCGCGCTGGAGAACTCACGGGCGTTGTCGGTCCCGATGGTCTGGCCCCCCAGGCGGAGCATGGCCGCCTCGAAGGAGAGCCGGGTCCGGGTGGAGGGCTCGTAGAAGAGGGCGGCCATGATCCGGCCCCGCAACCGGCCGGCGAAGCGGCCGGGGTGCCGCCGCATGCCCTCGGCCCGCTCGAAGATCCGTTCCAGCAGGTCGGGCGAGAACTGCTGGGCCTCGATCACGTGCCGCAGCGGCGGCTCCAGGTCGGGTGACGGGGGGCGGACGCCAGGCCCGGCCGGGGATCGTCGCGCCACATCACCGACGGCCATGAAAACACCTCCTTCCCGGCCTCACCGGACCGGATTTAAAGGACCGTACGCGGCGAGTGTACCAGAGGCGGACCCGGCCGCCCTCAGCCGCCAGGGTCCGGCCCCCCGGTCCCCTCGGTCTCGACCAGTCGGCGGAAGAAGTCCTCCTTGGCCGCCGCGTAGGACCGGGGGTCCGGAGGGCCGGCGGCCAGGCGCTGCTTCAGCTCTTCGTACTCGCGGGTCAGCGCCCGGTCGCTTCGGAGCCGGTCGCGGAACCAGAGCATGCGGCGCCACGAGCCGGTGCCGAAGGCGGTGAGGGAGACGTGGAAGGCCCGGGCCGGCCCGTCCGCGCGACGCATCAGGAAACGATCCTCGAGGTCCTCCAGCGGGTCCCGCTCGTAGCCGATCCGCTGCAACCGGGCGACGGCCTCGGCGGCCACGGCCAGGCCGGGCAGGGCGACCGCGATGTCGATGATCGGCCGGGCGCTCAGCCCGGGGACCGCCGTGCTCCCGACGTGCTCGATGGCCAGGGCGTGCCGCCCGAGCGCGCCCTGCAACCGCGCTCGCTCGACCACGAAGCGCAGCGGCCAGGAGGGGTCGTAGCGCACGATCACCGCGCCCCCCGGCTCGGGCGCGTGGCCGGCGCCGGAACTCACCGCCAGCTTGATGACAGGACCATACCAACCACACCTCTGCCGGCGGCGCCCGCCGATCAGTGCCGGAAGTGACGCTCTCCGGTCACCACCATGGCCGCCCCCGCCTGGTCGGCGGCGGCCACCGATTCCGGGTCACGGATCGAGCCGCCGGGGTGGATGATGGCCGTGACCCCGGCCGCCAGACCCACCTCGACCGCGTCGGGGAAGGGGAAGAAGGCGTCCGAGGCCATCACCGCTCCGCGAGCCCGGTCGCCCGCCCGCTGGACCGCCAGCTGGGCCGCCTCCACCCGGCTCATCTGGCCGGCGCCCACGCCGACCGCGGCCAGATCCCGGGCCAGCACGATCGCGTTCGACTTCACGTGCTTGGCCACCACCCAGGCGAACTCCAGTTGCGACCATTCCTCCGCGGTCGGCGGTCGCTTGCTGACCACCCGGCAGGCCCGGCGGTCGAAGCCACGCTCGTCCCAGGACTGCACCAGGAGCCCCCCGGGGACGGACCGCACCTGGAGGCCGGGAGCGCGCACCGGCTCCACCTCCAGGAGGCGAAGCCTCTGGCGGTGCTGGAGCACCGCCGCCGCCTCGGGGTGCACACCCGGGGCCACGACCACCTCGGTGAAGACGCTCGCGATCTCCTCCGCCGTACCCGCATCGAGTTCGCGGTTGACGGCCACCACCCCCCCGAACGCGGACCGTGGATCGCATTCGTAGGCCTTGCGGTAGGCGTCGGCCAGCTCTCCGCCCACCGCCGCTCCGCACGGGTTCGTGTGCTTGACGATGACCGCCCCCGGGGGGTCGAACTCGGCCACCAGGGCCAGAGCGGCGGCGGCGTCCTGGAGGTTGTTGTAGCTCAGCTCCCCGCCCTGGAGCTGCCGGGCCGAGCCCAGGCCACCGGGGTCGGGCCCGATGCGGTAGAACGCGGCCCGCTGGTGCGGGTTCTCACCGTAGCGAAGGCTCCGGGCGAGGCTGCCGGCCACGGTCAGCTCGGGCGGGAAGGGGCTCGTCTCCTCCCGGTGCAGGTCGCGCAGCCAGGCGGCGATGTGGGCGTCGTAGGCGGCGGTGTGGGCGAAGGCCTCGGCGGCCAGCTGGCGGCGCATCGCCGTCCCCACCCCGCCGCCCTGGAGGGCGTTGAGGACGTCGGTGTAGCGCTCCGGCCTGACCACCACCACGACGTCGGCGTGGTTCTTGGCGGCGGAGCGGATCATGGCCGGGCCACCGATGTCGATCTGCTCCAGGACCTCCCCCAGGCTGATCCCGGGCGAGGTCGCCGTCTCCTCGAACGGGTAGAGGTTGACGCAGACGAGGTCGATCGTGCGCAGACCCCGCTGCTCGAGCTGGTGCAGGTGTTCGGGCAGGTCGCGGCGGGCCAGGAGCCCGGCGTGCACCCCGGGGTGCAGGGTCTTGACGCGCCCGTCCAGCATCTCGGGGAGACCGGTGAGGTCGCTCACCGGACGGGCGTCGACGGACGCCTGCTCGAGCGTGCGCAGGGTGCCTCCGGTCGCGTAGAGCTCGAAGCCGAGCCGGTGGAGGCCGCGCGCAAAGGCGGGCAGCCCGGCCTTGTTACTGACGGAGAGAAGGGCTCGCTTGGGCAAGGAGTTCGATCGCCTCCGGAAGGATTCGGTGCTCTTCGGCCTGGATGCGGGCGCGAAGGGTCTCGACGGTGTCGCCGGGCAGAACGGGCACGGCCGCCTGGACCAGGATGGGCCCGGCGTCCACCTCCTCGGTGACGACGTGGACCGTGCATCCGGTGATGGCCACGCCCCGGGCCAGCGCCCGCTCGACGGCGTCCATGCCGCCGGCGAAGGCCGGCAGCAGCGAGGGATGGACGTTGATGATGCGGTCCCGGAAGGCCGCGACGAAGCCCGGCGTGAGAATGCGGTCGTAGCCGGCGTTGACGACCAGCTCGACCCCATGGCCCTGGAGCCAGACCTGCATGGCCGCGTCCCGTTCCTCGACCGATCCGAAGCGGCGCTGGGAGAACTCGCCCAGGGGCAGGCCCCGCTCCCGGGCGAAGGCGGCGGCGCCGCAGCTGGGACGGTTGGTGGCCACGGCCACGACCCGGTAGCCGCGCTCGACCAGGTTGCGGAGGTTGGAGCCCTTGCCGCTGACCAGGACGCCGAGACGGGTCGGGGCGGCCATCCGCTCAGCGGAACGTGACCCGGTGGGCCCCCGATCGCCGCACGACCCGGCCCACCACCGGCAGGTCGGGAAGAGGCTCCGACGTGACCAGCACCATTCCCAGGCCCATGTTGAACGTTCCCAGCATCTCCTCGTCGGAGATCCGGCCCCGACGGGCGATCAGCTCGAAGATGGGCGGCACCTCCCAGGACGAGCGGTCGACCTCGGCCGCCAGGTCTTCGGGCAGGGCCCGGGGCAGGTTGACCAGGAGGCCGCCGCCGGTGATATGGGCGGCGGCCTTCCAGGGCAAGGACTGGAGCTGGCGCAGGTAGCAGCGATGGGGTTCCAGCAGCTCCTCCCCCAGGGGACGGCCCAGCCCCGGCTCCACCCGATCCAGGGAGACGCCTTCGAACACCCGGCGCACGAGCGAGAAGCCGTTGGTGTGCAGGCCGCTGGAGGGGAGGCCGACGAGCAGGTCACCCGGCCGCACCGGCTCCCGCTCGCGCCCGGCCTCCACCCGCCCGACCACGAACCCGGCCAGGTCGTAGTCACCCAGGGCGTACACGCCCGGCATCTCGGCCGTCTCGCCCCCCAGCAGCGCGCAGCCGACCGCCGAGCAGGCCTCGACCAGGCCCGTCATCACCTCGGCGAACACGGTCTCCTCCAGCCGTCCGCCGGCGAAGTAGTCCATGAGGAAGAGGGGCCGCGCCCCCGCCGTCGCGATGTCGTTGACGCAGTGGTTGACGAGGTCGTGGCCGATCCCGCGGTGCCGTCCGCAGGCGATGGCGACCTTGATCTTGGTGCCCACGCCGTCGGCCGAGGCGGCGAGGAGCTCCCCGCTGGGCAGGCGGTAGAGCCCGGCGAAGGGGCCCACCCCGGTCACCACCTCGGCCCCCTGGGTGGCGGCGATGAGGCCCCGGACCCGCTCCAGCATCCGGGCGTAGGCGGCCACGTCCACCCCGGCGGCAGCGTAGGAGAGGCCGTCGCCGCCGGGGAGGGCCTCGTCAGCCACGGTCGTGCTCCACGAGGGCGCCGGCCGCCGCCGGAGCCAGCCCCTCCCGGGGATGACCGCCGCTCGGCTTCGGCGGGAGTTCCTCCAGGGCCATCTTGTCCATCTCCAGCTGCTGCGGCACCGCCACCGGGTAGGCGCCGTCGAAGCAGGCACGGCAGAACTCGTCCAGGGTGCCCCGGCCCACGGCCCGCATCAGCCCCTCCAGAGACAGGTAGGCGAGCGTGTCGGCGCCGATGACCCGGCGGACCTCCTCCACCGATCGCCCGGCCGCCACCAGCTGCTTGGTGGAGCCGATGTCCACCCCCATGAAGCAGGGGAAGCGCATGGGCGGGCTGGAGATCCGGAGGTGCACCTCGCGCGCCCCGGCCCCGCGCAGGATCTCGATGATGCGCCGCGAGGTGGTGCCGCGCACGATCGAGTCGTCCACCGCCACCACCCGCTTGCCGCGCAGCGAGCGGCGGAGGGGATTCAGCTTGAGCATCACCCCCGCCTCGCGCAGGGACTGGTCGGGCTGGATGAAGGTGCGGTTGATGTAGCGGGACTTGATCAGGCCCTCGCGGAAGGGGATGCCGGACTCCTCGGCGTAGCCGATGGCGGCCGGCGTTCCCGAGTCGGGGAGCCCGATCACCATGTCGGCCGCCACCGGCTGCTCACGGGCCAGCTCCCGGCCCATCCGGACCCTGGCCTCCTCCAGCTCGCAGTTCTTGAGGATGGAGTCCGGCCGGGCGAAGTAGATGAACTCGAAGACGCACATGGCGTGCCGGCCCGAGGCCTGGAACTGGGTCGAGGTCAGGCCGTGCTCGTCCATGATGACCATCTCCCCCGGGCGGACCTCGCGCACGAAGGTGGCGTTGACCGTGTCCAGGGCGCAGGTCTCCGAGGCCACCACGTGGGCCGGCTGGCCGCGCAGGGGGATGAAGCCCAGGCTCAGGGGCCGGAAACCGAAGGGGTCGCGCAGCGCGATGACCGCGTCGCCGGTCAGCACCGCGCAGGAGTAGGCGCCGGTGATCCTGGCGAAGGCGCGCCGCAGCACCTCCTCCCAGTCGGCCCCGTGCGTGCGCTCGATGAGCCGGGCCATGACCTCGGTGTCCAGGCCGGTCTCGAAGCGTGCCCCCTCCGCCTCCAGATCGCGGCGCAGCGCGTCCGAGTTGATCAGGTTGCCGTTGTGGGCGATGGCCCCGGGGCCCAGCACCGGATGGTGGAAGGGCACCGGGTGGGCGTTCTCGACCCGGCTCGCCCCGGTGGTCGAGTACCGCGTGTGGCCGATGGCGACGAAGCCCTTCAGCCGAGCCAGTGCCTCTGCCGAGAAGACCTGCGCGACCAGGCCCATGCCGCGGTGGATGCGGACCTGGCGCCCGTCGCCCACGGCGATGCCGGCGGACTCCTGGCCCCGGTGCTGGAGGGCGAAGAGCCCGAAGTAGGTCAGGTTGGCGACGTCGACCTGACGGCCGTGGATGCCGAAGATCCCGCACATCTCAGCCTTCCAGCCTCCGTGAACGCCCCTCGGAGGGGTCGGGACGAAGCCCGTCCGTCGCCCCGGGCCGGCTCGCGGCCGCGCTCCGGCCCCCGCCGTCCGGATCAGCCATGCAGCGCCTCCTCCCAGGCCCGGCGGGCGTCGGCCAGCGGGACCTCCGCCAGCCCCTCGAGTATCAGCGCCTCGCCTCCCACCGACCCGACCACGGCCAGCTCGACGCCGTGCTGGGCGGCAAGGGCCCGGAGACGGTCCAGCGCCCGGGGGTGGGCGCTGAGCACGAAACGCCCCTGCGACTCGCCAAAGAGGAGCGGGGCGAGCTCGAGCCCGTCGGCCCTCAGCGCCGCCCGGCAGCCCAGGCCGCCGAACAGGCAACACTCGGCCAGAGCGACCAGCAGACCGCCCTCGGCCACGTCGTGGGCGGAGTGGAGCAGGCCCCGGGCCGCCGCCTCGCGCACCAGCGCCTGCACGGCGCGTTCGCGGGCCAGGTCCAGGACCGGAGGCGGCCCTTGCACCCGGCCCTGGACGACCCTCTGGTATTCGGAGCCGCCCAGGTCGTCGGCCGTCCGCCCCGCCAGCAGCACCAGGTCGCCGGGCCGCCGGAAACCGGCCGGGAGCCGGCGGCGGTAGTCCTCGAGCAGTCCCACCATGCCGATGACCACGGTGGGGTCGATGGCACCCCGGGCCGACTCGTTGTAGAGGCTGACGTTCCCGCTCACCACCGGCACCCGGAGCTCCCGACAGGCGACCGCGATCCCGTCGACCACCCGCTCCAGCTGCCAGGCCACCTCCGGTCGCTCCGGGTTGCCCAGGTTGAGGCAGTCGGTGAGGGCCAGCGGCCGGGCGCCGGTGGCGACCAGGTTGCGGGCCGCCTCCGCGACCGCGATCTGGGCGCCCACGAAGGGGTCCAGACGGCAGTAACGGGCGTTGCCGTCGATGGTCACCGCCAGCCCCAGACGGGTGCCCAGGACCCGGAGGACGGCGGCGTCGCCGCCCGGGGGAAGAACGGTGGCGTTGCCCACCATGTGGTCGTAGCGGCGGAACACGGGCCGCCGGCTGCCCAGGTTGGGGCTGGCGAGCAGGCGCAGGAGCGTGGCCGGAACCTCCGCGGCGGCCAGGGGCGGGACCGGCGCCGCGGGCGGGGTCGGGGCGGGCGGCCGGGGATGGAGCCGGCGCGCCGGGGCTCCCCCGACCAGGAGGGCGACGGGCAGGCGGGCCACCTCGGTCCCCGCCTCGAGCACGCTCAGGTCGCCGTCGGCCGTCACCTCGCCGATCACCGTGGCCTCCAGGTCCCACCTGGCGAACGCTCGAACCACCTCGGCCGTGTGGCCGGGCTCGACGATCACCAGCATGCGCTCCTGGGACTCGGAGAGCATCACCTCGTAAGGCGTCATGCCCGCCTCGCGCCGGGGCACCCGGGTCGTCTCGATGCGGGCGCCGGCGCCGGCACGGGCCGCGACCTCGGCCACAGCCGAGGTCAGACCCGCCGCCCCAAGGTCCTGGAGACCGACTACCCCCGGGAGGTCGAGCAGCTCCAGGCAGGCCTCCAGCAGACATTTCTCCAGGAACGGGTTGCCGACCTGCACGGCCGGCCGCCGCTCGGCCGAGGCCTCGTCCAGCTCCAGCGAGGCGAAGGCGGCGCCGTGGATGCCGTCCCTCCCCGTCGGGGAACCGACCAGCACCAGCCGGTTGCCCTCACCCCCGGCCCGGGCGCGGCGCAGGCGATCGGTGCGTACCAGGCCCACGCACATGGCGTTGACCAGGGGGTTACCGGCGTAGGCATCGTCGAAGTAGATCTCGCCCCCCACCGTCGGCACCCCGACGCAATTGCCGTAGCCGCCGATGCCGGCCACCACGCCCTCGAGGTGGCGCCGGCTCTCGGGCAGGGGGCCGAAGCGGAGCGAGTCGAGCAGGGCCACCGGCCGGGCGCCCATGGCCAGCACGTCGCGGAGGATGCCGCCCACCCCGGTGGCCGCCCCCTG
>JAJPKS010000411.1 GCA_021323605.1 Bacillota bacterium | reverse complement strand
GAAATGTAAAACGTGGAACATTTCACGGCTGAGTTGTTCGTGGCTGGATCCGCGCTGGCGCAGGACTGGTTCCTGCTGCTGCCCCTCCCGGTCATCCTCCTGGCCAACTGGCACGAGCGCCGCCGGAGCTGCCGCTCCGAGGGCCCGGCCACGGCCGTGGCCGACCTGATCTGGCCGGTGCTGGTCCTGATCGCCCTCAGCGCCGCCCTGCTCGGCTTCCTGCTCGGCTTCCTCCTCTACGCCGCCGACCCCGCCCACGCCGGGCCGAGGCCGGGACTCTTCGCCGCGGTGATGGTCGCGACCGCCGCCGCCGCCGGGGCGGTGACCCGCCGGGGCGTCCGGGGCCGGCTGGCGCGCCTTTTGCCCATCGATCCCGACAGCGCCCTCGACGCCTCCGCCCTGGTCCTGGCCCTGGTCACCGTCGGCTACCAGCTCGCCAACCAGCTGGCCGTCGACGTGCTCACCCGGCCGGCCGGCTTCCAGCCGCTCGGCGTTCCGGACATGATCGCCCAGGAGGTCCCCTTCCTCCTCGCCGCCTTCTGCGGCGTGGGTCTCTTCCTCCGGCGATCACTCGGTGAGGCCCGACGCCGCCTGGGATGGGTGCGGCCGAGCCCGTGGCAGATCCTCCTGGCCCTGGCCGCGGCCGGCCTCTTCTACGCCTTCGGCAGCGGCGCCGACTTCCTGACCCACCTCCTCACCCCTGCCACCGCGCACCGGCTCGACGCCGTCGACCAGCGCCTCTTCGGCAACCTCCGGGGGCCGGGTGGCATCGCCGTGCTCGCCCTCTCCGCCGGCATCTGCGAGGAGACGCTCTTTCGCGGCGCCATCCAGCCCCGGCTCGGCCTGTTCGTGGCCGCCCTGGTGTTCGCCGCCCTCCACACCGAGTACGGGCTCACCCTCGACGAGGTGGCGGTCTTCGTCCTGGCCCTGGGCCTCGGCCTGGTCCGCCGGCTGACGAACACCACCAGCAGCATCGTCTGCCACGTCGTCTACGACGCCCTGGTGGCCGTGGGCGTGGGGGGAGTCTGGCTGGCCGGCGCTCTGGCCGTGGAGGTGGGGCTGGTCCTGGTCAGCCTGGCCGCGTACTTCACCGGCCGGTTGGCGCCGAGCGACCCCGCCCGTGCTGCCGGCGGCCCCGACCGGACCTGAGCCCCATGCCAGCCAGATGCCGCGTCGTCCCTTCCCACCCCGCCAGGACCCCGGCGACGCCGGAGCCGGGGCGGCCGGCGCGCCCGATCCCGCGGCCGGGTTCCGGGCCGCGGCCTAGAATCGCAGCGGAGTACCAGCGGTGACACGACATGTCGTCGAGTTTCCCCAGGTAGACCCCAACCTGTTGATATCTTCCCCGCGCATCGTCGCGGTGGCCAACCAGAAGGGCGGGGTGGGCAAGACGACGACGGTCATGAACCTGGGCGCCGCCCTGGCCGAACGGGGCGCCCACGTGCTCATCATCGACCTCGATCCCCAGTCGAACAGCACCAGCGGCCTGGGCATCGATCCCTCCCGGGCCAGGCTGACCGTGTATCACCTGCTGGCGGGCGAGGCCGGCATCGACGAGGTCGCCACCCCGACCGCGGTCCCGCGCCTCCACCTGGTGCCCTCCCAGGTGGCGCTGGCCGGGGCCGAGATCGAGCTCGTGGGACAGGAGGAACGCGAGGGCCGCCTGCGCAGGGCGCTCACCGCCCTCGACGGCGGGTTCGGCTACGTCCTGATCGACTGCCCGCCCTCGCTCGGGCTCCTCACCCTCAACGCGCTGGCGGCCGCCGACCAGGTGCTGATCCCCCTCCAGGCGGAGTACTTCGCCCTCGAGGGCCTCGCTCACCTGCTGTACACCATCCAGCTGGTGCGCATGAACCTCAACCCCCGGCTCGAGCTGGCGGGCATCCTCGTCACCCAGTTCGACGCCAGGACCACGCTGGCCTGGGACGTCCTCAACGAGGTCCGCCGGGCCTATCCCGACAAGCTCTACCAGACCCTCATCCCGCGCAACGTCCGGATCAGCGAGGCCTCGAGCCACGGCCAGCCCGTCATCGTCTACGACCCGACCTGCAGGGGCGCGCAGGCGTTCCGCCAGCTCGCCGAGGAGGTGATGAACCGATGAGCCGACGACGTGGACCGGCGCTCGGGCGCGGGCTGGAGTCCCTGATCCCGATCGCCCCGGGCAGCGACGGCAAGGGAGCGGGGCTCCCGCAGCTCATCGACATCGATCAGGTCCGGCCCTCGCCGGAACAGATGCGCAAGCACTTCCCGGCCGAGTCCCTGCGCGAGCTGGCCGACTCCATCCGCCAGCACGGCGTGCTCCAGCCCATCCTGGTCCGACGTCTCCCCGACGGCTACGAGCTGATCGCCGGCGAGCGGCGATGGCGAGCCGCCCGTCTGGCCGGGGTCGACCGCATCCCGGCCATCGTCCGGGGAGAGACCCAGGCCGAGGACAGCCTGCTCCTGGGCCTGATCGAGAACCTGCAACGGGAGGACCTCGACCCGATCGAGGAGGCCCGGGGCATCAAGCGACTCATCGACCAGTTCGGCCTCACCCATGAGGAGGCGGCGGCGCGCCTGGGCAAGAACCGCGTGGCCATAACCCAGGCCCTGCGCCTGCTCAACGCCTGCCCGGCGGTGCTCTCGGCCACGGCCGCCGGGGCCATCACCGCCGGGCACGCCCGCGCCCTGGTCGGCCTGCCCACCCCCGAGGCCCAGGAGCAGGGGCTGAAGGTCGCCCTGGCCAGGAACCTCTCCGTGCGCGAGATGGAGCGATGGGTGCGGGAGTACCGGCCGACCGAGCCCCGGGTCCGGGCCAGGCGGCACCGTCGCTCGGAGGAACCCATCGACCCCGAGATGGCGAGCCTGGTCGAGCGGCTGCAGGAGCGCTTCGGCTCCTCGGTGAGTGTGACCGGCAGCCCCTCCCGAGGCCAGATCAGCTTCCACTACGCGAGCTCCGAGGAGCTCCAAGGTCTGCTCGGCGTCCTGCTCGGTTGAGCCCCCTCCCCACCGGCGGGCGCAGCGGACGCCGGGCGAGGGGGGCCGGAGCGCCCCGCCTCCGGCTCGGATCAGGCCCCGACGGCGGAACGGAAGGGCTCGTCGGAGGCGAACGGCCCGATGACCGCCATCTGCAGCGGCTGACCGAGGAGCCGGCCGGCCAGGCTCTGGACCTTCTCGGCGGTCACGGCCTCGTAGAGGGCGACCACCTCGTCCACGGTCTTGACCTCACCGGTCAGGAGCTCCTGCTGGCACAACCAGGTCGCCAGGGAGTTGGTTCCCTCCAGACCGAGCCGTAGCCGCCCCTTGGTGAACTCCCTGGCCTTGACCAGCTCGGCCTCGCCCAGCGGCTCCTCGGCGATCCGGTGTAGCTCGTCGATCACCGCCCGCACCGCCTCCGCCGCCTTGCCAGGGTCCACGCCCATGTACACGGCGAAGTGGCCGGCGTCGCTGTGCTTGCTGACGTAGCTGTGGACGTCGTAGGCGAGACCCCGCCGCTCCCGGATCTCCAGGAAGAGACGGGAGCTCATGCCCTCGCCCAGGATGGTGTTGAGCAGGTCCAGCGTGTACCGCTCGGGATCGAGGTAGGAGACCGCCCGGGTGCCGATGCAGATGTGCGCCTGCTCGGTGTCCTTGCGGTGCAGCACCACGCCCGGGGTCGCCGGGGGCGCCGGCGCCGGGAGATAGGTGCGACCGTCCGAGCTCGTCGGCAAGGTCAGGCGGGACTCGATCATCGTCCTCGTGACCTCGACGTCCACGGCCCCCGACAGGCCGACGACCAGGTTGGGCAGGCAGTAGTGGCCCTGGACGTACCGCACCAGGTCCTCGCGGGTGGTGCCGGACACCGACTCGATGGTGCCGATGACGTCCCGGCCGAGCGGGTGCCCGGGCCACATGAGCCGGTCGAAGAGGCTGTGGACGTAGTCCTGCGGCTGGTCGAGGTACATCTTGAGCTCCTCGAGGATCACCATCCGCTCCCGTTCCACGTCCTCCGGCGCCAGCCGGGATTCCGAGACCATGTCGAACATCAGGTCGATCGCCAGCTCGATGCGATCCGCCGGCACCCGGCTCCAGTACGCCGTCAGCTCCTTGTCGGTGTAGGCGTTCATCACCCCCCCGACCCCCTCGATGGTCTCGGCGATCTCCTTCGCCGTCGGCCGCCGCCGGGTGCCCTTGAAGAGCAGGTGCTCGATGAAGTGAGAGGCGCCCCCGATCCGGTCCTCCTCGAAGCGCGAGCCGACGGCGAGCATCAGGACCAGACTGGCGGAGGCGCGGTCCGGCAGCGGCGCGGCGAGCAGCCTGGCCCCGCCGGCCAGCTCATGCCTGAGGTAATCGGGAGCGGGGCGCATGAACGGCCAGTATAGCCCCGCCGGCGGGCCACGGCCGACCCCGCCCTCCGCGGCAGGTCACGGCTCGCGCAGCCGCCCCAGGGCCGAATAGAGGATCATGGCCGTGTAGTCGGGAGGCATCCCGTCCGACACCGCGTCCAGGGCCTCGTGCAGATACCTCACCACCCGCTGGTCCCGCTCCACGTCGGCCGACTCCAGCGCGTCGCGGATCACCTCCGCGATCTCGCTGGGCGTCACCTCCTCGTCGCCGGCGCCGTCCGCCGCCGCGTTGGTCAGCGCGATGGCGTGCCGGATCAGCTCGATGCCCGACTCCGCGCTCAATCCTCCTGTCGCCGCCGAGGACCGACCACCACGCGGCGCTCCGGCTCCTCACCGATGCTCACCGTCATCACGTCGGGGTCTCCCTCCAGGGCGAGGTGGATGGCGCGCCGCTCGAACGGCTGCATGGGGTCGAGGGTGATGGGGTCGCCGGTCGCCTTCACCTGTCGGGCGGCGCGGTAGGCGATCTCACGCACCGTGTGCTCGCGGCGCTGGCGGTACCGCTCCACGTCCACGATGACCCGCTGGTCGGGGCCGAGGCGCCGGCTGGCCAGCAGGTTGGTCATGGTCTGCAGGGCGCGCAGGGTCTCGCCCCGCCAGCCGATCAGCATCCCCAGGTCGCGACCGGTCACGTCTACCACGATCGCCTCGGGGGTGGTCCGCGACGCGACCTGGCAACGGATGCCCATCTTCGCCAAGAGCTGGCTCACGATCTCGCGGGCAGCTTCGGCGGCCGCCGATGGCACGGCGGCCGGCGCCCCGCCGTCGCCGGTGGCGGCCGCCGGCGCCGGCTCCGTGGCCTGGTGCTCGATCACGGTCACCTCGACGACCGTCTCCTCCGGGCCCTCGCTCAGGATCTTCACGTCGACGTTGCGGCGGCTCTCGCGAAGCTGGATCAGAGCGGCGTCCACCGCTTCGTCGAGCGTACGACCCCGGCCTTCGGTAGATCTCATTTCCTTGCCCTCCTCGTCCTCTTCGCCGACCGCCCAGCGCTCTGCCGCCCGGCGGCGGCACGGCTCGGCGGCGGAAGGGTCGATCTGGCCGGCCCGGGGGGCCTGCTCGGCGCTCCCGACCCGCCGGTTCCGGCCGGCCCGCCGGGCGCGGGGGCGACGGCCGGCCGGCGGCCGAGGCCGCCCCAGCCGGTAACGAAGTACTGCTGCACGATCGAGAAGCAGTTCGACACGAACCAGTACAGCCCCAGGCCCGCCGGCGTGATGATCGCGAAGTAGAAGATCATCAGCGGCATCATGAACTGCATCGTCCGGTTCAGCTGCTGGGTCTGGAGCTCCTGCTCGGTCGGGTTCGAGCTCAAGGGCTGCTGCATCATCTTCGACTGAACGAAGGTGCTCGCCGCCGCCAGGATGGGGATGACCAGGTAGGCCAGGGCCGGGATCGGGAGCCCGTGGATCAGCGGCACCGACTGCGGCACGGCCGTCAGATGGGGCACGAACAGGAAGTGGTCGCTGAAGCCCTCGCGCTGGGCCGTGCCCCGGAAGACGTAGTAGAGCGCGGTCAGGATGGGCAGCTGGAGGAGCGCGGGCAGACAGCCGCTGAGCTGGCTCAAGGGGTTGACCCCGTGTTCCTGGTAGAGCTGGCGCATGGCCTCCTGCTGCTTGAGGGGATCGTTCTTGTACTTCCGCTTGATCTCCGACAGCTCGGGGGCCAGCTTGCGCTGCTGCTCCATGGTGCGCCGGCCCATCCGGATCTGGTAGTGGAACAGCGGCGAGAGCACCAGCCTGACGATCAGGGTCAGGATGATGATGGCCAGCCCGTAGGCCCCGATCGCGGCCGTGACCGGGTTCCCCTCCAGGAAGCCGTAGATGCCGGACAGACCCCAGGAGAGGGTCTGACCGAAGATCGCCCACCACGCGGTGTGGATGGGCAGGAAGATGTTGAACAGGCTCCCGAAGTTTATGGCAGGGAACTCCTAACTGCGATCATGGCACCGGATCGTAGCCACCCCGGGCCAGGGGATGGCATCGGCTAACCCGCTTGATGCCCATCCAGGAACCGCGGAGCCAGCCGTGCTTCTCGACCGCTTCGTAAGTGTACTGGGAGCAGGTGGGCCAGTAGCGGCAGGACGGCCCGAGCAGGGGCGAGATGGAGATCTGGTAGACGCGGATCAGGAACAGGACGGCCCGCTTCATCGCCGCATCAGGCGGCCACGCACCGCCGCCATCTCCCGGGCCAGCACCGAGGCCGGCGCCTCCACCGCAGCCGGTCGTCCGATCAGCACCACGTCATAGCCTATTCCCCGGACGGGGTCGTCCGAATCCTGGGGCAGGAGCTGGGCCCGGGCCGTCTCACGCAGGCGGCGGCGGGCTCGGTTGCGATCCACGGCGTGTCGCAGGCTGCGGCTCACCGCCACCCCGACCCGCCATTCGCCACCCGGATTCGGTCGAGCGAACGCGACCAGCGTCCGTCCCGCGTAGACGCGCTGGCCCCGCATCACCATCTCGAAGTCCCGACGGCGCCGCAGCCGGAAGCGTCGCTTCACCGCCGTCCGCCGGACGGTCGTTCAGCGGGGCGTGAGCCGGTGGCGGCCCTTCCGGCGGCGGTTCCTGAGGATCCGCCTGCCCCCCGGCGTCAGCATGCGCCGCAGGAACCCGTGGACGCGACGCCGATATCGCCTCTTGGGCTGGTAGGTGCGCTTGATGGTCGACCTCTCACGACGGGCAGAATCCGACGATCTCCGCCCGGCGCCCGAAAACGCCGAGCGTGCGGAGTATAGCGCAGCCGGGGCCCGCGGCCGGGCGGACCCCGGCCGGGCGGACCCCGGCCGGGCCGGCCGCCGTGCGACCATTGCACCGCCCGGAGGGCTCTGCTACGCTTCCTGCCGGAGCGAGCCACCCGCCCCCACCGCGACCGTTGCAGCACGTCGGCGCCCCCGTGCCGAGCTGACATTCGAGCTGTCTCGTTAGGACCACGCGCCTCTCCAGCGCACCATCGAGGCCAGGGGCTTCCCCCGTCGGGTGGCAGCTTTTCCACAAAGTCTCAACAGGGAGAGCCATCGTGCGGTACGGGTCGGACGCCTGCCGCCGCCTCCTCGACTCCGCTCGACGGCAACGGAGGCCGCGGCCCTGGAACCAGCGAGGGCCCCTACCGGACCAAGTTCTCCACAGGAGATCCAGAGGTCGGAGCGGGAAATCCACCGCTCCTTCCCGCTCCTTCCCCAGGTTTTCAACAGGCCGCGCGCCGCTGCCGTCCGCCCCCCCGACGGCAGGCCGGTCCGTCTCCCGGCCGACGGCAGGGCCGGCCACACCTGGTTATCCACAAGCTCGAGGCCGAGGAGTAGCGCGACCGTGAGACCGGACCACATCTGGAGCGCCGTCCAGGAGGAGCTTCGCTTCCAGCTGGCCAAGCCCAGCTACGAGACCTGGCTCAAGAACACCACCCTGCTCTCGGCCGACGAGAGCGTCTTCCGGATCGGGGTGCCGAGCAAGCTGGCCAAGGACTGGCTGGAGGATCGCTTCGCCGGGCTGATCCAGGAGACCCTCCAGGCCGTCACCGGCAGCGAGGTGGAGGTGGACTTCGTGGTCTCCCCCCAGAACCAGCCCGCCCTGGGCACGGAGGAGGATCTCCTCCTCCCCATCGACGACGGCGCCGAGGTGACCTCCGAGATCCCCAACACGGAGCTGAACGAGAAGTTCAAGTTCAGTACCTTCGTGGTGGGCAACAACTCGCGCTTCGCCCACGCCGCCGCCAAGGCGGTCGCCGAGGCCCCCGGGGAGACCTACAACCCGCTCTTCCTGTACGGGGGCGTGGGCCTCGGCAAGACCCACCTGATGCACGCCATCGGCCACGAGGTCCGCAGCCGCTATCCGGTCCGGCGCGTCGTCTACCTGACCTCGGAGCAGTTCATGAACGAGGTCATCGCCTCCATCCAGACCGCCCGGATGAACGAGTTCCGGGTCAAGTACCGCACGGTCGACGTGTTGTTGATCGACGACATCCAGTTCCTGGCCGGCAAGGACCGCACCAAAGAGGAGTTCTTCCACACCTTCAACGCCCTCCACGAGATCAACAAGCAGATCGTCATCTCCTCGGACCGGCCGCCCAAGGAGATCCCCACCCTGGAGGACCGGCTCCGCTCCCGCTTCGAGCAGGGGCTGCTGGCCGACATCCAGCCTCCCGACTTCGAGACCCGGCTGGCCATCCTCCGCTCCAAGCTGGGGCCGAAGAGCGGCCTGGTCTCGGAGGAGGTGCTGACCTTCATCGCCCACAAGGT
>JAJPKS010000245.1 GCA_021323605.1 Bacillota bacterium | reverse complement strand
CCGCCTTCGCCGGCCTGGCCGAGCTGCCCCACGTGGCCGGCCTGATCACCAACCTGGCCGACGACCTGGCCATGGTGGATCGGATGCGGGAGGCGCTCTTCGGCGAGATGCAACGCCGGCAGCAGCTGTTGCGCCGGGCGGGCGACCTGGACGACATCCACGAGTACCAGCGGCGTCGCGCCGCGGGTCTCCTGCCCGACTCCGAGCCCCTGCCCTACCTCCTGATCGTGGTCGACGAGTTCGGAGAGCTGCTGGCCGGCCGGCCCGACTTCATCGAGCTGTTCACCGCCGTCGGTCGGGTGGGCCGCAGCCTGGGCATGCACCTGGTGCTGGCCAGCCAGCGGCTGGAGCAGGGCCGTCTGCGGGGGCTGGAGAGCCACCTCTCTTATCGCATCTGCCTGCGCACCTTCAGTGCGGCCGAGAGCCAGGTCGTGATCGGCACCCCGGACGCCTATCGCCTGCCCCCCGTCCCCGGCTCGGCCTACCTCCAGGCCGACACCACCGTCTACGAGCGCTTCCGGGTGGCCATGATCTCCGGCCCCGACCGGCCGGCGGGCCGGGCCACCCGCGAGCCCAGGGTGGCGGTGCTCACCGCTGGAGGCCCGGCGGCCAAGGAGGTCGGGGACGGCAGGACGGCAGGAGTCACCGCATCGACCCCATCCATCGAGGGCCCGACCGACATGGCCCTTCTGGTGGAGCGCATCCGGGCCCGCGGGGCGCCGCGCGTCCACCGGATCTGGCTGCCCCCGCTCGAGCCGCGGCTGTCCCTGCGCCGGCTGCTGGAGACGCCCGGCCCCCATCCCTCGCGCGGCCTCCAGTCCTGCGGCCAGGAGGGCCAGGGATCGCTTCGCGTCCCGGTCGGTTTGCTCGATCTCCCGCTCGAGCAGGAGCAGCGTCCGTTCGTCCTCGATCTCGCCGGCTGGGCCGGCCATCTGCTGGTGGTGGGGGCGCCCCAGAGCGGCAAGAGCACGCTCCTGCGCACGACCGTGCTCTCCCTGATCGTCACCCACACCCCGGCCGAGGTCCAGGTCTACGCGATCGACTACGGCGGCGGCTCCCTCGCCGCCCTGGCGGAGGCGCCCCACGTGGGCGACGTGGCCGGACGGATGGAGCGGGACAAGGTGCGCCGAACCGTGGACCAGGTTTGGTCCCTGGTCGAGGAGCGGGACGCCCGCTTCCGCGAGCTGGGGGTCGACTCGCCCGCGACCATGCGCCGGCGCCGGGCCGAGGGCGCGATCCCGCCCGAGCTCGGCTGTGACGTGCTCCTGATGATCGACGGCTGGGGGGCCGCCCGCGAGGACCTGGAGGACCTCGAGCCGCGGCTGATGGACATCGCCGCCCGTGGCCAGCGGGTGGGGGTTCACCTGCTGCTCACCGCCAACCGCTGGGCGGAGGTGCGGAGCGGGCTTCGCGACCAGATCGGGGGAAGGCTGGAGCTGCGTCTCAACGATCCGGCCGAGTCCGAGATCGACCGGCGAGCGGCGGCCGCGCTCCCGGCCGGGCAGCCCGGCCGAGGTCTGGACCCCGGGGGCCGGCAGGTCCAGATCGCCCTGCCCGACCTCGGCTCCGGGCCGGAGGAGGTGGCCAGGGCCGCGGCCCGGCTCTGGTCGGGTCCGAAGGCGCCGCCGATCCGGCTGCTGCCGGCCCTGGTCCGCCCCGAGGACCTGCCCGCCCCCGGCCGGGATCCTGAGCCCGGGGTGCCGATCGGGATCGAGGAGACGGAGCTGGCCCCGGTCTACCTCGACCTGGAGGGCGCCGACCCTCACTTCCTGATCCTGGGCGACTCCGAATCGGGGAAGACCACCCTGCTCCGCTCCTGGATGGCGGGGTTGCAGGCCCGCCGCGACGCCAGCCGGGCCATGTTTTTGGTCATCGACTACCGGCGAACGCTGCTGGAGGCCTGCCGGCCGGATCAGTTGTGGGCCTACGGCGGGGCCGCCCCCGCGGCGAGCAGCGCCGTGCAGGAGCTGGCCGAGGGCATCGTCGAGCGGCTGCCGCCGGCCAACCTGTCGCCGGACGCGATCGCGGCCCGCTCCTGGTGGAGCGGGCCCGACTTCTACGTCGTGGTCGACGACTACGACCTGGTCGCCTCCCCCACCGGGAACCCCCTGCTGCCGCTGGTGGAGCTCCTGGCCCAGGGCCGCGACCTGGGCCTGCACCTGGTCCTGGCGCGGCGTGTCGGGGGGATGGCCCGCAGCGGTTTCGAGCCCGTGCTGGCGCGTCTGCGGGAGCTGCACAGCCCGGGTCTGATCCTCTCCGGCGACCCCACCGAGGGGCCGGTGCTGGGTCTGCACCGGGCCGCCCCCCAGCCGCCCGGGCGCGGCCTGCTCGTCCGGCGGCGGCGGCAGCCGGTCCTGGTGCAGACGGTGAGCGCGACCCGCGGCCCCGGCTGACGGCCGTGGCCACCGTCCTCAGCCGGGCTGACGAGGGCGGGCGGCGACCCAGCGGGAGGCGATCACGGTCAGACGCGTGAGCGGACGACCGATCCACGAGTGCGTCGGCGCGCACCCGAGTCGTTCCGCGGACGACGCGATCCGGCGCGAGATGCGTCCGCCAAGGTCCGAGCCGAT
>JAJPKS010000071.1 GCA_021323605.1 Bacillota bacterium | reverse complement strand
TGGCCGAGGAGTTCGCCATGCTCGACGTCCTCTCCGGCGGCCGGCTGATCGCCGGCTTCCCGGTGGGCACGGCCATGGACACCAACTTCTGCTACGGCCAGATCCCGGCCCTCACCCGGGACAAGTACCGTGAGGCCCACGACCTGATCGTGCGTGCCTGGGCGGCGGAGGAGCCGTTCGCCTTCGACGGCAAGTACAACCAGCTGCGCTGGGTCAACTGCTGGCCGAAGCCCATCCAGCGGCCCCACCCCCCGATCTACATCCCCGGCGGCGGATCGATCGAGACCTGGGACTTCTGCCTCGACCACGACTACAACTACTCGTACCTGTCGTTCCAGGGCTACAAGGCGGCCAAGGCCCTCATGGACGGGTTCTGGGAGCGGGTGGCGGCCCGGGGCAAGGACGAGTCCCCCTATCGGACGGCCTTCGCCCAGATCCTGGCCGTGGCCGAGACCGACGCCGAGGCCGAGCGCCTCTACGCCGAGCACGTCCTCTACTTCTACAACCGCTGCCTGCGCGTCTACCCCGGCTTCGCCGACCCGCCGGGCTACCGCACGGTGGCGACCATCAAGCGGGGCGTGGTGGCGACCATGCGCCGTGAGAACCTGAAACTCTTCCAGAACGTGACCTGGCGGGACCTGATCGAGGGCGGCATGGTCATCGCCGGCGGCCCGGAGACGGTGCGGCAGCGCATGGAGGAGCTGATCAAGTCCCTGCGCGTGGGCCACGTCCTGTGCCTGCTCCACAACGGCAACCAGCCGGACGAGAAGACGCGCTACTCCACCCGGCTCTTCGCGGAGAAGGTGATGCCCAGGCTGCGCGACCTCTGGCCGGAGTGGCGGGACGATGACCGCTGGTGGATCCACCCCCTCGAACAGCGGGTGAGGCCCGAGGAGACCGTGGGAGGACGCCGATGACCAGTCGTAGCCTGGAGACGCGAAAGGGCACCCGGGTGCGGGTCCTGGAGGCGGGCCCACAGCATGGCCGCCCGGTGATCTTCCTCCACGGCCTGACCGGCCTGCACGACGACCGCGACCGTCGTTTCCTCGACCTGCTGGCCGAGCGCTACCACGTCCTCGCGCCCGAGCTGCCCGGTTACGGTGAATCCACCGGCGAGGAGCTGCTGGAGGACATGCTCGACTTCTCGCTCCACGGCTGGGACGTGCTGGCGGCGCTGGGCCTGACCAGATCCCAGCCGGCCCTGGTGGGGCACTCGCTGGGGGGCATGATCGCGGCTGAGATGGCCTGCCTCGCCCCCGAGCTGGTGGGCAAGCTGGTGCTGGTGAGCGCGCTCGGCCTCTGGCTGGACGAGCAACCGATCCCCGACGTCTTCTCCTTCCTCCCCTTCGAGTTCGGCGACTACCTCTTCCACGACCCCGAGCGGGGGGCAGCCGTCCTCACCGGCGTGGACTTCGAGGAGACCGAGGCGTTGCAGAGTTTCCTCGTCGCCAACGCCCGCCGCCTCGGGACCGCGGGCAAGATGCTGTTCCCGATTCCCGACCGGCGCACCTCGAAGCGTCTCTACCGGCTCACCACCGACACCCTGGTGGTGTGGGGCGAGTCCGATCGGCTGACCCCTCCGGCCTACGCCCGGCGCTGGGCCGAGCTCCTGCCCTGCGCGACCGCGGTCCACCTGGCCGGGGCTGGTCACATGGTGCCCTACGAGCAACCCGAGGCCCTGGCCCGCGAGGTGGCGGGCTTCCTCGGTTGAGGCGAAAGGGGGCCGGGCCCTGGAGCCGGCTCCGGCCAGGTCGAGGAGGTGACGGATGACGGCGACCTATGGCGTGAAGGAGTTCGTGGAGGACGCGCGACGGATCATGGAGGTCCCGGGCGGCGTGCGGGATCGAGAGGCGGCGGTGCGCGAGCTGGAGCCGTTGCTCCGCCGGGCCCTGGACGGGCCAGGCTGGACCGACCCGGCCTACGCCACCGGGGCCGAGGGAGGACGACGGGGCTACCGCTACTACGAGAACCGGGACGGTTCGCTCTTCGTCTACGGCGTGTTCTTCCGTCACGGCCATCCCACGCCCGTGCACGACCACGTGACCTGGGGGATCATCGGCGTCTATTCCGGCCTCCAGCGGACCACACGCTACCGCCGCCTCGACGACGGCTCCACCCCCGGCCGCTGCTCGGTCGCGCTCGAGGAGGACTCGGTCCTCGGCCACGGCGCCACCTACCCCCTGCTCCCGCCGCACGACATCCATCGCATCGAGGTGGTGAGCGAGGGCGAGGGCCTGTCCATCCACGTGCTGGGGGCTGACCTGCGCCGCCAGCGCCGTCGCATCTTCGACGTCGCGGCCGGAACCTGCGAGGAGGTCGAGGGCGTCACCATGGCCCGCTGAGCGGGGACCGGCGTGAGGCTGCGCCGGCGACCCTCGCCGGCCGATAATTCCCTGACCGTGCGCATCTTCTCAGGCATCCAGCCGACGGGGCAGAAGACGTTCGGCAACTACTCCGGCGGCTTCCGCCAGTACGTGGCCACGCAGGAAGAGGGTGAGGCCTTCTTCTGCATCGTCGACCTGCACTCCATCACCGTCGAGTACGACCCGGCCGAGCTTCGGGAGTCGACGCTCGACCTCGCCGCCATGCTCTTCGCCACCGGCCTCGACCCCCACCGCTCGACCGTCTTCGTCCAGAGCCACAACCCGGACCACGCCGAGGCGGCGTGGCTGCTGGGCGCGATCGCCGGCTACGGCGAGCTGCGGCGGATGACGCAGTTCAAGGAGAAGTCCGCGGCGCACGAGTTCGTCTCCTGCGGCCTCTTCACCTATCCGGTGCTGATGGCCGCCGACATCCTTCTGTACCAGACCGACCTGGTCCCGATCGGGGACGACCAGCGCCAGCACCTGGAGCTGACCCGCGATCTGGCCCGGCGCTTCAACGCCCGCTTCGGGCCCACCTTCCGGCTCCCCGAAGGTCGCTACCCCGCCGCCGGCGCCCGGATCATGGACCTGACCGAGCCCACGCGCAAGATGTCGACCAGCACCAGCCCGGAGATGGGCAAGATCCTGATCGTCGACCCCCCCGAGGCCATCCGCAGGAAGATCATGAGCGCGGTCACCGACACCGGGCGCGAGGTGCGGCGGGCGCCGGACAAGCCCGGGATCAGCAATCTGGTCGAGATCATGTCGGTGGCCACCGGCCGCCCGCCCGAGGCCATCGAGGCCGAGTACGGGGACGGCGGCTACGCCCGCTTCAAGGCCGCCGTGGCCGACGCCGTGATCGCCTGCCTCGCCCCCGTCCAGGAGCGCTACCGGGCGCTGCGCTCCGATCCCGGGGAGCTGGAGCGACTGCTGGCCGAAGGGGCGCAGAAGGCGGCCGGGTTCAGCCGCCCCACCCTCTTCGCCATGTACGAGCGCATGGGCTTCACCCGTCGCCCGGACTGAGCCGGGCCGGGCCTCAGCCGGCCATGGTCAGGCCGCCGCTCACGCTCAACACCTGGCCGGTGACGTAGGCGGCGGCGTCGGAGACGAAGTAGCGGACCGCCCCCGCCACCTCCTCGGGCCGACCCAGGCGGCGGAAGGGGATGGCGCGCTCCAGCGCCTGCTGCATCCGCTCGGGCTGGCGACGGAAGAGCGGGGTGTCGGTCGGCCCCGGGCAGACGCAGTTGACCGTGATCCCGTGGCGGGCCATCTCCCTGGCCAGGGCCTTGGTGAAGCCGATCATCCCCGCCTTGGCCCCGGCGTAGACCACCTCTCCGGTGCTGCCCACGCGCCCGGCGTCGCTGGCGATGTTGACGATGCGGCCCCCCGCCCCGGCCTCGACCATGCCCCGCAGGAAGGCCTGGGTCAGGATCACCGGGCCCAGGTAGTTGATCGCCACCACCTTGCGAATGAAGCCCCGATCGTTCTCCAGGAAGGGCTGGATCTCGTCCCAACCCGCGTTGTTGACCAGGATGCGGAGCGGCCCCCAGGTCGACTCCACCCCCGCCCGGGCCCGATCCACCGAGGCCTCGTCGGCGACGTCCACCACCCAGGCCCGCGCCGACCCGCCGGCGGCGCGGACGGCCTCGACCGTCCCCTGTGCGCCCGCCTCGTCGATGTCGAGCACCGCCACCCGGGCCCCATCCGCCGCCAGCGCCAGGGCGATCGCCCGGCCGATGCCGGAGCCGGAGCCGGTGACCACGGCCACTCTGCCTTCGAGCGTCATCGATCCTCCTTCCTCCTCACGCCGCCGCCCTGGGTCCCTCACCGATCCGGGCCCGAGACGGGATCAGAGCCCGAGCAGACGCTCGGCGTTGCCCCACAGGATCTTCTCCCGGACCGGATCCGGCATCTCCAGGGCCTCGAACTCGCGCAGCCAGCGCTCGGGCAGGATGAAGGGATAGTCGGTCCCGAAGAGCGCCTTGTCCTGGAGGCGTCCCCGAATCTCCCGCACCAGCTCGGCCGGGAAGTAGCGGGGGGCCCAGCCGGAGAGGTCCACGTACACGTTCGCCTTGTGGAGGGCGATGGCCAGCATCTCCTCCTGCCAGGGATAGGCGGGATGGGCGCAGACGATGGTGAGCCGGGGGAAGGCGGCCGCCACCGCATCCAGGTGGATGGGGCGCACGTACTCGAGCCGGATGCCGGAGCCGCCGGGGGTGCCGGCGCCCAGCCCGGTGGTGCCGACGTGGAAGAGGCAGGGCACGTCCAGGGACTGGATCTCCTCCCAGAGCGGGAAGAAGCGCTCGTCGGCAGGGTTGAAGGCCATCGCCGCCTGCTGGAACTTGAAGCCGCGCATGCCCAGCTCCCGGACCGCCCGCCGCGCCTCGGCGATGGCCTCATCGCCGCGCCAGGGATCGACCGAGGCGAAGGGGATGAAGGTCTCGGGGTAGCGCCGGCAGGCCTCGGCCACCCAGTCGTTGGTGACCGGCGGCCGCCCGGTGCCGGTGCGGGCGTCCCAGGCCAGCAGCACCGCCCGCATGCCCTCGAACTCCTTCGCCATCTGCTCCAGGGTGCGGACCGGCACCTCCAGCCGGAAGTGCCGCCTCAGGTCCTCCAGGTAGGGGCCCAGGGATCCCTCCAGGTACTCGGAGGTCGAGGGGTGGACGTGGAAGTCGATGGGGGTTCCCGACACGACCCCGAGCATAGGCCAGACGGTCCCCGGCCTGGCCGGAGGGAGCGCACCGGCTAGCCGGCCCGACCGGTCAGGGTCTCGGCGCGGGCCCTCAGCTCGTAGCGCATGACCTTGCCCGTGGGCGTCATGGGCAAGGCCTCCAGGATCTCGACCCGCTCCGGCCATTTGTACCGGGCCACCCCGGCCCGCTCCAGGTGGGCCTGGACGTCGGCCAGGGTGACCGTGGTCCCCTCGGCCGGGACCACGAAGGCGCATCCCCGGCTGCCGAGCCGGGCGTCGGGCATGGCCACCACGACCGCGTCCCGCACCGACGGCATCTGATAGAGAAGCTCCTCCACCTCGCGCGGGTCGACCTTCTGTCCGCCGCGGTTGATGACGTCGTCTTTGCGCGCCACGAAGGTGAAGGTCCCGTCCGGGTTGCGCGTCACCAGGTCCCCGGACATGAACCAGCCGTCGGAGGTGAAGCGCTCTCGCACCAGCTGAGGCTGCCGGTAGTAGCCGGGCGAGAGGTTGGGGCCGCGGCCCCAGAACTCTCCCGTCTCTCCCGGGGCCACGTCGCGGCCCCGGTCGTCGAGCACCCGCCAGCCCCGGCCGGGGCCGGTCCGGCCGATGGTGACGCTGGTCACCTCCAGGGGGTCCGAGGGCACGGAGTAGGTATGGGCGAGACCCTCGGTCCAACCGTAGAAGACGGCGAGGGCGCAGCCCAGCCGGTCGTGGAGGCGACGCAGGATCTCGATCGGGCAGGGCGCCCCGGCGTACATCAGGAAGCGCAGCGAGGACAGGTCGCGGCGCTCCAGGTCGGGGCTGCGGGCGATGTCGATCAGCATCGGCGGCGCCCCCACCAGGTGGGTGATGCGGTGTCGCTCGCACAGCTCCAGCGCCCGGCCCACGTCCCACGACTCCAGCAGCACCACACCGGAGCCGGCCGTCATCCCCCCCGCCAGGAGGGAGATTCCGAAGGCGGTGAGGTGGGTGAGCGGGGTGACGATCAGCCAGCGGTCATCGGGCTCCAGCCCGAAATCGGCGACGTACTTCCGGCAGGCGTTGAGCAGGTTGGCGTGGAGATGCATGACGCCCTTGGGTCGGCTGGTGGTGCCGGAGGTGAACATGAGCACGAAGAGGTCGGTGGCGACCGGCGGCTCGACCTCGGGCGAACGGCCCAGGCCCGTCTCGACCAGCTCGCCCAGGTCCCGGCCTCCACCGTCTCCGCCCGCCCTCACCGTGATCACGTCCCTCAGCCCCGGTAGCCTTCGCTGCAGGTCGCGGGCCAGCCCCAGATGGTCGAACCCGCGGTAGACACCGGGCACCACCAGGCCCCGGGCCTCGGTCAGCCCCAGGATGTACTCCATCTCGTGGGCACGGTAGGGCACGTGGATGAAACAGGGCCGGACGCCCACCCGTGCCGCCCCCAGGACCACGGTGCAGAACTCGGACCAGTTGGGGAGCTGCACGCCCAGGCAATCCCCACGCCGGTAGCCGAGGTCGCGGAGGGCGACGGCGAAAGCCTCGCTCCGGGCTCGAAGCTCGCCCCAGGTGACCACGGCATCGTTCTGATCGACGATCGCGGGCGCCTCGGGGCGCTCCGACGCCCGAGCCGCCAGCAGATCGAGATAGGAGTCCGGCCCCCAGCCCCCGGCCCCCAGGAACTCGTCCACCAGCTCCTCGGTCAAATAGGTGTCCTCTCGCCGGGCCAGCTCCAGCGCCTCCGCCCTCTCGTCGCCCATGACGACCCACCTCCAGGTCGAACATGAGCCGGGCGCACGATCCTGTCAAGACGGGTTGGCCGGAAAGGACACCCGGTGGCCGCCTCAGCTCCGCGCCAGGAGGTATGCGTAGATCACCTGCGACCAGCTCTCCATGTCCGGGTAGCGGTCCCGCATCCCGGTCAGCGTGAGCAGCTCGCCGGCCAGTTTGTGGGACTCGCGGATGGCGATCTCATCCGTATCCCCCTCCACCAGGAAGACCACGCCCACGTGGACCCTGCCCACGGGCGAGGATTCCTCCTTCAGGAGGCCGAGGAAGCGGGCCTCGAAGCGGCCACGATAGACGACCTCCTCCTCCCACTCCCGCCGCATGCCCTCCTCCAGCGGATCGCCCCCGCCGAGGTCCTCGGGGTTGATGTGACCGCCCACGCCGAGCGAGTAGAGGCGGTGCAGCCGCCGCTCCGAGGAGGCGCGCAGGCGTCGGGTCAGCAGGTACCGTCCGGCGTGGCCGAAGACCACGTAGGGGATCACCTGCTGGTAGCTCGGGTCCTCCTCCACCGCCCTCCGGGGCATGAAGAGGGAGCGCTCCCGTATCGCCCGCAGAGGCTCCTGGACGCCCTCCTCGCGCAGGCCGCTCCACTCACCGGCGGCGAAGAGCTCCGAGCGCCGGATGCAGAGGACCTGCTCGTCACCGCCCACGTCGCCGTCCTAGAGCTGGGTGGTGTCGACCAGGGCCACGGTCCGCTGGGGGTCGAGACAGGAGACGTCGAGCGGGGGCGACTCGCCCAGGATCATGGCCGCCAGGCTCTCCGCCGCCGCCGGGGCGTGCATCACCCCGTGCCCGCTGAACCCGCAACAGGCCCAGACCCCGGGGCGCCGGGTCGGACCGACCAGGGGATGGTGGTCGAACGTCACCTCGTAGTAGCCGGTCCAGTGGGACTCCGGCTGCTCCACCGCGGCCGGAGGGACGAACCGGTCCAGCCACTCCCGGTGGTGCTCCCAGGCCCGCGGGTCGCCCGGCCCGGTGACCAGGAGCCATCCCTCGCGCTCCCGGAAGTGGTAGCCGGTGTCCAGCTCGAGGGTGACCGGCGTTCCGGGCTTCAGCCACTCGAAGGGACCCACCCGGAAGATCCCGCGCTCGACCGGCCGCACCTCCAGCCGAACGCCGAGCCGCCGCCCCACCTCACCCGACCAGACCCCGGCGCAGATCACGACCGCCTCTGCCTCCAGGTCGCGTGGCCCGGCTCCCATCCCGTACCGGAACTCGGCTCCGGCCGCCGTGGCCTCCTCCACCAGGCAGGAGAGCACGTCCAGGGGACGATAGACCCCGTCCAGGCGGCAGTAGTTGGTGGCCAGCACCCCCCTCGAGACCACGAAGGGCACCAGGCCACCGGGGTCCGGGTGCTCGATGGGCAGCCCCTGGGCGCGCTGGAACGCCGCTCGCCGGCGGAGCTCCTCGGC
>JAJPKS010000223.1 GCA_021323605.1 Bacillota bacterium | reverse complement strand
GGCGGAGCACCCCCGCCGCCACCGCCGGGCGGAGCACCCCCGCCGCCACCGCCGGGCGGAGCACCCCCGCCGCCACCGCCGGGCGGAGCACCCCCGCCGCCACCGCCACCGGGCTGGACGCCGCCGCCACCGCCGGGCGGTGGGCCCGCCTACACCCCCCCGCCACCGGGATACGGAGCGCCTCCCCCCTACTCGGGCATGGTCGCGACCGCGGTCTATGGCGGCTTCTGGCGCCGCCTGGCCGCCCTGATCCTGGACGGGCTCATCTACGGCATCCCCGCCGCTATCGTCAGCCTCATCATCAGCGCCGTCACGAGCATCGACTACCGGACCATCGATAGTCCGGTCAACTTCGTCTTCGGCCTGGCCTACTTCACCTACCTCTGGTCCAACAACAACGGCCAGACCCTGGGCTACCAGGCCCTGGGCATCCGGCTGATGCGCGCCGACGGCACCCCGGTCACGGCCGGCGTCGCCGCCGTCCGCTTCATCCTGATCGAGATCTCGTTCGTGCTCTGCCTCATTCCCGCCATCGTCAGCGCCTTCATGGTCGGCCTGGGGCAGCGCAAGCAGGCCATCCACGACCTGATCATGGGCACCCTGGTGGTCCGCACCGCCTGACCGAGACCCGGCACCGGGCGCCCGATGGATCGGGCGTCCGGTGCGGCCTCACCGAATCACTCCGGGTGCCGCTCCTGGGCCGGGAACTCCACCACCGCGAGGACGCGCGGAGCCAGGAAACGGGCCGTCCGGACGATCTTCCCGTTGCGGGTCACCTCGCTGATCTCGACGGTCGTGCGGGAGGTCCGGATGTCCACCCGCCGGCCGGCTCGGGTGGCCCCCACCCGGTACTCCCGCGCCGTCCCACCGCCCGCGTCGACCAGCACCTCGACGTAGTCGCCCTTGGCCATGAGACGATCATCCCGCCCACAGCCGCCGTCCGTGGCCCTCCACGTTCACGCCCCCGGTGGCGAAGTCGCACGACACCCGCAGCGAGCACCCGGAAGACGAGCTCGCGGGCCCCTCGTCGTATTCCATCTGGACCCCGCCCGGGTCCGCGGATGCCACGCCGGGGCCGGAGCGACCCCGGTGCCAGCCCGGCAGGTCGGCGTGCGGCTCGCGCTCCGGCTCCGACCAGCCCAACCGCGAGCGCTCGAACGTGCGGACGTCCCGGTGGCCGGACCTCCTCCGGCCACCGCCGCCCCTCGAAGGCGCCCGGGGCCCGGCCCCGGTCAGCGGGCCTCGACCGCCCGCAGGGAGAAGGACAGCGGCAACTCCAGGCCGAGGCTCACCGGTGTCCGCCACAGGCCCTCGGCATCCTCTTCCAGGAACGAGAGGCCCTGGTAAACCAGGAACGGGAACTCGTGCAGGAACTCGACCCTGAGGCCGGCTCCGGCGACCGCCGAGACCACCTCGCCGAGCGAGTGCGGCCACCGGTACTGCCACCGAACGCTGACCGTTGCCGTGCGATCCGCATACGACCCGATCACCGGAGAGGCCAGAGGCGGGCCGCCCGGGAAGTAGCGGTGACACACCCTCAGGGCCTCGTCACCCTCGCCGCGGCGGTCCAGGGTCAGCGCGAAGGGATGGATCTCGGCCAGGTAGAACACCCCACCCGGCCGGAGGCAGCTGGCCGCGGCCCTGGCCCAGAGGTGCAGGTCGGGCAACCACCCCAGCACGCCGTGCGACGCGTAGACGACGTCGAAGGCCCCGGCCAGGGTCGGGGGCAGACGATAGACGTCGGCCTCGATGAAGGTGGCGGGAAGGCCAACCGCGTCCGCCAGCGACCTGGCGACCGCGATCGAACGTGCCGAGGCGTCGACACCCACGACGCGGGCGCCCCGTCGCGCCCACGCCAGGGTGTCCGTGCCCAGGTGACACATGAGGTGCAGGAGATGCTTGCCGGCCACCTCGCCCACCTCTTCGACCTCGAACCGGCGCATCCGGTCACGGCCCGCCCGCATCTCCTCGACGAAGCCGGGCAGATCGTAGAACGTCGAGCGCTGGTGGACGGTGGTCCACTCCTCCCAGAGTCGGCGGTTCGACTCCAGGTACGGAGTCAGCTCATCGTCCACGGCGCCTCCCTCACCCTCCGGCAGGCCCGACTCGGGGCCAGAAGACCGGAGCCCCTCCCCGGCCCGTCACGTCCGCCCCCTGACCACCCCACCGTTCTGCCGCCAGCCCGCCAGGTGAGCTTCGAAGGCATCGTCGAGCCCTCGCCACAGGTCGTAGATGGCGTCGGCCATGGTCATCAGGGCGTCCTTGGCCTCGACGCGATCGAGCCGGACCGCGCGGGCCGTGCGGAAGCTGCCCAGGCTCAGCGTTCCCAGCGTCCGCTTCCCCATCCTGATCGGGGCAGCGATCACGCAGGCGTAGGGAGGAATCTTCATCGACTCCTCGAGTTCCGAGCGTACGATCCGGTCCCTGATGACGAAGCTGCCGGTGGCGAACGCCTCGGCGATCGCGAAGACCCTGATCGCCTCCTCGGTGCCGCAGGGTATGGGCTGGTGGACGTCGCTCTCCCGGTGGACCCCGGCCCAGGCGAACGGGTACAGGAAGGAGCCGTAAGCGCGATGACAGTAGGCCCGGAGGTCGCTCTCGCCCCAGGCGCCCGGAAAGGCCAGGGCCATCAGCAGCGTCTCGAGCAGGCGATGGGTGGCGATCCGCACGTTGGCGAGCGACTCGCGCCGCACCGAGGTCACCGCTCGACGCACGGCGGCCGCCCGGTCCGCGCGAGCCACGGCGTGGACCCGGTACGGCACGGCGATGGAGAGGGCGAGCGGGACGAGGAGGAGATCGTAGACGCCGTGGGGGTCGGTGGTGAGGTAGGCCCCGAAGCCCACCCCGGCCACGGTCGCGACGATCGGGCAGACGACGTCGGTGACCCACGGATGCCGAGCGAGGAACCTCCAGAGGGAGCTACTGGCCGGCCTCTGCTCGTCCGGCATCGAAGGTGAAGCCCGCGGGCAGGAGCGCACCCGCCTCCATCTCGACCATGCCTTCCTCCCGATCGAAGAGCACGGTTGCCGAGGGCCCGAACTCCAGGATCACCTGGCGGCAGGCGCCACAGGGACTGCAGGGACCCGCGCCGGAGCACTGGACCGCCAGCCCGCGGACCCGGACGCCCGGGCCCTCGGCCACGACCGCGTTGAAGATGGCCACCCGCTCGGCGCACACCGCCAGCCCGTAGGAGGCGTTCTCGACGTTGCACCCCGGGTAGAGGTTGCCGGCCTCGGTGAGGACAGCGGCGCCCACCTGGAAACCGGAATAGGGTGCATAGGCACGCCCTCGAGCCTCTCGCGCCACCTCCACCAGCCGCCGCCGTTCCTCCGGCGTCAGCCCGGAGCCGGTCGACACCACACCCCGACGGCGTTCGCCGCCACGTGCTCCACCTCCATTCGACCTCCCCCACGTCGACGTGACCTCGACCCCCCGAGCGCGCCGGAGCCGATTTTAGTGAGGCCCAGGCAGGACGACAACCACGGCCGGGCCGCAACCCGCGTCGGGTCGCGGGCTACTCGACCTTGCGCAGCAGCACCAGCGACCGCTCCTCCACCGGCACCTGGCCTCCCGCCCGGTAGAAGCGGGGCAGCGGGTTGGCGGTGTCCAGGATCCGCATCCAGCGCCGGCCGAAGCCGCCTCGGGGGAGGACGAAGCGCACGGGCCGGTCGTGGGCGTTGAAGAGGAGGAAGAAGGAATCGTCCCTGAGCTTGCGACCGCGCGGGTCGGGAGCGGCGATCTCCTCCCCGTTGAGGAAGACGGCCAGGGAGCGGGCGAAGCCGTCGTTCCAGTCCCGGTCCGCCATCGGGTTGCCGTCGGGCTTGAACCAGGCGATGTCGGTCGTGTCCTGGCCACGGATGGGACGCCCCAGGAACCAGCGCCGGCGCCGGAAGACGGGGTGTTCCCGGCGCAGGCGGATGAGGCGGGCGGTGAACTCGAGCAGCCGCTCGTCCCGGTGCTCCCAGTCCAGCCAGGAGATCTCGTTGTCCTGGCAGTAGGCGTTGTTGTTGCCCTGCTGGGTGCGGCCCATCTCGTCGCCGGCCAGGATCATGGGCACGCCCTGGGAGAGCAGCAGGGTGGCCAGGAAGTTCCGCTTCTGGCGGTCGCGCAGGGCCCGGATGGCGGGATCGTCGGTGGGACCCTCCACGCCGCAGTTCCAGGAGCGGTTGTGGCTCTCGCCGTCGCGGTTGTCCTCGCCGTTGGCCAGGTTGTGCTTCTGGTCGTAGGAGACCAGGTCCTCGAGCGTGAAGCCGTCGTGACAGGTGACGAAGTTGATGCTGGCGTAGGGACGGCGGCCATCCGCCTGGTAGAGGTCGGAGGAGCCGGTGAAACGGTAGCCGAAGTCGGCCAGGGTGGCCGGCTGGCCCCGCCAGAGGTCGCGCACGGTGTCCCGGTACTTGCCGTTCCACTCCGACCAGAGCACGGGGAAGTTCCCCACCTGGTAGCCGCCCTCCCCGACGTCCCACGGCTCCGCGATCAGCTTGACCTGGGAGAGCACCGGGTCCTGCTGGACCAGGTCGAAGAAGGCCGAGAGTCGGTCCACGTCGTGCAGCTCCCGAGCCAGGGTGGCGGCCAGGTCGAAGCGGAAGCCGTCCACGTGCATCTCCAGGACCCAGTAGCGCAGGCTGTCCATGATCAGCTGCAGCACGTGGGGGTGGCGCATGTTGAGGCTGTTGCCGGTGCCGGTGTAGTCGCGGTAGAAGCGAGGATCGTCGTCGAGGCGGTAGTAGGCGGCGTTGTCGATGCCCCGGAAGGACAGCATCGGGCCCAGGTGGTTGCCCTCGGCGGTGTGGTTGTAGACCACGTCCAGGATGATCTCGATCCCCGCCTCGTGCAGGGTCTTGACCATCCGCTTGAACTCCTGGACCTGCTCCCCCCGCTGTCCGCTCGAGCTGTACTCGTTGTGGGGGGCGAGGTAGCCGATCGAGTTGTAGCCCCAGTAGTTGCGCAGCCCGAGCTGGACCAGGCGATGGTCGTGGATGAACTGGTGGACGGGCAGGAGCTCGATCGCGGTCACGCCCAGGCGTTTGAAGTGCTCGATGGCCTCGGGTGTGGCCAGCCCGGCGTAGGTGCCCCGGAGCTCGGGCGGCACCTCCGGGTGGCAGTAGGTGAAGCCCTTGACGTGGACCTCGTAGATGATCGTCTCGTGCCAGGGGACGCGCAGCCGGCGGTCGTCATCCCAGACGAACCAGGGATCGATGACCACCGACCTGGGCACGAACGGGCCGCTGTCGGTGGGGTCGGGCGCCAGGTCCAGGTCGGGATCGCCCAGCTGGTAGGGGAAGATGGCCCGGTTCCAGCGCACCTCCCCCTCGATGGCCCGGGCATAGGGGTCGAGCAGCAGCTTGGCCGGGTTGCAGCGCAGCCCGCGCCGGGGGTCGTAGGGACCGTGCACCCGAAAGCCGTAGCGCTGGCCCGGCCGGACGTTGGGCACGTACCCGTGCCAGCAGAGCGCCGTCTGCTCGGGCAGGTCCAGGCGGACCTCGACTCCCTCCTCGTCGAAGAGGCACAGCTCCACCCGCTCGGCCACCTCCGAGAAGAGGGAGAAGTTGGTGCCGGTCCCGTCGAAGGTGGCCCCCAGCGGGTACGGCTGACCGGGCCAGACGTCCATCCGGGCTTACCCTAATCAATGAGGTGAGCCCAGCGCCGGACCCGACCGCCTGGGGCGTCGCGCCCGGTTACCACGACGTCCGGGGCCGGTGGGTGGCGGCCGAGGCCGAGGTGGCAAGGCGGGTCCTGGAGGCGATGGGGGCGGGGGACGAGGCGCCCCCGCCGGCGCCGGTTCGCGTCATCCCCCCCGGCCGTCCTCTCCCGCTGGAGCGGCCGGCCGAGGTGGTGACCGAGGACGGGGCCACCCTTCCCGCCCTCGACGCCATCCCGCCCCTGCCGGCGGGCTACCATCGCCTGCGCTGGCTGGACGGCGGCGGCGAGCTTTGCTTGATCGCCAGCCCCCGCCGCTGCCACCTCCCTCCCGACCTGCGGGCGTGGGGCTGGTCGGTCCAGCTCTACGCGCTGCGCTCGCGGACCAGCTGGGGGCTGGGGGACCTGGCCGACCTCCGCCGGCTGGCCCGCTGGTCGGCCGCGATGGGCGCGGGGCTGTTGCTGCTCAACCCTCTGGCGGCGCCGTTGCCGTTGCCGTCGCAGGAGCCCAGTCCCTACTACCCCTCGAGCCGCCGCTTCCGCAACCCGCTCTACCTGCGGATCGAGGAGGTCCCCAACGCCTGGCGTCTGGGGGACCGCCTGGTGGCCCTGGCCCGGGCCGGAACGGAGCTCAATCGCCGGCGCCGGATCGAACGTGACCGGGTGTTCGCGCTCAAGATGCAGGCCCTGGAGGAGCTGTTCGCGCATTCCGGGGAGCAGGAGGAGCTCGAGCGCCACCTCGCCCGCACCCCGGGGCTGGAGGAATACGCGACCTTCTGCGCCCTGAGCGAGGTACACGGCGCGCCCTGGCAACGATGGCCGGAGCCGCTGCGCCGGCCCGGCTCGGCCGCGGTGGCGCGCTTCCGATCCGCACGAGCCCGTCGGGTCCGCTTCCACGCCTGGCTGCAGTGGTTGCTCGACCGCCAGCTGGCGGCGGCGGGGCGCGAGCTCCCGCTGGTGCACGACCTCCCGGTGGGCGTGCAGCCGGCAGGGGCCGACGCCTGGGTGTGGCAGGACACCCTGGTCCAGGGTATGTCGGTTGGCGCCCCGCCGGACCCCTTCAACCCGGCCGGTCAGGACTGGGCGGTGCCGCCCTTCGACCCGTGGCGGCTGCGGGCGGCCGGGTACGAGCCGTTCATCCAGACCCTGCGGGCCACCTTCCGTCACGGGGCCGGTCTGCGCATCGACCACGTGATGGGGCTCTTTCGCCTCTACTGGATTCCGCGCGGGGCCGAGCCGAACGGCGGCGTCTACGTGCGCTACCCGCACGACGAGCTGCTCGACATCGTGGCCCTCGAGAGCTGTCGCCACCGCGCCTACGTGATCGGCGAGGACCTGGGAACGGTCGAGGAGGTGGTGCGGGAGGAGATGGCGGCTCGGAACATGCTCTCCTACCGGCTGCTCTGGTTCGAGGACCGGCCGCCCGACCGGTACCCGTCGGAATCGCTGGCGGCGCTGACCACCCACGACCTGCCCACCCTGGCCGGGGTGTGGGAGGGAATCGACGGCGATCCCACGATGCGGGACCGGCTGCGGCGCCACGTCGGGGTCAGGGAGGGTCAGTCGGTGGGGGAGGTGACGACCGCGGTCTACCGGGCCCTGGCCTCGAGCCCGGCCCGCCTGGTCGCGGCCACGCTCGAGGACGTCCTGGGCGTGAGGGAGCGCCCCAACTACCCCGGGACCACGAACGAGCACCCCAACTGGTCGCTGGCCCTGCCCCTCACGCTCGAGGAGCTCCAGCGGGAGCCGATGGCGGCCGAGCTGGCGGCGGCGCTCCGACGGGATGGACGCTCGGATGGCGACGCCTGAACGTCCTCGACCCGGGCGGGCGAGCGCCCCCGCCCGGTGCCGTCAAGTCGATCGTCGAGCAGATTTCCCTCAGCGTATAGGAAATTACGTGCAGAAGATGTATTCTTCGCCCAACGGTGGGGGACAAGGAGCCGCACCCGGGACGTGGACGAACCACCGTCACCCTGCTGCGGGAGCTCGCCGCCAGCGTTGAGGCCTTCACCAACGCGGTCTCGCCACGCGGCCGGCTGAACCGGACGGACATCCGGGCCCTGGACATCATCACCATGCGGGAGGGTCTGACCGCTGGCCAGCTGGCCGACCACCTCAAGCTGACCACCGGCGCCGTGACCGGGGTCCTGGACCGACTGGAGCGGGCCGGGTGCGCGCGCCGGATCCACGACCGGGAGGACCGACGGCGGGTGGTGGTACAGCCCACGGCGGAGGCCCGGCGCTTCGGGTGCGCCATCCTGGCCGGGCTGCACGGGGACCTGGACGCCATCCTCGCTTCCTACCCCGAGCGCGAGCAGGAGTTGATCGAGGCCTTCCTTCGGACGGTGGTCCGCGCCGTCCAGCTCCGGGCCGACGAGCTGAGCCGTGAGCGCCAGAGCGGCCGGGCACTGGCGCGGGTGCGACAGCTGGCTTCGCGGGCCCGGCGCCCCCGCTCGCCGACGCGCGCCGATCGACCCGGGTAGCCCCGCTTCGGGGAGTACGATTCGTCCATGATCGACGTGCGCCGCCGGCTTCCGGGATCGGAGTTCGAGTACTACGCGTTGGAGCGTGCCCACGCCTTCGGCCTTGGCGACGCCGGTCGCCTCCCGATGACGATCAAGGTCCTGCTCGAGATGGTGCTCCGGGTGGCCGCGCGCGGCATGGCCTCCGAGACCTCGGTGCGGGCCCTGGCCGGCTGGCCCACCCCTCCGCCGCCCGAAGCGGAGGTGCCGTACGTCCCCGCCCGTGTCCTGCTCCAGGACTTCACCGGCGTTCCAGCCGTGGTCGACCTGGCCGCCATGCGCTCGGCCATGGAGCGCGCCGGCGGAGACCCGAGCCGCATCGACCCGCAGGTGCCCGCCGACCTGGTCATCGACCACTCGGTCCAGGTCGACCTCTTCGGGAACGACCGTGCCTACGCTTTCAACATCGAGCGCGAGTACGCACGCAACCGCGAGCGCTACGCCCTGCTGCGCTGGGCCCAGCAGGCGTTCCGCAACTTCACGGTCGTGCCCCCAGGCATGGGGATCTGCCACCAGGTGAACCTCGAGCACCTGAGCCGCGTGGTCCAGGTGCGGGAGGAGGAGGGGCGTCGGGTGGCCATCCCCGACACCTTGGTCGGCACCGACTCCCACACCACCATGGTCAACGGGCTGGGTGTGCTGGGATGGGGCGTCGGCGGCATCGAGGCCGAGGCCTGCCTGCTGGGCCAGCCCATGTACCTCCCCACGCCGGTGGTGGTCGGCGTCCGCCTCCACGGTGCCCTGCCCACGGGGGCGACGGCCACCGACCTGGTGCTGACCCTGACCGAGATGCTGCGCCGGCACGGGGTGGTGGGCAAGTTCGTCGAGTTCTGCGGCGACGGCCTGGCCGGCCTGACCATCCCCGACCGGGCGACGCTGTCCAACATGTGCCCCGAGTACGGCGCCACCTCCGCGCTGTTCCCGGTGGACGAGCAGACCCTGCGCTACCTGGCGACCACCGGGCGCCCCCGCGAGCACCTCGACCTGGTCGAGCGATACTGCAAGGAGCAGGGGCTGTTCCGGGCCGCCGGCGACCCGACGCCGGTCTTCAGCGAGCTGCTCGACCTCGACCTCGGCTCGGTCGAGCCCAGCCTGGCCGGCCCCCGGCGGCCACAGGATCGGGTGCCCCTGGGGCAGGTCGGCGAGAGCTTCCGGCGGGCCTTTCCCGTCACCGGCGACGAGCGGGGTCCGGCCGTCGGCCCGGGCGGGGAGGGCGACGTCGCCGTGGCCGAGCGAGCCGGGACCGAGGTGCGACACGGTTCGGTGGTGATCGCCGCCATCACCAGCTGCACCAACACCTCCAACCCCTCGGTCATGGTCGCGGCCGGGTTGCTGGCCAGGAAGGCGGCCCGGGCCGGCCTTGCCGTCCCGCCCTACGTCAAGACCTCGCTCGCCCCCGGCTCCCGCGTGGTCACCGACTACCTCCGCCAGGCGGGCCTGCTCGAGGACCTGGAACGACTCGGCTTCTACCTGGTCGGCTATGGCTGCACCACCTGCATCGGCAACTCGGGTCCCCTGGCCAGCCCCGAGATCGAGGCAGCCGTCACCGAGCGGGATCTCAACGTGGTCGCGGTCCTCTCCGGGAACCGCAACTTCGAGGCCAGGATCCACCCCCTGGTGCGGGCCAGCTACCTGGCCTCGCCTCCGCTCGTGGTCGCCTACGCCCTGGCCGGGTCCATCGAACGCGACCTCACCCGGGAGCCGCTGGGACAGGGCCGTGACGGCCGACCCGTCTTCCTGAGCGATATCTGGCCCAGCGCCGACGAGGTCACCGAGGTCATCCGCGAGTGCGTGCGCGAGGACATGTTCCGTCGCGAGTACGAGCGGATCTACGCCGGCGACGAGCACTGGCAGCGGATGCCGGCGCCGGCCGGGGCCAGCTATCGCTGGGACCCCGAATCGACCTACGTGCAGGAGCCGCCCTACTTCCATGACCTGCGTCCGCAGCCCGAGCCGCTGCGCGACATCCTGGGGGCGCGTGCCCTGGTGGTGCTGGGTGACTCGGTGACCACCGACCACATCTCGCCCGCGGGGAGCATCCCGGCCGACAGTCCGGCCGGCCGCTATCTCCTCTCCCGGGGTGTCCAGAAGCCCGACTTCAACTCCTACGGGGCGCGCCGCGGCAACCACGAGGTGATGGTGCGCGGCACCTTCGGCAACATCCGCCTGCGCAACGAGCTGGCCCGCGGCCGGGAGGGCTACTGGACCCGGCACCTGCCCTCCGGCGAGGAGATGACGATCTTCGACGCGGCCGAGCGCTACCGGGCGGAAGGCGTCCCCCTGGTGGTGATCGCGGGCCGGGAGTACGGCTCCGGTTCCTCCCGTGACTGGGCGGCCAAGGGCCCGAACCTGCTCGGCGTACGGGCGGTCATCGCCGAGTCCTTCGAGCGCATCCACCGCTCCAACCTGGTGGGCATGGGCATCCTCCCCCTCCAGTTCGTCGACGAGGGAGGGCGACGCACGCTGGGCCTGAGCGGCGAGGAGGAGTATTCCATCCGCGGCCTCGAGGCCGGCCTGCGGCCGCGCCAGGAGCTGGAGGTCGAGGCCCGACGGGGCGACGGCCTCGTCCGCTTCCGGGCCCTGGCCCGCCTGGACAACGAGGTGGAGGTCCGGTATCTGCAGCACGGCGGGGTCCTGCCCATGGTCCTCCGCCAGCTCATGTCCTGATCCAGGGACGGACCGCGAGAACCGGGAGACTCGTGGCCCGCGGCGGGCCGGCGACCCGGCCCGCCTCTCATCCACCCCGTCAGCCGGAGCGATACCGCTCCCAG
>JAJPKS010000030.1 GCA_021323605.1 Bacillota bacterium | reverse complement strand
GCTCCCTTCCGGTGCCGCGGTCGGCCCATCCGGCGTCGGGGTCGCGGTCCTTCACGGCACCTCGTCGGATCCTTTGCGGACGTAGAAGACCATGTGGCCATCCTCCTCGTACCAGTGCAGCAGCTCGTTGCCGGTGTCGCGGGCCCAGGCGGGGAGGTCGACGATGGCGCCCCGGTCGGTGGCCAGCACCTTGAGGACCTGCCCCGGCTCCAGCTCGCCCATCTCCCTGCCCACCCTGACCACGGGCATGGGGCAGAGCTGCCCGCGACAGTCCAGGACCCGATCTTCCTTCACGTCGGCCATGAGCTTCCTCCAACCACCAGGTGAGGTCGTCCGTTCAGACGAAGAGGGTGACGTGGGCGCGCCTCGCCTCCGACATGAAGGCGCCGGCGCCCCCGAACTCTACCCCATCGAGGAAATCGCTCTCTCTGAAGCCGAAGACCTCGATGGTGAGGGCGCAGGCGATGAGCCGGACGCCCGACTCGCGGCACACGTCGAGCAGCTCCTCGATCGCGGCCACCCCCTTCTTGCGAAACTTCGACTTCATCATCGAGGTGGCCATGCGCTTCATCCCGGGCAGCGAGGTGAAGGTGTCCGCCATGGGCACCGGCATGGGCATGGCCGGGTTCCCCACCGGGCTGACCTTCAGGCGCCGCCGGAAGTCCTTGTGGATGATGTTGAGCCCGTAGAAGGTGAAGAAGATGGCCGCCTCCATGCCCGCCGCGGCGGCGGCGCTGCCCAAGATGAGGGGCGGATAGGCCCAATCCAGGGTGCCTTTGGAGGCGATGATGCAGGCCTTCTTTGCCGCGGGATCGCGCCGGAAGGCGCGCTCCACCTCCTCGCGCACGATCTGTCGGACCGTCTCGTGGGTCAGCGTGGGGCTGGCCCCGGGCCTCAGCTCGACCGACATGGCAGATCCTCCTCTCCCGCCGGCATCCTCCACCCAGCGGCCGCGGCGGGCCCGATCCGCTGGGATCCAATGACCGATCCCCGGATCGCCGGCTGCGACCGCGGCCGGTGGGGCCAACCTCCCGCTCCCCCTCCCGGCCGGCGTGCGCTCAGCGCGGGGGCTCGTTGCGAACGATGGTGAAGACGCAGTCGTACGTCCCGGAGACGCACCCGCACTCGACCTCGGCCACGAGCCACTCCTCCCCCAGCCCGGCCCATCGGAGCGCGGCCTCGTAGGCGCCGCGCCAGAAGTGACAGGCCTCGGTCTGGCGCCGGCGCCCGACGGCCATGATGTTGCGCTCGTGGATGACCCGGAACAACGCCCGGTTGACCTGGTTCCAGGTGAACAGCTCCTCGCCCCGGAGCCGGTTGAGAGCCTCGACGAACACGCTCAGCACGTCCACCAGCCTGCCCGTGGGCGGCCCGGCGATCCAGGGCGGGCGTTCCTGGATCGAGCGCAACCAGTGCTCCCCCACCAGCCCGCCCCAGCGGTGCAGCTGGCGAGGCGCGTCCTGGCCGAAGACGGCCTCGAAGCCGTCGGCCAGCCTGGTCAGGGTCAGCATCTCGGGGACCAGCTCGCCGTTCTCGGGCGGGTCGTGGAGCAGGTAGTCCTGGAGCCCGGCGTGGGCGAGGACGAGGGGCCAGCGGGGGCCGGTCACCTGCCGGCCCAGGCGCACGCAGACGGCGAGGAAGGAGTCGAGGATGCCCTGACGGTCGCTCTGGATCTCCGACAGGTCCAGCTCAGGAAGGACCTGGAGCGGGAAGGCGGGGGTCGGGGTCGCGATCGTGGGAGCGGTGGCCGCCGAACCTGCGGGGGGCGGGTAGACCAGCTCCTCGAGCAGCTCCCGGACGGAGCGGTGGCGCTGCGCCGGGTCTTTGGAGAGGGCCCGCCGCAGCACCGGGTCGACGTCGGGCGGCAGACGGGGGTTGCAGGCCGAGGCGGAGGGGGGCGGCTGCTCCAGGGTCGCCCGCAGGATCTCGGCCGGGGGCGCGCTCTCGTGCAGGGGGGTGCGCGTCGCGAGCTCGAAGGCCAGGACGCCGAAGGCGTAGACGTCGGCGCGCGGGTCGGCCTCTTTCCCCTCGACCTGCTCGGGCGCCAGGTACTGGGGCTGGGCGACGCGGAACGAGGGCGTGGACAGCGCCAGCGGGCCCACGCGCTCGCCGGTGGCGCCGAACTCGGCGAGGTAGGCCTGGCCGTCGTCCACCAGGACGTTGACCGGCTTGAGCAGCCGGTAGGCCAGGCCGTGCTCGTGGGCCAGGTCGAGCGACTCGGCGATCTGGTTCAGGAGGCTCCAGGCCGCCTCGGTGTCGAGCTGGCCACGCAGCATCAGTTCGTGCAGGGTGGGGGCCCGCTTCAGCGGCATCGCCACCGCGGTCATGCCGGAGGTGTGGGTGACCTCCTGGATGGGGAGGATGCGCCGGTGGCCGATGTGACTCAGGACCGCGCCCTCCCGCCGCAGCCGGGAAGCCAGCTCCCCCTCCCCTTGGAGCCGGTCGTCGACGACCTTGATCGCACGTTCCTCCCCGGCGCCGGCGGCCCGGTAGACGGCCGTGCAGCTGCTGTGGCCCAGGCATTGGAGCAGCTCGTAGGCGGCGATGGTGCTCCCTGCCAGCTCCTGCACCCGCGTCATGCCGTCAGGTCAGTGTAAAGGACCGATCACGGGACTGTACAGGGCCGCCGTTGGGCCATCGGCTGCCGTCCCGATGCCGGAGACGGGAACCGTGTACATTGCTTCACTATGTCGACACCTCGGCGGACCGGGCGATCCCTGCCGCTCTTCCCCCTGCTGTACCTGGTCGTGGTCGGCCTCGGTAGCTTCGCGCTGGCGTACTACATGCTGCCCGGGGACGAGCCGTTCGCCGGCTACTTGGCCATCTTCGGGGGGGCGGTGATGCTGCTCACCGCCCTCGGCCTGCTGGTCACACGCCGGCACTGAGCCGGGCGCGCCGGGCGGATCGGCGGGGGAGGGGCGGTGGTAATCTTCGGCCGGGCCCCCGTAGCTCAGGGGATAGAGCATCCGCCTCCTAAGCGGTGCGCCCAGGTTCGAGTCCTGGCGGGGGCACCACCGTCCGGCGGCGTACGCCCGGGGAGCGCGGATCGGACTCGCTCCCGGTCCGGGACGGGGTCGTGGCCCGGGCGCCTCGATCGCCCTTCCGGCACCCTCCCGCCCGGCTCGCCCGAAACCGCGCACAATCGGTGTCGATGAGAGTCTGGGTCTTCCTGATCGGCCAGCGCGTCAGCCCCGGGACCGGCTTCGACGAGATCTACCGCAACCTGCTGGACGACGTCGTGCTGGCCGAGCGTCTGGGCTACCACGGCGTGCTCGTGGCCGAGCACCACTTCACCAACTACTGCGCCATCCCCAACCCCTTGATGCTGGCCGCCGCCCTCGGCCAGCGCACGACCCGCATCCGCATCGGCACCGCCGTGGTCGTGCTCCCGCTCCACCACCCGGTGCGGCTGGCGGAGGACATCGCCCAGGCCGACCAGCTCACCGGCGGTCGTCTCGAGGTCGGCCTGGGCCGCGGCTACGCCCCCTACGAGTTCGCCCCCTTCGGCCTCGACCTGGCCTCCTCCGCGACCGCAGTGGAGCAGGCCCTGGACGTGCTGGAGAAGCTCTGGAGCGGACCCGACGTGGCCGGCGAGGACGGGCGCTGGCCGTTCCCGCCCATCACGGTCACGCCCCTGCCCATCCAGCGTCCCCGGCCGCCGGTCTGGTACGCCTGCGGCTCGGCCACCTCCTTCGCCTTCGCCCTCGAGCGCGGGCTCTTCCCCTTCATCGCGGTGGGGGTGAAAGGCCGGGCCTTCATCGAGGAGTTCCGGGGACGGTTCGAGGCCGAGTGCCGCGGTCGGGGCCTCGATCCGGGCTCGATCCGGTTCGGGGCGCAGCTGCTCGCCCACCACGGCGACGCCCGGGCCGAGGTCGAGCGGGCCGCCCGGGCCGGCCGCCTCATGTACCGCATCACCGCCCGGCTGGCGGCAGGGACCCAGCGCGTCCGGGCCGGCATGGTCGACATGGCGGGGACCGAGCCCGGCGCCGACGTGCCCACCGAGCAGATCACCTCCGGCTCCCTGATCGGAGACGACGACCACATCCGCCGTCAGCTGGCCTGGCTGGAAGAGCTGGGGGTCACCGACCTTTCCCTGAACTTCCGCTACGGCGATCTCGACACCGCCTCGGTGCGACGCTCGATGGAACGGGTGGCCGAGCTGGCCGGGCTGCGGGCGGGCGGGGGGAGCGCGCCGGTCGCGTAGACGGGCCGGAGGCGGGGGATGGCGCCGGGCGGCCTCGTACGGGTCGCCCGGGGGTGGCGGAGCACCCGCGGTGCCGCGGGCTCGTTGGAGCCGTTCAGGGATGCCGCCCGACCTCTCCGTCACCTCGCGGACGCCAGCGGAGGATGGCCAGCCCCAGTTCCGGCAGGTCCAGCTCGACCCTGGTCTCGCCCGCCGAGATCGGGTGCACGGAACCGCCCACGAGCTCGTCCAGCCGGTCCGCCCCCTGGAGCACCGCGTCCGGCAGCCGCGCCGCCGTCCGGAGGCGGGGGCCGAGGTTGCTGACGAACAGGAGCCGGTCGGGTCCCGAACGTCCCAGCCGCCACTGCAGGATCTCTCCGTCGGGGCACTCGAAGCGGACCTCGGTCCCCGCCCCGGCGACCTCGACCACCGCCCGCAGGAGCGATTCCAGGCCGCGATCGTGCCGGCTCCGGTAGGCGGCCCCGGGATAGGCGCCGACGCAGATCACCTGGCCACGCCCCACCCGGCGCCGGGTCGCGACCGGCTCGCCCGAGGCGCGCCCCAGGACCTCCGCGCCGCCGGCCTCGTACACCTCCACGAGGCCGTGGGGGATGATCGGCGCCAACTCACCGCCGACCTCGACCACGAGCGGCCGGGCCCCGGTGGGGCGACGACCGCGGCTGTGGATGCCGAGCCGCTGCGCCAGCGGCCGGTCGGCGGGATAACGGAAGAACCCGCGCTCGTCGAAGGCGTCCAGCTCGGCCTCCACGAGCAAGGTCCCGCCGCCGTCGACCCACTCCGCGATGGCGTCCGCCACCGGTGGGGGCACGACCTTCGGCCAGGGCAGCACGAGCAGGACCAGCCGGTCGAGGACACCGAGGTGGCCGGAGTCCACGACCTCGTACGGCAGCTGCAGCCGCTCCAGCGCCAGCAGGTAACCCTGGAGGCTGCAGCCGGCCATGTCGGCGTCGCGACCGCGATCGGCCCAGTCCAGGTGGTAGTTCCGCTCCTCGAAGAGGACCCCGATCCGGGCCGGGTCGGGCCGGTAGGAGGCGAGCAGGGGTCCGTGGGCGTCGATCAGCTCGCGCGTCCGGCGCAGGGCCCGGAGGCGGTCGTCCGCGTGCCCGTCCCCACCGGCCAGGCCGAAGCTCCCCGATTCCCAGCCGAAGACCTCGTCCCTCCAGCACCAGAGCAGCACCCCCTTCGCCCCGCGCGCGACGGCGCGCCACACCCAGCTCTGCTGAAGCGCGCCGGAGAGCGGCTGGTCGGGACCGTCGCCGGCCCAGGCCGGGCCGCCCTGGAGCTCGCTCACCCAGACCACCCTGGCACCGGCCGCGGATCGGACCGACTCGAGGCGGCTGCCCAGCTCTCCCGCCGTCATCCGCATCCACTGGGGGAAGTGGGAGCTGCCGTATCCGTCCAGGACGTCGGCGTGCCGCCAGTCGTTGCCGCGCGACAGCGCCTGCTCGCCGGCGCCGTGCGGCTCGAACCGGTGCGAGCCGTCGCACCAGGTGGACGGCGAGGCGCAATGGGCCAGGATCGGATGCCGGCGGTCGCCCTGCCGCAGCCGCCGGTAGCGGTCGGCCATGTGCGCGGACGCCCGCCAGGTCAGGAAGGCCTGGAACTCGACCAGGTCGGTGTAGGGGCGCCCGGGGAGCCTGCCCGGCCACACGTCGTCCCAGGATGCGTAGCGCCGCCTCCAGGCCCGGCTCAGGCCCTCGAGGTCCCCGTATCGGCCCTCCAGCCAGCGCCGGAAGGCCGCCACCGTGTGCGGACAGTGGCACACGTGGCCGTCGGCCCCCACCGCCCGTCTGAGCTCGTTCCAGCAGTCCCAGGCGAGCAGGCCAGCGCTGCTCGCGTACCGCTCCCCGATCGCGACCAGGAAGGCGCCCAAGCGCTCCTGGAGGCCCGGGTGGTCGATGCAACCGCCGGGCGTGAGACCGACGTTGCACTCGACCCTGGGCGAGGACGCCACCCGACGTCCCCGGTGATCGACCAACGAGGCGTCGGGGAAGAGGCGCGGGACCCAGAAGGGCTGGACCTCGGCAATGGTGCTGATCACCACCCTCAGCCCTTCCCGGGCGGCCAGCTCGATCAACTCGTCGTAGTCGTCCCAGCGGAAGTGGCCCGGCTCGGCCTCGATCCAGCCCCAGACCGCCCACAGCTGGATGGCGTCGAGGCCCGCCTCCCGGATGGCGCGCAGATCGGACGCCCAGTGCCGCCGCTCCGGGAACGGGGGTCGGTAGTACTGCACCCCCAGGACCGGCGGCGCGGCCTCCGGCCCGACCCCGGGGCCTTCCTCCCGGCCGGCGAGGGCGGATCGCGCGCCGCTGCCGGCGGGTCCGGCGCTCACCTCGTCCCCGCGCCGGCCCGAGGCGGCGGCCCGGTGGAGCCCCTGATCACCAGTCGAGGCGGCTCCAGCGACGGCACCTCGATGGCCTGCCCTTCCACCTCCGCCAGGAGCAGGGTGGCCGCCAGCCGGCCCCAGGTCGCGACATCGGCGCGAACGGTGGTGAGGCCGGGGGAGACGTGGGCGGCCGCGGGGATGTCGTCGAACCCGACCATCGAGAGGTCCTCGGGAACGCGCAGGCCCAGGCGGGCGGCGACGCCCATGCCGGCTATGGCCATGAGGTCGTTGGCGTAGACGATCGCGCTGGGGGGCGGC
>JAJPKS010000257.1 GCA_021323605.1 Bacillota bacterium | reverse complement strand
GGCCGCCGCCGGGCTGGAGGTGCGCCACCTCGGCCTGGTGGAGCTGAACGAGGCCTTCGCCGCCCAGGCCGTGGCCTGCGTGCGCGAGCTGGGCCTGGACGAGGAGACGGTCAACGTCAACGGCGGCGCGATCGCGCTCGGCCACCCGCTGGGCTGCAGCGGCGCCCGGCTGGTGGGGACACTGGTCACGGAGATGCGGCGCCGCCAGGTGGAGTTCGGGCTGGCCACCATGTGCATCGGGGTCGGGCAGGGCATCAGCTCCATCTGGCAGCTGGTGAGCTGAACGGGTGAGGGGCACGCCCACGCGTTCGCGCCCACCGGGCGAGCGCGACCCGGCCGCGGTGCGGGCGATGTTCGACCGCATCGCCGGCCGCTACGACCTGCTCAACACCGTGCTCTCCTTCGGCGCCGACGCCCGCTGGCGGCGCCGGGCGGCCCGGGCCGCCCGCCCGGAGGGGGCGGGGCGGGTCCTGGACGTGGCCTGCGGCTCCGGCCGGCTGGCCCTGGAGCTGCGTCGGCTGGCGCCGGGGGGGCTGGTGGTGGGGCTGGACTTCAGCCGGCGGATGCTCGAGGTGGCGGCGTCGACGGCGCCCGGGCCCCGCTATCTGTGTGGCGATGCCCTGCGTCTCCCCTTCCCCGAGCAGACCTTCGAGGCGGTGACGGTGGCCTTCGGGCTGCGCAACTTGGCCGATGCCGAGGCGGGGCTGCGGGAGATGCTGCGGGTGCTGCGGCCCGGCGGCCGGGCGGTGGTGCTGGAGTTCGTGCGCCCCGGCCCGGGTCCGCTGGGGCGGGCCTACCGGGCCTACCTGCGCCACCTGCTGCCCCGGGTGGGGGGCTGGATCTCGGGCGACGCCGGCGCCTACCGCTACCTGAGCGACACCGTCGACGCCTACCTGGCCCCGGGGGAGCTGGTGGAGCTGGCCGCCGCCGCCGGCTGGCGTGACCCCCGGATCGAGTTGCTGACCCTGGGCACGGTGGGGCTCCTCACCGGGCGGCGCTGATAAGTGACCATCAAGTTACAATTCGAAGATTTTCGTCTACGATTGTAACCTGAGTTGGCGAGCCGTCCTGCTGGACGGCATCTCCAGGGAGTCGGATGAAGCCTGATCTAGAGGCGTGGGGCAGAGCACTCGCCAGGGCGCGGGAGCGAGTCGGCCTCTCGCAAGAGGCGGTCGCCCGCGCAATCGGTACCAACCGGGTGCTCTTGAGCTACTACGAGTCCGGGCAGCGGCAGCCTCCCCTGGCGCTGGTGATGGCGCTGGCCAGGCTCTATGGCATGTCCACCGATGAACTCCTCGGGCGGACCGATCGGGGAAGTGAGACGGCCGAAGAGGCAGAGCTGTTGTACCGAGCCGCACCGGTGAGGCTGAGCCAGCAGTCAAGGGCTGGGATCTACCGCTTCCTGCGACTGGTGGGAGCGTACGTAGAGCTCATCCGCGAGGTCGGGGGTGAGCCGCCTGGGCGTGGGGCAAGTCCTCTCGCTCCCGCTGCACCCCAGGCGGGCCGCCGCGAGGCCAAGCGTCTGGCTCGTGAGTTCAGGAGGTACGTCGGGCTGGATGCTGGCCCCATCGATGATCTCTTCCGGCTCGTGGACGAGGAGGTCTTGATCTTTCGTCTGGCTCTTGGAGTCGATCTCGACCGTGCCCCCTCCGGGTTCTTCTACAATCATCCGCAGGCTGGCTTTTGCATTGTCGTCAACTCCGACATGACGCTTGGTCGACAGGTTTTCACCCTGGCCCACGAGCTTGCCCACGCCTTTTTCCACTCCCAGAACAGGGACGTGGTGATCTCGATGCCGGGCGGGCGGGTCGATCCGGAGCGGTTCGCCGACATGTTCGCCGGTGAACTGTTGGTCCCTGAAGACGCGCTTCGTGGGGCGATCGATGATCTCCAGGCCTGGGAGCGAGTCGCCGATCCAATCGTGGTCATCCACCTCCAGCGACACTTTGGTGTCAGCTATGCTGCTCTCCTCGTCCGCCTGCGCCAGGAGGGGTTCCTCGGACAGACTGAATACGATGCGCTTGCCGGAATATCATCGAGCACGTTGGCCAGACACCTGGGCTATCCGGTGAATCCGGCGGATCTGGGAGAATATCGCCTCGCACCTCTGGATCGCTTCCCGGACCGAATGCTGCGGCTCGTGCGCGTTGCAGTGGAGCAAGAGAAGGTCACGTTGGGCGACGCGGCCGAGACCCTGGGGGTGGGCGTGGAGGATATCCGTCTCCTGCTCGACCTGCCCGATGCCGGTCCTGCGGAACGCCGAGTGATCGAGGATCTGGAGAACGCTGTACATCTGGTATGAGGGGCAGAAGCGAGCCTCCCCTACTGGTCGATACATCTGTGGCCAGGAATTTCGCAACCATGGGATGGATCGACCATCTGATCCGGCTTGGCGATGGAATGATCCGCGTTGCACACGGAGTCCTGGGAGCCTCTCACGATGAACCTGGTGAGCTCGATCGAGCGCGTGAGTTCTTCCAGCGGCAGACCGTACTCCATCCGGCTGGCTCTCTCGCATATAGTAGTGCCCTCACTGCTGTCATCAATCTGGACGACCTGATTGCTCGGAGACCTCTTCAGGTCCAGATTTTGGTACCTACTCTCGACGAACTCGAGCTTGCCCTTCGGTTGCAGGCGCCGGAGGAACGGGAATGGCGCCAGAGCCTCGGAATGAAGGCCCGCCGGCTCGACTCCGGCGAGGCGGTGTCAATCGCCATTGCCGTTTCCAGGAAGATGGCCTTCGGGTGCGACGACAAAGACGCACGAGTGGCGTACCAGGCCCTTGGTGGCTGTCGATGTCTCTGGACTCTGGACTTGATTTGCTCGGCAATGCGAGAGGGCCTGCTGTCAAAGCCCCAGGCACGAGCCGGGTATGAACGGTTGAGACGAGAATACCGCTTCCACGCTCCCGAGTGGGCCGACCCGACATGATCCGGCGCGGCCAGGGAAGGGGGCCGAGCGGACAGGCTACGGTGTCCTGATCGCCGTCACGTGTTGGAGCCCGCGGTACCCGGTGGCGCATGGTCGGCGCGGTTGGCCTTCCCTTCCCGACTCCTCGCGGGCCAGGGCCGATCCGGACGCGATCGACGTGGCCGAACGGCAGGTCGGTCCTATCGACCGCGGCCGTCGGGGTGACTCAGTCCCCGGCCCGGGGCCGGAAGACGGGGATGCGCACCTCGCCCGCGTCCTCCCAGGCCAGCTCCACGCGCTGTCCCACCCGTACCTGCTCGGGATCGGCCCCGACGATCTCGGTCAGCATGCGGAACCCCTCGTCGAGGTCGACCAGCGCCAGCGCGTAGGGCACGCGTCCCGCGAAGAAGGGATGGCCGTGCTGGCGGATGACGGTGAAGGTGTAGATCGTGCCCTCGCCGGCCGAGGTGCGCCACTCCAGCTCCGGACCCCCGCAGCCGGTGCAGTGGGCGCGCGGGTAGAAGACGACGGCGCCGCAGCGCCGGCAGACCTGGTAGGTGAGACGGCCCTCCCGGGTCGCCCGCCAGAAGGGCGCCGTGTCCGGCTCGGCCAGATGGGGCAGGGGACGGGCGGGGCGGGCGGCGACGTCGGCCATGGGTCAGTCCCGGCCCAGGACGATGGTGCCGGCCACGTGATGGGTGGCCAGCTGGCCCCCGTTCCCGTGCGCGACCGCGAGCCGTGCCCCCGGCACCTGGGCGGTCGAAGTGCCGCGCAGCTGGCGCGTGGCCTCGATGAGCAGGAAGATGCCCCGCATGCCGGGATGGTTGGAGGAGAGGCCGCCTCCGTCCGTGTTCAGGGCCGGGGCCCCGGGCCGGTCGAAGCGCAGACGCCCACCCTCCACGTAGGCTCCGCCCTCGCCCTTGGCGCAGAAGCCGAGGTCCTCGAGGATGGTCAGCACGGTGATCGTGAACGAGTCGTAGATCATGGCCACGTCGATCTCCTCGGGCCGGACCCCGGCTTCGCCGAAGGCGATCGGTCCGGAACGAGCGGCGGCGCTGACGGTGAGGTCGGCCCCCGGCTCCAGGTAGCCCACGGCCTCGCCGGCGCCCAGGATCCAGACCGGCCGGTGACGGAGGTCGCGGGTCACCTCGGGGGCGACGATCACCACCGCCCCGCCGCCGTCGGAGATGATGCAGCAGTCGAAGAGATGGAGTGGGTCGGCGATCAGGCGCGAGGCGAGCACGTCCTCGACGGTGATCTCGCGCACCTCCCGGTGACCGAGGTCGTGCAGGCCGCGGACCGCGTCCGGGTTGCGCATGGCGTGGGCCCGGGTGGTGACCGCGATCTCGGCCAGCTGGGCAGCGGTGGTGCCGTACTGGTGCATATGGCGCCGGGCCACCAGGGCGTAGTTGCCGACCAGGGTCAGCCCGTACGGGGCCTCCATGTTGGAGGCCGGCCCCCGGTTGCCGCGAGGGCCGGTGCCGATGGCGCGGCGCTCGCTGTGGGCGGTGGAGCCGTAGGTGAGGAGGGCCACCCTGGCCTTGCCGGTGGCGATGGCCCGAACGGCGTGGGCGGCGTGCAGCTCGAACGAGGAGCCCCCGACGGCGGTGGTGTCGACCACGGTCGGGCGCACCCCGAGGTACTCGGCCAGGGCGAGTCCCGCCGCCGGACCGGTCTCGCCGGCGTCGTAGAGGGCGTCGACGTCGGCCCAGGTGAGGCCGGCGTCCTCCAGGGCCCGTGCCGCCGAGAGGGCCTTGATCTGGAGCGCGCTCATCGTCTCCGCGCGGCGCGGGCCGAACTCGTGGACGCCGGCGATGGCGGCCCGGCGTTCCCTCCCCATGGAGCTAGCCTACCGTTGCCGCCGAGTACGCAGTAGCACTCACGCGGCACCCCTCACGGGGTTGCCCTGGCGGGGTTCCCCACGAAGCCTGCTTCGTGGGGTCCCCTGGCGGGCTTCGCGCTTCCTCGCCGCGTGCCCGGGAAGGGTCCCCATCGGAGCCGGCTCCGATGGGATCCCAAGCCCGGGTCTTACCGGGGTCCCCACGAGGCCAGCCTCGTGGGGTCCCCTGACCGCGGCTCTGCGCTTCACGAAGGCTCCAACTGAGCCTACGGGCGGGGTTGAGTACCTCGCCAGGTTGATCGCGGCGTTCTCATCGCGCTGGTGGCGCGCCCCACAGCCGTCGCACCTCCAGTGCTCGGCCCAGCCGAGGTCCTGGATCGAGCCGCACCGATGGCAGGTCTTCGAGCTGGGGAAGAACCGGTCGGCCTCCACCAACTCCGAGCCGTACCAGCCGGTCTTGTAGCGGAGTTGCCGACGAACCTCGGCGAGAGCCGAGTCCGCGAGTCCGCGGCGCCGCGCCCGCGCCCCCGGGAGTCCGTTCTGGCGCAGCATGCCGGCGGCGTCCAGGCCTTCCACCACGATCCGGCCGTGGGTCTTGGCCAGTCGAGTGGTGAGCCGATGGATCTCGTGCCGGCGG
>JAJPKS010000433.1 GCA_021323605.1 Bacillota bacterium | reverse complement strand
TCCGGCCTGAGCCGCGAGGAGGTGGCGGAGCTGGCGCGTCTCCTGCGCAAGCTGCAGGCCAGCGTCGAGCGGTCCGGGGCGCCCTGACCTCGGGTCCGCTCACCCCTGCCGGGACCTCGCCCGGGCACGCTCCGGGGGCGCCCTGCGGGCGGGGCGACCGCTCCTGCCCCCGCCACGCCGTCCACGATCCCTCCGGCGCATCACCGGGGACGGCGGCTACGCTCGCGGTGATGGACGAAACCCGGGTGCTGGTCAGCCGCTTCCGCTGCGACTCCGAGGAGTCGGCTCGCCGCCTGGTCAACGCCGTCCGGGTGGCCGGGCTCGACGCCCGGCTGTGGCCGCCCAGAGGCCCGGGAGAGGGATGGCGCGTGACCGTCCCGGCCGAGCTGGTGCCCACGGCCGCGAACCTGGAGGCGCTGCGGGACGAGATGGAAGCCGCGGCCCGGCGGGCGGGGGCCGTCTACGAGGTCTGCGAGCCGCTGCCGGAGGTGCCCTGATCACCGGGCGGCGCGGCGGCCCCGACCGCGATCACCACATGGCCCCGTTGCCCAGGATCAGGTAGAGGATGGGGCCGACGCCCCAGATCAGGCAGACGATCGCCCAGACCAGCTTCTGCAGGCCGGTCAGGTCGCCGCGACCCAGGAGGTTGATCAGGCAGAGCAGGAAGGCGATCGGGTGCAGGAAGACGGCGAGGAGCAGCTCGATCAGCAGCTTCACCACCGGCGCCCCTCCAGGAAGGGCCCCATCCCCACCTGCCCCTCGGCCATATCGACAGCATAGGACCCCGCCCTCCCCGTCGCCGCCCGGCAGTTCAGCGCAGCTGTACGCCGGCATCGACCGGCAGCGCGACCCCGGTCACGTGGCGGGCGGCTTCGGAGGCCAGCCAGACCACGGCCGCGCTCACGTCCTCCGGCTCGACCAGGTCGATGGCCAGCAGCGCCATGAGGGCCCGGGCCGCCTCCGGCTCCGCCTCCAGCCACCGCCCCATGGCCTCCGCCGTCCCCATGGGGGTGCGCACCCCGCCCGGGAGCACGCAGTTGACCCGGATGCGGTGGGGGGCGAGCTCGATCGCCAGCGACCGCATGAGTCCCACCAGCCCGTGCTTGGCGGCGACGTAGTGCGAGATGCCGGGGTAGCCGCGCAGGCCGGCCGCCGAGGAGACGAGCACGATGCTGCCACCACGTCCCCGCTCGATCATGCCCGGGACGACGGCCCGGCAGGTGGCCCACGCCCCCTTGAGGTTGATGCGGACGACGTCGTCCCACTGTGCCTCGCTCAGCTCCCAGGCGCGGCCGAAGCTGATCACGCCGGCGTTGGCGCAGACCACGTCCACGCCTCCCAGCTCCGCCTCGGCCTCCCTCGCCACCCGCTCCATCCCTGCCGGGTCGGCGGCGTCGACGATCCGAACCAGGCAGCGCCGCCCCTCCGCCCGGACCAGCCGGGCGGTCTCCTCCAGATCCTCGGGGGCGGCGAGCCGGTAGGGAACGGTGTCGACCTGGCGGCAGAGGTCGCAGGCCACGACGTCGGCGCCGGCCCGGGCCAGGGTCACGGCGTGGGCGCGGCCCTGGCCCCGGGCGGCGCCCGTGACCAGGGCGGTGTGGCCGCCCAGGATGGGCTCAGGCTGCATGCACGCCGACACCATAGGCGATTTAGACTGACGCCATGGTCAGCCAGGAGCACCTGAGGAGGGACGGTTCCCCGGCCCCGAGGTCGCGGCCGGAGGCGACGATCATCGCCCGGGAGGTGGAGGACGAGCCCGACTACGGGGCCGAGATGAGCGACCAGGAGCTGAGCCGGCTCCTGGTGCGCGAGGTCACCATCGACGGGATGTGCGGCGTCTACTGAGCCCGAGGAGCCGGTGAGGCGAAGCGACCGCATCCGTCTGGACGAGGCGGTGGCACTCCGTCGGGAACGCTTCGGCGCACTCGCCTACAGCTACCGTGACCGCCAGCTGCTGTTCATCGACCGGCGACTTTTGCCCTTCGTCAGCTCGGACGGAGGGCGGCCGGTGGGCGAGATCGCGGACGAGCTGATCGACCGCGGGGACCTCCAGGAGGACGCCGTGCCCCACCTGATGACCGTGCTCGAGGGCCTGCGCCGCAAGGGGATCGTCCATGTCGTCGTATGAGACGCTCCACCACGGCCTGTCGGCCCCCATCTGCCTCACCTGGGAGGTCACCTACGCCTGCAACCTCGCCTGCGTGCACTGCCTCTCCTCGTCCGGCAAGCGGGCTCCCGACGAGCTGACCACGGCCGAGGCCAGGGCCCTGATCGACGAGTGGGCGGCGATGCAGGTGTTCTACATCAACGTGGGCGGGGGGGAGCCCCTGGCCCGGCCCGACTTCTTCGAGCTGATGGAGCACGCCCTGGAGCGACGCATCGGGGTCAAGTTCAGCACCAACGGCACCCTGCTCGACCGGGCGGCGGCGCGCTGGATCGCCTCCACCGACTACGTCGACGTGCAGATCTCGCTGGACGGCGCCTCGCCCGAGGTCAACGACGCCATCCGGGGCCGGGGTACGTTCCAGCACGCGCGACGGGCGATGGAGCTGCTGGCCGGCGAGGGCTTCCGGTTCAAGGTCAACCACGTCGTCACCCGACGCAGCTTCGACCAGCTCGACGCCCTCTACGAGCTGGTCACCGGCATGGGCGGCCAGCTCCGGGTGACGAGGCTCCGCCCCTCGGGACGGGGCGCAGCGGTCTGGCACGCCCTCAAGCTCACCCAGGAGCAGAACCGGCGGCTCTACGCCTGGCTGCGCACCCATCCCGACGTCCTCACCGGCGACTCCTTCTTCCACCTCTCCGCCCTGGGCGCGCCCCTGGACGGCCTCAACCTCTGCGGCGCCGGACGCATCGTGTGCTGCGTCGACCCCCGGGGCGACGTCTACGCCTGTCCCTTCGTGCTGGCCCCGGAGTTTCGGGCCGGGAACGTCCGCGAGCGGTCGTTCGCCTCCATCTGGCGGGACTCCCCCCTCTTCCGGCGCCTGCGGGCCCGGGAGGTGGAGGGCCGCTGCCGGAGCTGTGGCGCCTACGGCCGCTGCCACGGCGGCTGCATGGCCGCCAAGCACTTCACCGGCGCCTCCCTCGACGACCCCGACCCGGAGTGCGTGTTCGAGCCCGAGACCGGCCCCACGAGCACGCTCATCCCGCTCCCGCTCACCCCCCGGCCGCTGCGCCCGGTGCCGCTGCGCTGACCGGTACCAGGTTCCGCTGCCGTCTCTCGCCGGGCGTGCGGCTCGAGCGGAGCCGTGGCCGCTGCCTGGCGGTGCGGGAACGACCCCTGGCCGTGGTGGAGCTGCGAGAGGCCGGCGCACGCCTCCTCGAGGCCGTGAGCGAGGGGCGAACGCTGACCCCCTCCCGAGCGGAGGTGGGGCTGCTGTACCATCTCTCCTCCCTCGGCCTGGTCGAGATGCGCCCGGTGCCGGAGTCCTGGCCGAAGGTCACGTTGGTGGTGCCGGTGCGCGACCGCCCGACGCAGCTCGCGGCCTGCCTCGCCTCCATCCGCCGCCTGCGCTATCCGGGAGACCGGGTCGAGGTCGTGGTGGTGGACGACGGCTCCCTGGAGCCGCTCCCGCCGGTCGAAGGCGCGCGCGTGCTGCGGCTGCCGGCCCCACGGGGCCCGGCGGCGGCCCGTAACGCGGGGGCCCGCGAGGCGCGCGGCGAGGTGCTGGTCTTCATCGACAGCGACTGCCGGGCGGAGGAGGGCTGGCTCCGGGAGCTGGTCACCGAGCTGGCCGGCCCGGGCGTGGCCGCGGCCGGCGGTCGTGTCCTCCCCGCCCGAGAGCGGGGCTGGCTGGAACGGTACGAGGCGGTGCGCTCCCCGCTCGACCTGGGTCCGCGCCCGGCCCCGGCCCGGCCCCGGACCCGGGTTCCCTACCTGGTCGCGGCCAACCTGGCCGTGCGCCGGGCCGATTTCGAGGCCGTGGGCGGCTTCGACGAGCGGCTGCGCCACGGCGAGGACGTGGACCTGTGCTGGCGCCTGGTCGCCCGGGGCCGAAGCGCCGTCTACCAGCCGCTGGCCGCGGTCCGGCACGACCACCGAGGGCGTCTGCGCGACTTCGCGCTCACCCGCGCCCGGTACGCGGCTTCGGAGGCCGCCCTGCTGCGCCGGCACCCGGAGAACCGGCGCTGGCTCGCCCTCAGCCCCGGGGCCGCCGCTGCCCTGGCGGGGATGCTCGCCGTCCTGCTCGGCCGGCGCCGGCCGGCCGCCCTGGGCGGTCTGGCCCTGGCCGTCGAGACGGCGATCGCCGTCCGGCGGCTGAGCGACCTGGGCATCTCGCCCCGGCCCGCCCTTGGCGCGCTGGCGGCCGGGCAGGCGGCCGGCCTCTACCACCTCTGCCGGCAGCTCTGCCGCTACTACGGCCTCCCCGCCCTGGGCCTGGCCCTGCTGGCCGGCCGGGGCCGGCGTCGTGGCGCGCTCCTCGGCCTGGGCGCGGCCGCCCTCCTCCCCGCCTTGCTCGACTGGCGCCGCCTTCGCCCCTCGCTCCCGCCCCCGGCCTTCGCCGCCGCCGGTCTGCTCGACGACCTGGCCTACCAGGCGGGGCTGTGGTTCGGCTGCCTGCGCGAGCGCACCCTCGTCCCGCTCCTGGTCGACCTCCGACTCATCCGGAGGCGATAGCCGGGCGTCGGACCAGGCGAGTTGTACAACTCACTCGTGCTGGTGCCACCAGCGTGCTGCCCTACAGCGAGGCTCGAGCCCGGCTCCCGGAGGCGATCGACATCGCTGGGCGTGAGCCGGTCCTGATCACCCATCGTGGGCAACCAGCCGCGGTCCTGATCAGACCGACTTCGAGCGCCTGGTGCTGCCACTCGATCTGCTCCACCGGCCCGGAGCCTTCGAGGTCCTGGCGGAGCAGGACCGTCAGCTCGTGGCCGGCACCCTGGAGACCTACGACCACGACCAGGTCATGGCCGAGTACCGGCGTGTCCATCACCAGAGCGCGTAGATGCCGGAGGTCCAGCGGTCGCGCGAGCACGCGGCCAGCTCCTGGAGCCACCGGCACGAGAGGCGGAACGAAGCTGGGAGGCGACTGGCCACCTCGCCCACCTCCCGCGGCCGGGTCGAGGGCTGACCGAGCCCTGGCCTGCGCGCCGCGCGCTCCTCGTCGGCCGTCCCTGGATCGTCTATCGGCACCTGGAGACCACCGATCCGGTCTTGGTCCAGCGAATCGAGCCCGCCTGGGGCCGGCCCGACTGAGCCGGGAGCACGGACCGCTCGATGGAGTCGGCGCCACCGGCTCGCGATGCCGCCTCCGGCCAGCCTTCAGAGGTAGCCCTGCCGCTCCAGCAGCTCCACGATCCGGGCCGCCACCTCCTCGGCCGAGCCGGTGACCAGCCGGTGCTCGGACCGCCCCTCCGCCCCGGCCTCCAGCCCGGCCACGGCCGCGACCCTGGCCTCGGCCGGCAGGGTGGGATCGGGGACGGCCACCCGCGGCGCGACCGGGCGCGGGGACCGGTGGCCGAGCAGGCGGGCTCGGGGCCCCGCCGCCTCGGCCGCGGGCAGGGTCGGGACCTCGGCCGAGGCGGCGGCGAGCAGGGCGGCCGGGCTGGCCGGGCGCGGGGTCACCACCCCCGGCTCCACCGCCACCACCGCGGGCAGGGTCAGGGCCAGCTCCTCCCGGGCCCCGCGCCCGAGCCGCCGGCGAACCGTGATCTCCCCCGCCTCCGGACCCGGCTCCAGGTGCTCCACCGCCGTCGCCTGGGCCAGGTCGAGCGCGCCGGCCAGGTAGGGAGCGATCAGGCCAGGGCCGTGGTCGCCGGAGCGCTGCGGGGCCAGGACCAGGTCGAACGGCCACCCTGGGAGCGCGGCGGCCAGGGAGGCGAGGTCGGGGGCACGGGCCGCCCGCGCGCCGGGGGCCAGGGCCAGGCAGGAGCGCAGCAGCACCTCCGCGCCCGGCCCCAGACCGAAGAGCGCCCCCACCGTCCCCAGTCGCAGCCCCAGTTCCAGTGCCTCCAGGCTGCCGGCCGCGGGCGCGGGCGCCGCCCGCCTCCGGTCGATCTCGCCCGAGACCGGGTCCACCTCGATCGAGGCCGGATCCCAGGCCTGCTCCACCACCACCGTCACCCGCACGGCGGCGCCTCAGGCGTCCCTGAAGGCCACGCCGTAGCCCCCGCCCGGATAGCGCCAGCGGATCGCCCCCTCCCGGTTGCAGGCCACGTAGCAGGTGCCGCACTCGAAGCACTCCTCGTAGCTGAAGACGACGGTGCCGTCCGAGAGCGGGGTGAACAGGCCGGCCGGACAGGCGGTGACGCAGGCGTGCAGGGAGCACTCGCGGCAGACGTCTCCGTCCACCACGATGTGGGGCTCGGGATCGGGCCGAAAGCGCACCGTGCTCAGCCGCTCCTGAAGCGTGGTCATGGCCTTCCCCTCCTCACCATCCGAACGCTCGCCCGGCCGCGTAGAGGTCGCGGAGGGCACGCCGCAGGGGGACCCCCGTCCGCCGCAGCTCCTCACGGGCCAGGGCCAGCAGCTTGCGCCGGGGCCGACCCCGGGAGGCCAGGGCCTGCTCGGCCAGCCGCGTCATCATGGCCGGGTACACGTTCTGCATCCGCTCCGACATCACGAACCCGGGCGCCCGGCGGTAGCGCCGAAGGTCTCCGAGCACGAAGCTCTCCCGCAGGCGGCGCTCGTAGGCGGCCAGCTGACGGCGATCCCGGCGCCCGGCGGCCACCGCCTCGGCAGCGACCTCGCCCGCCGCCCGGCCGGAGGCGATGGCGAAGTTGATCCCCTCCAGGTAGAGGCCGGCGGCGAAGCAGAGCCCGGCCGCGTCGCCGGCCACCAGGATGCCGTGGTCGAAGAGCCGGGGCACCATCGCCAGCCCGGCCTCGGGCACCATGTGCGCCGAATACTCGACCAGGCGAGCGCCGCGGACCAGCGGGGCCACGCTGGGATGGGCACGGAACCGGTCCAGCAGCTCGTAAGCCGGGATCCGTCGCTCGGCCAGCGAGGCGACTTGGACGATGACGCCCAGGGAGAGGCTCTCCAGGTTGGTGTAGAGGAAGGCGCCCCCCTTGACCTCGGCGGTGACGTCGCCCACGAACTCGTAGGTCACCCCCTCGTCGCCGCTCACCCCGAAGCGCTCTTCGATCAGACCCCGGTCGAGGGCCAGCACCTCCTTGACCCCGAGGGCGACCTGGTGCCCGCTCAGCTCGCCGCGCAGGCCCGCCTCCTTGGCCAGGAAGGAGTTGACGCCGTCGGCGGCGATCACCACCGCCGCCTCGATCTCGCCCTCCGGCCGCCGCGTTCGCACCCCGGCCACCCGGCCGCCCTCTCGCAGCAGCCCGTCCACGACCGTCGCGCAGAGCAGGCTCGCCCCCGCCTCCACCGCCCGCTCCGCCAGCCAGCGGTCGAAGCGGGGCCGGAGCAGCGTGACCCCGTTCAGGGGCGGCTCGGCCCAGTCGGCGGTGCGGAAGTCGATCGAGAGCGAGGCGGTGGACGAGGTGACGCCGATCACGCGCCGGACCAGGCGCCGCTCCACCGGAGCGTCGCGCCAGAAGTCGGGGAGGAGGGGCTCCAGCACCTGAGGGGCGTAGAAGGCGGCCCCGGAGACGTTCTTGGCCCCCGGGTACTCGCCGCGCTCCACCAGGAGGACCCGGCACCCCGCCCGCGCCGCCACCAGGGCCGCGGTGCTCCCGGCCGGGCCGGCCCCGACCACGACCACGTCGAAGCGGAGGCGGCTCACCGATCCCCCCTCCGCTCGCGCAGGCACCGGACCAGTGCCGGCACCACCTGGCTCGCGTCCCCGACCGCAGCCAGGGTGGCCCGAGCCATCATCGGGCAGGCGGGATCGGTGTTCACGGCCACGACCGTCTCCGCCGCTCGGAGGCCGCCCAGGTGCTGGGTGGCGCCCGAGATCCCGATCGCCAGGTAGAGCCGCGGGCTCACCTGCTGGCCGGTGGTGCCGATCTGGCGCTCGAAGGGGACCCAGCCGCGGTCGGCCAGGGGCCGGCTGGCGCCCACCGCGGCGCCCAGCAGGCGGGCCAGCTCCGCGACCACGGGCAGCAGGTCCCGGGACCCGATGCCGAGCCCGGCGGCGACGATCCGCTCCGCCTCCGCCAGCCGCACCGAGCCCGGGTCGGCGGGGAGGCGACGCCGGCGGCGGGCGCGCGGGCCCGCCGGGGACTCGAGGCGCACGACCTCGGCCGGGCGGGGCCGGGGCCGGGGAGCGCCACGCGAGCCCGGCCGCAGGGCCACCACCGCCGGCGCGCCGGCCGGCACCAGCCAGCGCTCCTGGGCGCGGTCGTCGTACGCCCACCGCTCCACCACCAGGTCGGCCGCCGGACCCTCGCCAGCGGCCAGGACCCGGGCGCAGTCCAGGAGGCAGGTGGCGCCCAACCTCCCCGCCAGGCGCGGGGCCAGGTCGTTGCCGGCGGGAGTGCCCGCCACCAGGAAGACCCGCGGCGCGGGCAGCCCGGCCAGGGCCGCGGCCCCGACCTCCGCCCCGGCGCCGTCCAGGAGCAGGACCCGGGCCGCCCCCGCCGCCGCCAGGGCGTCCGGGGCGGCGGCGGCCGTCGCCGCCCAGACCTCTCCGCCCAGCCGCTCGGCCAGCTCGGCGGCGTCGCCGACGACCTCGGGGTCGTCCTCGACCCAGGCCACCACGGCGGCGGTCTCGCTCACAGCGCCATCGCCACCCGGTGGCCCTCCACCACGGCGTTCTCGGCCCGGCGAGGGGCGACGCAATCGCCCGCCCGGTGCACCTCGACCCGCCCCTTCAGGGCCAGGTAGAGCTGCTCCTCGGGCCGGCCGTGGTCGGCCACCACCACGTCGTCGAAGGGCCCCAGGTCCAGCTCCCGGCCCGAGTAGGCCTCGACCACGCGCACCCGGTCTCCTTCGTAGGCGAGAGGGGCGACGCTGGTGATCAGGCGCACGCCCAGGGCCAGCACCCGCCGATGCCAGTTCTCCTGGTCCAGGGTCAGGCCCAGGTCCTGGCCCGCGACCAGGGTCGGGGTCAGGTAGGTCACGGCGTGCCCGCGCCGGGCCAGCCACTCGGCCACGCTGGTGGCCTGGTGAAAGCCGACCAGGTCGACCACCGCCACCCGCTCTCCCACCGGCCGTCCCTGGAGCACGTCCCACACGCTCAGGACGTGCTCGGCCGGCGGCCGCGGCCTGGCCCCGGTGCAGACCACGACCGCCTCCCAGCCCCCCTCCAGCACCAGCTCGGGCGTGGCCCGAAACCCCAGGCGGACCTCCACCCCCCGCCGCCGGACCTCGCCCTCCAGGTTGCGGATCAGATCCCCGAACTCGGCCCGGTTCGGCACCCGGGCCGCCAGCCGCACCTGGCCGCCCAGCTCGGGGTCGGCCTCCCAGAGGGTCACCCGGTGACCCCGGGCGGCGGCCACGGCCGCGCACTGCATCCCCGCCGGCCCGCCGCCCACCACCAGCACCCGGCGCGGTCGCGGGGCCGGGCGCAGAACGCGCGGTCCCAGGCTGCGCTCGTGCCCGGCGGCCGGGTTCTCGATGCAACCGATCTCCAGGTTCAAGCCCTCGCGGCCGATGCACTGCTGGTTGCAGGAGATGCAGAGCCGGATCTCCTCGACCCGATCCTCGCGCGCCTTGCGCGCCGTCTCCGGATCGCAGATCTGCTGCCGGACCATGCCCACCAGGTCGCAGAGCCCCCGGGCCAGGGCCTGCTCGGCCTGGACCGGGTCCTTGATCCGGCCCACCCCGACCACGGGCAGGTCGGTGACCTCGCGCAGGGCCGCGGCCACGTAGAGCTGGTAGCCGGG
>JAJPKS010000289.1 GCA_021323605.1 Bacillota bacterium | reverse complement strand
GTGCAGATCCTCGCCTACGGCGTCGCCGACGGCGCCATCTACGCCCTGATCGCGCTCGGGTACACGCTGGTCTACGGGATCATCGAGCTGATCAACTTCGCCCACGGAGACGTGTTCACGCTGGGCGCCTTCGTCTCGCTGCCCCTGCTGGGTGCCTTCGGGCTGGTGGAGGGGAAGAGCGGCGGCGCGCACCTGGTGCTGGGGCTGCTGGCGGTCTTCCTGATCACCATGCTCATCATCGGCCTGGTCAACGTGACCATCGAACGCGTCGCCTACCGGCCGCTGCGCAACGCCCCCCGCCTGGCGCCGCTGATCACGGCGGTGGGGATGTCCTTCATCCTCGAGGGCATCATGTACCTCTGGCGGGGGGCCTTCAACGTCCACTATCCGGACCTCCTCCCCGGGAACCGCATCTCGATCGCGGGCGGGGCGTCCATCGGCATCAAGGACCTGATCGTGATCGCCATCGCCGCCCTCCTGGTCGGCCTGTTCAGCCTCTTCCTGAGCCGCTCCCGCCTGGGCAAGGCGATGCGCGCCACCGCCCAGGACCGCGATGCCGCCCTCCTGATGGGCATCGACATCAACCAGACGATCGCGCTCGCCTTCTTCCTCGGCGCGGTGCTCGCCGCCGCCGGCGGGATCATCTTCGGCCTCTACTTCAACAGCGTCCGCTTCGACCTCGGCTTCGAGTCGGGTCTGATCGCCTTCACGGCGGCGGTCTTCGGCGGCATCGGCAACGTCCCCGGCGCTGCCCTGGGCGGCCTGATCATCGGCCTGGTGCAGGCCTTCAGCAACGCCTACGTCGCCTCGCAGTGGTCGGACGTGATCATCTTCGCCATCCTGATCCTGGTCCTGGTCTTCCGGCCCACGGGCCTGCTCGGCATGCGGGTGCCGGAGAAATGAGCGAAGTGAGCGAGAGGGCGGTCCCGGGGCGAGGCCTGCGGGGGCGGGTGCAACGCATCGACTGGCACGACCGCAACACCCTCGCCTACGTCGTCCTCTTCGGCCTGGCCATCGTCTTCCCCGGCCTGGTCCAGTTCGCCACCGGCGGCAACGGGACCTACCTGGTCAGCACCGCGGCCGACGCCGGCGTCTACGTGCTGCTCGCGCTGGGGCTGAACGTGGTGGTGGGCTTCGCCGGCCTCCTCGACCTGGGCTATGCGGCCTTCTTCGCCATCGGCGCCTACACCTACGCCATGCTGGCCTCCAACCGCCTGGCCGTCACCCCGCTCCACCACGCGGTCCACATCCCCTTCTGGCTGCTGCTGCTGGTGGCGGTGTTCGTGGCCGCCCTCTTCGGGGCGCTGCTGGGGGCTCCGACCCTGCGGCTGCGGGGCGACTACCTGGCGATCGTGACCCTGGGCTTCGGCGAGATCGTCCCTCGCGTGTTTCGCAACCTCGCCACCTGGACCGGGGGGGTCAACGGCATCCCGGCCCTGGACGTGCCCACCCTGCCGGCGTGGATCACCGGCCCCTGGGCCGGCACCCCCCTCGCCGTCGTCCGCGACTTCCAGTTCATCGACCCCACCGCCTTCTACGTGCTGATGGTCGCGCTGCTCGTGGTCATCGTGGTCCTGATCAACAACCTGCAACGATCACGGCTGGGTCGGGCCTGGATGGCCATCCGGGAGGACGAGGTGGCGGCCGCCGCCATGGGCATCAACACCGTGACCACCAAGCTGCTGGCCTTCGCCATCGGTGCCTCCTTCAGCGGCTTTGCCGGCTGCTTCTACGGCGCCAAGCTGTCGCTGGTGAGCCCGGAGAACTTCTCCTTCGTGGTCTCGGTGACCATCCTGCTCATGGTGGTGCTGGGCGGGATGGGGAACATCCCGGGGGTCATGATGGGCGCCCTCGCCATCTACGTGATCGACTTCTACGTGCTGACCAACCTGCCCGCCTGGACCAGCGGGGCCGCCAACGCCCTCGGTCTGGGCTTCCTCAACCAGCAGCAGGGGGACTGGCCGGGGCTCGGGGACGAGACCCAGCGGCTCATCTACCTCGTCTTCGGGCTGATCCTGGTCTGCACCATGCTCCTGCGTCCCCAGGGCCTGCTGCCCAGCCGCGTGCGCCAGCAGGAGCTGGCCCAGGCCTCGACCCAGGAGTCGCTGGCCGACGTGGAGAGCGCCTGAGATGGGCGACGAGCAGGACGGGGTCATCCTTCGCTGCGAGCACGTCAGCAAGCGCTTCGGGGGGCTGCTGGCGGTGGACGACGTGAGCTTCACGGTGGAGCGGGGCCAGGTCTTTGCCCTGATCGGCCCCAACGGGGCCGGGAAGACCACGCTCTTCAACTGCATCACCGGCCTCTTCCCCCCCACCGAGGGCGGCATCCTGTTCGAGGGCCTGGACATCGCCGGAGCCCGGCCCCACCAGGTGGCCCGGCTCGGCATCGCCCGGACCTTCCAGAACATCCGGCTCTTCGAGTACATGACCGCCCTCGACAACGTGCGCGTCGGCCAGCACGCGCGCATGCACGCCAAGCTCTGGGACTCGCTCTTCAAGCTGCCGCGGGAACGCCGGGAGGAGCGCGAGGTGACCGAGCGGGCGATGGAGCTGCTCCGCTTCGTCGGTCTCGAGCGCAACGCCCACGACTACGCCCGCAACCTGGCCTACGGCCAGCAACGCCGCCTGGAGATCGCCCGCGCTCTGGCGACACAGCCGCGCCTGCTCCTGCTCGACGAGCCGGCGGCGGGCTTCACCCCCCAGGAGAAGGTCGAGCTGATGGAGCTGGTCGAGAGCATCCTGGGCCGGGGCATCACCGTCTTCTTGATCGAGCACGACATGAGGCTGGTCATGGGCATCTCGCACCGCATCGCCGTCCTCGACCACGGGGAGAAGATCGCCGAGGGATCGCCGGAGGAGGTCCGGCGGAACGAGCGGGTGATCGAGGCCTACCTGGGCCGGAGCGCGTAGGGACGATGGCGCTCCTCGAGATCGAGCGGATCGACGCCTCCTACGGCCACGTGCGGGCGCTCCGGGGGGTGTCGCTGCGCGTGGAGCAGGGGGAGATCGTGGCCCTGATCGGCTCCAACGGCGCCGGCAAGACCACCACCCTGCGCACCGTCTCCGGGCTGGTCCGTCCCTCCGGTGGCCGCATCGTGTTCGGCGGCCGCGACATCACCCGCACCCGGCCCAGCGACATCGTCAAGCTCGGCATCGGACACGCCCCCGAGGGACGCCGTCTGTTTCCCCGCCTGACCGTCTACGACAACCTGCTCATGGGGGCCTTCACCCGCCGGGACCGAGCCGGGATCGAGGAGGACCTGGAGCGGGTCTACACGCTCTTCCCGCGCATCCGGGAGCGCCGGACCCAGATCGCGGGCACCCTGTCTGGGGGCGAGCAGCAGATGCTGGCGGTGGGCCGCGCGCTCATGGCCCGGCCCCGGCTACTGATGCTGGACGAGCCCTCCCTGGGTCTCGCTCCCCTGCTCCAGGACACCATCTTCCGGACCCTGGTCGAGATCAACGCCCAGGGGATCCCGGTCCTGCTGGTCGAGCAGAACGCCAACCGGGCGCTCGAGATCGCGCACCGGGCCTACGTCCTGGAGACCGGCTCCATCGTCATGGAGGGCACCGGGCAGGAGCTGCTCGCCTCGGAAGAGGTCCAGCGGGCCTACCTGGGCATGTAGGCGACCCGGACGAGACCGCAGGCGCCGGCCGCCGGCGCAGTGGCGATCCGGCTTCCTCCGACACCTGGGGAAGGTGGCCGGGTCGCCGCCCGAACCGGCCGCAGCGGCGTCGGATCAGCCCTGGAACGGATCGAGCACCTCGACGCCGGTGCCGGCGGCGTCGGCCACGTTCCGGGTGACCAGCGTCGGACCGTGGACCAGGGCCGTGGCGGCCATCAACCTGTCGACCACCGGACGCGGCCTCGACGCGCTGAGCCTGCCCCGGCAATCCGAGATCTCCGCGCTGACGGGAAGGATCCGCCCCGGTAGGACTCGACGAGGCGGACCAGCCAGGCCTCGTGTGCTGCCGCGCGTTCGGCGCCCCTCGCGCGCAGGCGCTCGATGCCGGCGCGGATCTCGCCCAGCAGGAGGACGCTGACGTAGAGATCCCGCGGGAACCGACCGGAACCAGGTGAGCACCTGCTGATTGGCGTGGCGCTTCCGCACCTCCGAGACGATGTTCGTGTCGAAGAGCAACCGCATGTCTCAGACGTCGGGCAGGATCACCTCGCGACCAGGGGTGTGGTCCCGCTCGATCTCGAGGTCGTCGGTCGGCGGCCCGTCACGAGGAAGTCGTGGAACCCCATGGCGCGTCACGATCTGGGGGCCGTCCTCCTGTGCCCGCCTCACCAGCTCGCTGAAGCGCTGTCTGGCTTCCCGGGTCTGCCAAGCGCACGGACTCGAGCGCAAACAACCCGGTCTGACCGGACAGGATCAACCAGCCGTCTTTCGGGACGGACCACGAGTGTCGTGTCAGCGCCCTGGTCCACTCCAGGCGCAGAAGCAGGCGCCGTCGCCAGCGAGTGCGATCTCGTTGACATGCATCCCACGAGCTGATAGATGTAACTGGCATTGCGAAAGACATTGGTTACGGCGATCGTGCTCCTCCTGGTCGGCTGCGCACCCGCCGCGACCTCCCGACCGGGCCGTTCCATACTGGCAGAGCTGCACGCCGGGCGCTCGGTGGGACCGCCGGTGGTGGCCGCCGGCGGGGTGTGGGTGCCGAACGAGGCCGACGGCACCGTCTCCCACATCGACCCCGGCGCCAACCGCGTGGTCGCCACCGTCGCCGTCGGCGACCTCAGCGGCCTCCTGTCCGCCGGCTGCGGCCCCGACTCCGTGCACTCGTTCATGCGCGACACGCTCCTCAACCGGCGTTGCGACGACCCCAGCTCGATCGCCGGGGACGGACGGTGGCTGTGGGCGGCGGACAACGCCGCCCAGGGCCTGGCCCGCATCGACCCCCGGAGCGACCGTGTGGTGCAGCGGGTCCCGCTCGGCGCCGACCCCTTCGCCATCGCCCTGGGGGCGGGCAGCCTCTGGGTCACGGTCTACTTCCACGACCCCCACGAGGTGCTGCGGGTGGATCCCTCCAGCGGCCGGGTGCTGGCAACCATCACCGACCTCCCCCTGGGGGGCGGGACCGGCATCGCCGTGGATGAGGGAGGGGTCTGGGTGGCCTGCACCTACGCCCACTCCCTGGTCAGGATCGATCCCTCGACCAACCAGGTGGCGGCCGTGATCCCGGTCCAGGAGTACCCGCTGGCGGTGAGCGCGGGACGGGGCACGGTCTGGGTGCGCAACGAGGACTCCAGCTCCGTCTCCCGGGTCGACCCGGCCAGCAACCGGGTGGTGGCCACGATCGCTGGCATGCCCGCACCGGTGGGGCGCACCGGCGACGACGCCATGGCGCTCGGCCGGGACGGTCTGTGGGTGAGCGGGATCCAGCTGATCAGGGTCGATCCGAACCGCAACCGGGTGGCGGCCCGGATCGACCTCTCCGGAGCGGGGGTGGCGGAGGGCTTCGGAGCGCTCTGGATGACCAGCATCTTCGGCACCGTGCAGCGGATCGACCCCCGGGTCGCGGTCCCGGTCGGCCCCGGATGAGGTCTCGCTCCCCCGGTCCTCTCCCCCATGCCTGGGCCTGCCATGCCTGCCTGGACCTGGTCAACAGCCGCTGGACCGACCACCTGGGATCGGGTCGGGTCCACGACCGGCTTCCCCTGCCCGAGTGGAGGGAGGCCTTCTTCGCCCACTGGGGGCTGGAGGTGCGATCGGTGGGCGAGGACCGGGTGGCCGACCTGGCCCGGCTGCGGGCCCTGCTCCGGCGCCTGCTCGAGGCCTTCGCCGCGGGCCGGCCGCTGCCGGCGGCGGACGTCGAGGCCTTGAACCGGCTCCTGGCGCGGACGCCCGTGATCAGGCGTCTGGAGCCGGCCGGGTCCACCGGAGCGGCCCCGGCGAGCCCCGGCGACCGGCTCCGGCTCCGGGAGGTGCCCGCTCGTCGGGACTGGGATTGGGCCCTGGCCGAGATCGCCGTCTCCGCCGCCCGGCTGCTGGCCGAGGGGGAGCCGGACCGGCTGCGGGTCTGCGCCAACCCCGCCTGCAGCTGGATGTTCTACGACGAAAGCCGCAACGCCTCCCGTCGCTGGTGCGAGGCCACCGTCTGCGGCAGCCTCGTCAAGGTGCGCCGCTTTCGCTCCCGCCGGCCCGGCTCGGGCGAGCACGGTGCCCCGCGCCCAACCTCCGCCTGCCGGCGGCCGGGCCCCGCTCCCTGATCAGTCCGAGCGGCGTACGCGGTTCAGGAGGCTCAGGAGCCAGCGTCCCAGCAGCGAGGGCCGGTGGGGCTCGGCCCCCGCCTCCGCCCGGGCGGGGCGGGCGACTTCGATCCCCCCTGTCCCCTCCAGCATCCGCGCCGTCTGCAGCTCCCGCCAGATCGCGGTCACGATCGCCTGGATGAGGCCGGCGATCGGGGCCCCGAAGAGCGCGCCCCAGAGCCCGAACAGCTCGGTGCCCGCAGCCAGGGCGAGGAGCGCGATCGCGGGATGGATGCCCACCGCCCGCCCCATGATCCGGGGCCCGACCAGGTCTCCCTCCACGACGTGGACCAGGGCGAAGTAGGCCAGCACCAGCACGGCGGTGACCCAGCCCTGGAAGAGCGCGACCAGGACGCAGACCGCGCCGGAGATGATCACCCCGAGCACGGGGACGAACTCCATGAAGAAGGCGAGGACGCCGAGCAGCAGCGCGTACCGGACGTGGAGCAGGGCCATGCCCACTCCCACCAGCACCCCGACCAGCGAGGCCATGGCCAGCGTCCCCCGGACGTAGCCGCCCACCACCTGGTTGACGATGGCGATCAGCATCGACGCCCGCCGGCGCTGGCCGGTCGGCGCCTGCTCGCGCAGCCAGCGGTTCAGCCGGGGCCCGTTGACGACCAGGTAGACGCTGAGGATCAGGATCAGGACGGCGTCGATGACGGCGTTGAAGAAGCCCTGGACGAGCTCGAAGGTCTGGCCGGCCACACTGCCGGCCGTCTGCTGAAGGTAGGCGACGAGCCGGGCCTCGGTGCTCGCGATCTGGCCCCTGGTGATCCCCCAGGGCGCCAGCAGGCGCTCGATCTGCGATTCGAGGCCCTGCGCCTGGTGGGCGTACGTGGGCAGGCTGTGGGCCAGGTTGGCCACCTGTCCGGCCGCGGTCGTGACCACGTAGGCCAGGAAGGCCCCGACCAGGCCGAACCCGAGCACGTAGGCCAGCGCCGTGGCCAGCCCCCGGGGCAGAAAGCGGGAGAGCAGGTCCACCAGGGGCGTCAGTGCGAAGGCGACCAGCGCGCTCAGGACCAGGATCAGGAGGGCGCGGGTGACGTGGCTCAGGAGCCAGCCGACGAGCAGGATCACGGCCAGCCAGGCCAGGATGGTCAGCGGCAGCAGCAGCGCCCGCATCCAGCGGTCGCGCACCGTTCCCGCAGCGCCGGCCCTGTCCTCGCTCATCGCCCTGCGCACAGTCTGCCAGCCCATGCCTCCGAGGTGGCGTGATCGATCGAGACCGGACGGTCAGCGGGGCTGCAGGCTGGTGAAGAACAGGTACGCGATCAGGAGCACGAACAAACCGTACTCAATGACCACGTTCCGGCTCAGCGTCTCCTCCACGGTGTGGCGGATGATGCCCCGGTTCACGTACCAGAGCAGGAAGAGGAGGACGGTGAAGACACCCTCGGTGAAGTAGAGGTAGACGCTCATCGCCCAGAAGAAGAAGCTGACCAGCTGGGCGACGAAGACCGAGAAGAGGATAGCCCGGCGTTCGGGCATGGGCCGGCCCAGGACCCGGAAGGAGCGGTAGCTGGCCAGCAGAGAGGCGGAGAAGACGCCGGCCAGCCGGATGGGCAGGCTCAGGTCGAGGGCCAGGAGGACCAGGAAGGACGAGGACAGGGCCAGGGCCAGCATGATCTCCTGGAGCACGACGTGGCCGGGTCGCTGGCGCCGGTGCATCTGCTGGTAGTCGAGCTGGGCGGCGAAGCAGAACCCGGCTCCGAAGACGAGCGCGATCAGGGAGTACTTCCACCACTCGGGCACCAGTAGGGAGAGCCCGGCCACGGCCAGCGTCCCCAGGGCGACGGGGACGAAGTGCTCCAGGCTGGGTATGCCGGCGTCGGTGTGGAGGTAGCCCATCAGGGCGGGCACGGCCAGGACGAGCAGACCGACTCCCAGGCCCCAGACCTCCGCCGGTCCCACCAGCTCCGATTTGAAGCTCAGCGAGACGGCCACCAGGACCATCCCGACGAAGAGCAGGAAGCGCCGGTCCCGCTCGCCGCGCACCCGCGGGGAGGGGAGGGCACGGCCCTCGACCAGCGGTGGGGTCTTCATCCCGATCCC
>JAJPKS010000122.1 GCA_021323605.1 Bacillota bacterium | reverse complement strand
CTCAGGGGAGGGCGGTGACGATCTCCCGGTACTCGCTCTCGGGGAAGGCGCGCAGCGTCTCGGTGGTGATCGCCCCCGCCGATCCGATGGCGAGCAGGGCCTTCGCCACGGTGGCGTCGTCCGGAGCCTCGACCAGGGCCACCATGTCGTAGCGCCCCATGGTCAGGTAGACGTCCTTGATGGTGGCCCCCATGGAGTTGGCGATCCGGCGGGCACGCTCCAGGCGAGATGGGCTCTCCTTGATGTTCTGGATCCCGGTCTGGGTGTAACGGATCAGGGTCACGTATGCAGCCATGGCTCGGCCTCCTCAACCGTCCAGCGCAAAGGTCTCGACCTCAGTGTGGCCCGCGCGGACCGGTGGGGCCAACTCCTAACCGTGACCGCCCGCCGGGCGCCTACCCGGGCGACCCGTCTCCGTCGCCCGGGGGCTCGGCGGCCGCCACTCCCGCCAGCTGGAGGACGGCGCCCACGAACTGCGCTTCGGGCAGCGCCCCCACGAAGGCGCCGCGCCGGTTCACCACGGTCCGTGGGACGCCTTGCACCCCGAACGCCCTCGACAGCTCCGGGAACTCCTCGGCCTCGATCGTGATCGCGCTGACCAGGGGCGAGGCCAGGGCCATCCGGTTGGCCAGGCTCACGGCCTGGGGGCAATAGCGTCAGCCAGGGGTGGCGAAGACCATGATCTCGACCGGCTCACGGGCCGCGGCCAGCCCCTGGAGGCTGGCCGGGCTCAGGTCGTGCGCCCCGGTCGAGACGCGCTCGATCGCGTCCACCACGGTGGCGAACTCGAAGCCGGCGGGCAATCCCTGCCAGCGAATCCGCGGCTCCTGGTCGGGGACCCCCACCGTCAGGGTCGGGACCTCGACTCCCCCGGCGCCCCCGCCGCTGACGTCGACCACGTCGAGCCGGATCCGCTCGGGCGCCGCCGCGGCCAGGTCCTCCGCCATCTGCTTCGCGTCCTCGCAGGTCGGGCACCCAAGGCCGCTGGGCAGGATCAGGCGGCCACTGCCCGGCCGGGTGAACAGGGTGAGCTGGACCGGATCCCGCAGGCGCTCGGCGAACCGCTCCCTCAGTTGCTCGCGCAACCGGTCGGTCAGGATGCTCATCGAACCCCAACTCTATCGCGCCGGGTCGGCCGGCAGGCCGCGCCCGGGCCACCGGGGCCCCTCACCTCTCCGGGACCTCGCCCGAGACCTCGGGAGACGGACCCGGCCCGGCCGGGAGCCGGCCGGCTCCCGGTCTCGTCCCACCACTCCGGCGGCGCAGGACGGAGTACACGACCGGGATCACCACCAGGGTGAGAAAGGTCGAGCTGATCAGGCCGCCCTCCACCACCAGCGCCAGCGGCTGCGAGATCAGGCCCCCGCCCCCGGCCGTGCTCAGCCCCGAGGCCACCGGCACCAGGGCGACGATGGTGGCCAGCGCCGTCATCAGGATGGGCCGTATTCGGACGCTACCGGCCAGGGCCAGGGCCTGATTGAGCTCGTGCTCGGCACGGTTCCGCTCCACGAAGTCGACGAGCAGGATGGCGTTGGAGACCACGATCCCCAGCAACATGAGCACGCCCAGCAGCGCCGGCAGGCCCAGGGCCTGCCGGAAGAGGTAGAGGGCGAGCAGGCCGCCGATCAAGGCCAGCGGCATCGTGAGCAGGATCACGAGCGGCGTCACCAGGGAGCGGAAGAACGTGACCAGGATCACGAACACGATCGCCACCGCCACGCCGATGGCGACCACCATCTGGGTGAAGGCGTTCTCCAGCTCCTGGTTGGAGCTGCCCGAGCCGAGGCCGACCCCGGCCGGCAGCGAGAGACGGTCCAGGCGCCGGGTGGCCCGCTGGATCGCCCCCTGGGTGTCGGGGACGGTCACGTCGGCGGTCACCGTCACCTCCTGCGCGCCGTCGGTCCGGGTGATGGTGACGGGCGCCATCGTCTCGGTGACGGTGGCCACCTCCCCCAGGACCACCCCCGGGCCCAGGGGCAGCTCCGGCAGGCGGTCGGCGGTGGTGGCGCCGGGATCGAGCCGAAGCTGGAGCGCCTCCGTTCCCAGGCTGCCGACGTCCCGAGTGTCCAGGGCCGCGGCCACCGCGGCGGCCACCGTCTGGGGGGTGAGGCCGTACGCCGCCGCCCGGGCGGGATCGACGGCCACGTCCAGCTCGGGTTTGGCCGCGGCCAGGCTGGACTTCACGTTGGTGAGCTCGCGGTCGTGGGACAGCGCCGCCACCACGGCGTCGGAGGCCCGCCGGAGGTCGGCGGGGTTGGTGCCCCTCAGGGTGGCCTGGAATCCGTTGGAGCTGGGTCCGAAGGAAGACACCGCGAGCTGGGCGTTGGCGGACCCGTAGAGGCGGTCCAGGCGCCGCCGCAGGCGGTCGGCCACCAGGGCGGCCCCGGCCTTGCTCCGGAGGCGGATCGAGAGCCGGGCCACATTGGAGCTGGCGGCGGCGGTGTAGGCGCCGTAGTCGGAGCTGCCGATCGACACCTGCACCGTCCGCACGGCCGGGTCGGCCATGGCCGCGCGCTCGAAGGGCAAAAGACGGGCATCCGTCTCCGGGGCCGTGGTGCCGGGCGGCAACGTCACCGTGCCCGTCAGCTGGGTCGAGCCGCCCAGGTCGAGGATGTTCCGGGGCAGCGCGGCCAGCGTCACCAGCGAGCCCGCCAGCAGGGTGAGCGCCGTCAGCAGCACCCCCGCCTTGCGCCAGGCGCGGTCCAGGACCCAGGTCAGCAGCGGCCAGTAGAGCCGGGCGAGGAGGCCCGGCGGTCCCGGCGCCGGGGTCGTCGGCCGGACCCGGGCCCGGCGCAGGACCAGGCTGACCAGCACCGGGATCACGGTCAGGGCCACGAGCAGGGAGGCCAGCAGCGAGATGGTGACGGTCAGGGAGAAAGGCAGGAAGAACCGGCTCACGATGCCCCCCACCACACCGATGGGAAGGAAGACGGCGACCGTGGTCAGGGTGCTGGAGATCACCGGGGAGGCCACCTCGGCGGCCCCGTTCAAAGCCGCCTCCATGGGGGTCTCGCCGCTCTGGAGATGCCGGTAGCCGTTCTCGAGGACCACGATCGCGTCGTCCACGATGCGCCCCACCGCGATGGTCAGGCCGGCCAGCGTGAGGACGTTGAGCGAGTAGCCGCTCAGGTCCGTGCCCAGCACCGCCACCAGCACGCTGGTGGGCAGCGAGACCGCGGTGACCAGCGTCGCCCGCAGACTGCGCAGGAAGAGGAAGATCACCAGGACGGCCAGCAGCGCGCCCAGCAGGCCCTCCAGCAGGAGGTCGTTCAGCGAGGCGCGGATGTCGTCGGCGGCGTCGTCGACCAACCTCAGATCGTCCTCACGGCTCAGGTGGAGACCCGCCACCCGGCGGCGGATGTCGTTCGAGAGCGCGACCGCGTTGCCGTTCGGCGCTCGGATGATCTGGATCTCGAGGGAGGGCAGGCCATCGGTTCGGGAGATGCCGTTGACCGGCGCCGACGTCTCCTCCACCCTGGCCACATCCCCGAGGCGAACGGGTGCCGGCGGCCCCGCCCCTCGGGCCACAGGGGCAGCCCCCAGCGGCAGCGCCCGTAGGTCGGCCAGGGTCTGCAGCCGGCCGTGGACCGTCACCGGCAGGGATCGGCCGCCCTGGAGCGACTCCCCGGCGGGGAGGTCGACCTGGGCCGCGCTCAACGCCTGCTGCACCTGGGGCAGGGTGACCCCGCGCGCCACCATCCGGGCGGGATCGAGGGTGATCATGATCACCCGGCGGGCCCCACCCGACACCCGCACCTGGGCCACGTCCCGGGCGTCCCGCAGGGCGGGGACGATGACCTGGTTGGCCTCCCGGGTGGCCCGGGCCAGGTCGCCGTCACGGGCGGCCAGGGAGTAGGTCATCGACGGCGCTGAGCTGAAGTCGAAGGTCTGCACGATGGGCCGGCCGGCGCCGGCGGGGAGCTGGACCTGGGCGAGCCGCTGGTTCACCGCCTCCTGGTCCTGCTGGAGCGAGGAGTCGAGGCCGAACTCCACGGCCACCTCCGAGTACCCCTGCGAGGAGGTGCTGGTGACGTGGGTCGCCCCGGGCAGCCCCTCCAGCTCCGCGTCCAGGGGCTGGCTCAGGTCACGGTCCACCTGCTCCGGGCCCGCCCCGGGGTCGGGGATCAGGACGAAGACAGCGGGGAACTGGATCGAGGGCAGCAGCTCCTCATCGATCCTGGTGAGGCTGAAGACCCCGCCGGCCATCAGGATGGCGGCGAACAGGATCACCACCGCCCGGTTGCCCAGGCACCAGCGGATGACGGCACGCATCGAGCGCGAACTCCCCTCCGGCCGGCCCCGCCCGGGGGCGAGGCCGTACTCCTCGGCGAACGCCTGGCCCGACCCCCGGGCCCCGTTCAGCCTACCTCCGGACGCAGCCACGGGGTCCCCTGGCGGCGGGACCGGGAGGTCGCCGGCCCTCAGGGCACCAGGTTGATCAGCCGGTCGGGCACGTAGACCACGCGGCTCGGCCGCTCGCGGCCGAGGGCCCGGCGCACCGCCTCGCTGGCCAGCGCCCGCTCGATCGCCGAGCGCTCGTCCAGGCCCGTCGCCACCCGTAGCCGATCTCGCACCCGCCCCGCCACCTGGACCACCAGCGTCACCTCCGGCTCGGCGGCCAGCTCGGGGTCGGCCGTGGGCCAGGACGCGTCCGCGCACAGGCCCTCTCCGCCGATCCGCTCCCACAGCTCCTCGGTGATGTGCGGCGCCATGGGGTGGAGCAGCAGGATCATGGTCCGCACCGCCTCGTCCCATGCCTCGCCCCGTTCACCGCCGCGCTGCAGGTGGTCCTGCATGGCGTTGGCCAGCTCCATCAGCGCGGCCACGGCGGTGTTGAAGTGGAAGCCGTCGTAGTCCGCGGTCACCCGCTGGATCGTCTGGTGGGTGCGGCGCCGCAGCAGGGCCGGGTCCGCCCCGCTCCCGGTCACCGGGAAGCTCCCCGGCTCCAGCGTCAGGCGCCAGACCCGTTGCAGGAACCTGACCGCTCCCGACACCGCCTCGTCGGTCCACTCGGCGTCGTCTTCGGGCGGGCCGATGAACATCTCATAGACCCGGCCGGCGTCCGCCCCCTCCCGCCGGACCAGGTCGTCGGGGGCCACCCCGTTCCCGTGGGATTTGGACATGACCTGCCCGCCCCGCTTCACCATGCCCTGGGTGAACAGACGGGTGAAGGGCTCGACGGCCTCGACCAGGCCGGCGTCGTGCAGCACCTTCTGGAAGAAGCGCGAGTAGAGCAGGTGGAGGATGGCGTGCTCGACCCCTCCGGTGTACTGATCGACCGGCATCCACCGATTGGCCAGCCCGGGATCGAAGGGCCGGGTCTCCTCCTGGGCGCTGGTGTAGCGCAGGAAGTACCAGGAGGAGTCGATGAAGGTGTCCATGGTGTCGGTCTCGCGCCGGGCCGGCTGGCCGCAGGCCGGGCACGAGGTCCGGTAGAACTCGGGCAGCTCGGACAGACGCCGGTAGGTCCGGGGCAGCAGCACCGGGAGCTGCTCCTTCGGCACCGGCACCACCCCGCAGGCGTCGCAGTGGACCACGGGGATGGGGCAGCCCCAGTAGCGCTGGCGCGAGATCAGCCAGTCCCGCAGCCGGTACCGGGTGCTGCGGGCGCCGATGCCGAGCCGTTCCACGTGGTCGGCGACGGCGTCGAACCCGGCGCGGCTGTCCAGGCCCGAGAAGGGACCGGAGTTGACCATCACGCCCGGCTCCACGTAAGCCTCTTCCAGCTCGCCGCGCGGCCCGGACGGCGGCGCGATGACCTCCCGCACGGGCAGGCCGAAGCGCCGGGCGAACTCGAAGTCGCGCTGGTCGTGGCCGGGCACGGCCATGATGGCGCCGGTGCCGTAGCCCATCAGGACGTAGTCGGCGATCCAGATCGGTACCCGCTCCCCGTTCAGGGGGTTGACGGCAAAGCCGCCGGTGGGGACCCCGGTCTTCTCCCGCTCGGTCGAGAGGCGATCGATCTCGCTCGCCCGGCGGGCGCGCTCGACGTAGGCCCGGACTTCCTCGCGATGCTCCGGAGTCGTCACCCGCTCCACCAGCGGGTGCTCGGGGGCGAGGACCATGAAGGTGACCCCGAAGAGCGTGTCCGGCCGGGTGGTGTAGATGCGCAGCTTCTCCCCCTCCAGGCCGAGGACGGGGAAGTCCACCTCCAGGCCGTGGCTGCGGCCGATCCAGTTGGCCTGCATGACCCGGACCTTCTCCGGCCAGTCCCGCAACAGGGCGAGGTCGTCGAGCAGCCGGTCGGCGTAGGCGGTGATGCGCAGGAACCACTGCTCCAGGTCGCGCTTCTCGACCACGGCCCCGCAGCGCCAGCAGCGCCCCGAGATCACCTGCTCGTTGGCCAGCACGGTCTCGTCGACCGGGCACCAGTTCACCGGGGCCAGGGCCCGGTAGGCCAGCCCGCGCTCGTAGAAGAGCAGGAAGAGCCACTGCGTCCAGCGGTAGTAGGAGGGATCGCAGGTGGTGACCTCCCGGCTCCAGTCGTAGAGGATGCCCAGCATGGCCAGCTGCGCCCTGGCCCGGGCGATGTTGTTGCGCGTCCAGACCTCGGGGTGGATGCCGGCCTTCATGGCGGCGTTCTCGGCCGGCAGGCCGAAGGCATCCCAGCCGAACGGGTTGAGCACCTCGTAGCCGCGCATGCGCTGGAAGCGCGAGTAGAGGTCCCCGATCACGTAGTTGCGCATGTGCCCCATGTGCAGGTCCCCGCTCGGGTACGGGAACATGACCAGGTTGTAGTACTTGGGCCGGTCGGAGGCGTCGGCGGCCCTGAGCACGCCCCGCTCCTGCCAGATGCGCTGCCACTTGGGCTCGATGTCCTGAGGCACGTAGCCGCGCCGCTTCGTCACCGCCATGGGAACTTCACATGTTAGCGTCGAAACGATGCGGAACCTCTACGCACCCTGGCGCATGGAGTACATCGAGGGTCCCGCCCTGCCCGGCTGCCTCTTCTGCCGCCTCTGGGCGGCGCCGGCGGACGACGATCGCCGCAACCTCGTCGTGTGGCGGGAGGAGGGGGCCATGGTCGTGATGAACAGGTTCCCATACAACAACGGACACCTGATGGTCGCCCCCAGGCACCACGCCAGCAGCCTCACCGAACTCGACGACGACCGGACGCTGGCCCTCATGCGCCTGGTCCGGCGGTCGCTGGAGGTCCTGCAGGCGCTCATGAAGCCCGAGGGATTCAACGTCGGCGTCAACCTCGGCCGGGTGGCGGGAGCGGGCATCCCCGACCACGTGCACGTCCACGTCGTGCCCCGCTGGAACGGAGACACCAATTTCCTCCCCGTCCTCGGAGAGGTCAAGGTGATCAACGAGCACCTGGAGCGCACCTGGGAGAGGCTCGCCGCCGGCTTCGCCCGTCCCTGACGCGGCGCGCGGGCCGGGCGGCCATCCGCCGGCTCACCGACCCGCGACCGGCCGGGCGCGGCGCCGGCGGCGGCTACGCTATCATTGCGCCGGTCGCGGGGGTTGGGTCGAGAGACCTCTGGCACTCGTTGGTACGCTCGCACGGGGAGTTCGCTTGGGTTCGGTCATCAAGAAGCGGCGCAAGAAGATGCGGAAGCACAAGCATCGCAAGATGCTGAAGAAGACGCGTTGGCAGCGCCGCGCGCACGCCT
>JAJPKS010000366.1 GCA_021323605.1 Bacillota bacterium | reverse complement strand
TCGAGGAGTGTGATCGACGTGAGCAAGCACCTGTTCGGACTGGTCCTCACCCCCCTGGGCGTGGCCGCCAACAACCGCGGCGAGACCGAGGGCAACACCACCACCCTGCAGAAGCTGGTCTGGCGGGGAGCGGTGCACACCACCGTCTCGGCCGAGGCGATCCGGGCCGCCATCCGCCGGCGCTGGCAGGAGGAGGGCTGCCGGTCAACCGCACCTGGGTAGACGAGGAGCGCAAGCACGACTGGCGGGACGAGCACTTCAGCGACGGCGGCCGGGGCTTCATCGACGACGACGTGCTCGGCTTCATGTCGGCCCGAGCAGCGGCCCAGGAGGCGAACCCGGCGGAGGAGGAGACGGAGCCAGCCGGCGGCCGCCAGCGGCGGCAGCGGGTCCGGGGGACCACCGACGCCCGCCGTGCCCGCCTGGAGGTGACCCGAGCGGTGTCCATCGATCCCTGGCCGGGCGACGTCACCTTCAACGCCGCCAGCCCCGGGGCCACCCCTGCCGCCAGCCGTACCGGCCGGGACCCGGTGCCCTACGCGGCCGAGATCCACTCCACCCGCTACCAGTACGGCTTCGCCCTCACCCCCGACGACCTCCACCAGCGCGAGCGGGCGGTGGCGGTGCTGGACGCCATCGCCAACCTGAGCCGGGTGGCCGGCAACCACGCCCGCTTCCTCTTCGACTTCTCGCCCGAGTCGCTGGTGCTGCGCTGGACCGATGACCCCGCCCCTCGCTTCCTCTATGCCTTCGAGCAGGACGGCGGTGGAACCATCCGCCTGCGCCGACTGGTGGACCTGGTCGAGGCGGGCGACGTCCCCGCGGAGGAGCTGTGGGTCGCGGGCGCGGTGGCCGAGAGCGTCGATGCCGCCCGGCTCCGGGAGCGCGGCGCCCACGTCACCGCCAGCGTCCGGACGGCGATCGAGGACGTCAAGCGGTTGGTGTCGGGCTGACGGCCGTGGTCGAGCTGTTCGTCTCAGCCCCCCTCGCGGCCTTCCGGGTCCCGCAGTCGCGGGAGTACCTGGAGACCCTTCCCGTGCCCCCACCCTCGACCGTGTACGGGATGCTGCTCTCACTGGTGGGCGAGCCCAACCGGCTGACCCACGCCGGCGCCGAGCTGGCGCTCGCCCCGCTGGGCGAGCCGGTTCGCTCCCTGGTCCTGCGCACGGCCTGGCGGATGAAGAGCGCCAAGCATCCGCCCGGGCTGGGGGACAACAAGCGCCCCGACCTCCAAGAGCTGCTCAGCGACGTTCGGTTGGCGGTCTTCGTGCGCGCCGGGGGCCGGGAGACGGCCAGCCCGCCCCTGGCCGACCGACTGACCGCCGCCCTCGCCGACTGGAGCTCGGTCACCCGCTTCGGAGGCCTCTCCCTGGGCGAGAGCAGCCACCTGGTGGACGAGGTGCGACCGCTGCGCGAGGGGGACCTGGAACGGCCCTGGCTGCTCCGTCCCGATCCCGACGGCGATCTGGTGCTGCCGGTCTGGGCCGACCACGTGGGCTCGGCCCGGACCCGGTGGGGACGGTTCCAGCGAGCGCCCTTCCGGCGGCCGCCGGACGAAGACGCCTGGGTGGCGATCACGCCGCCCGGCTGAGCAGGGAGGTGAGGAGATGGCGGAACCGAGGGCGGGGGGCGGCGAGCCCCTGACCCGGGTCATGGCCCTGCACGCGCTGGCCTACTGCGAGCGGCTCTTCTACCTGGAGGAAGTGGAGGAGATCCGGGTTGCCGACGAGCGGGTGCTGGCCGGTCGCGAAGCCCACGAGCTGCGGCTCGGCGACCCCGACGCCACCGAGATCCGCAACTTCGAGCTCGAGAGCAGCGCCCTCGGGTTGTACGGGCGCGTCGACGCCGCCCGGCGACGGGAGGGCGGCTGGGTGGCCTACGAGCACAAGCGGGGACAGTGTGCTCGGGGCCGGGACGGCCAGGCCCAGGCCTGGCCCGCCGACCGGATCCAGGTGGGTGCCTACGCCCTGCTCCTGGAGGAGGCGCTGGGCGAGCCCGTGGCCGAGGGCCGGGTCCGCTACCACGGCTCCGGAGTCACGGTGCGGGTGCCGGTGGACGAGGGGCTTCGGGCCGAGGTCCGGGCCGCCCTGCGCCGCGCCGCCGAGCTGCGCTCGAGCACCCAACGGCCGCCGGTCACCGACAACCCCCGGCGGTGCCTCCACTGCTCGCTGGCCCCGGTCTGCCTGCCCGAGGAGGCGCGACTGGCCGAGCAGCCCGACCGTCCCGTCCTGCGGCTGTTCCCGGCCACGCCGGAGGGGGCGGTCGTGCACGTCACCGAGCCGGAGGCCCAGGTCCAACGCCGGGGCGACAGCTTGGTGATCCGGCTCCCCGAGCAGGAGCCGCGACGGCTCCCCATCCGCGAGGTCGCGGGCCTGGTCATCCACGGCCACGCCCAACTCACCACTCAGGCCCTGCACCTCTGCTGCGCCGAGGGGGTGCCGATCCACTGGATCACCGGCGGCGGGCGTCACCTCGGCTGCCTGGCCAACGGCGGCCTGGGCGTCCAGCGCAAGCTGCGCCAGTACGGCGCCCTGAGCGACCCCGGCTTCTGCCTGCACCTGGCCCGGCGGCTGGCGGCCCACAAGATCGAGAGCCAGCTCCGCTTCCTGCTCCGGGCCACCCGGGGTTCGGCTGCCGACCGAGCCCAGGTCCAGGAACCGGTGGAGCGGATCCGCGAGGCGCTCCGCCAGGTGGATCGGATCGACGACCCGGAGCGCCTGCGGGGGCTGGAGGGGGCAGCTGGCCGGGCCTACTTCGAGGCCCTGCCTCACCTCCTGCACGCCTCGGTCGACCCGCGCTTGCGACCTGACGGGCGCTCCCGGCGGCCGCCCCGGGACCGCTTCAACGCCGCCCTCAGCTTCCTCTACGCCCTCCTCTACCGATCGGTGCTGCAGGCGGTCCTGGTGGTGGGGCTGGAGCCGGCGCTCGGCTTCTTCCACCGCCCGCGCAGCGCCAGCCCGCCGCTGGTCCTCGACCTCATGGAGCTGTTCCGGGTGCCCCTCTGCGACCTGCCCCTGGTCGCCTCGCTCAACCGCGGCCAGTGGCGCCCCGACCTCCACTTCAGCGTCACCCGCGACCAGGCCTGGCTCTCCCCGGAGGGGCGGCGGCTGGCCATCGACCTCTACGAGCGGCGTCTGGCGGAGAGCTGGAAGCATCCCGTGCTCGGCTACTCGCTGAGCTACGTGCGCGCCATCGAGCTGGAGGTCAGGCTGCTGGAGAAGGAGTGGAGCGGCGAGGCCGGCCTCTTCGCCCGCTCACGGCTGAGGTGAGGCATGCGCAGCTGGCATCTGATCGCCTACGACGTGCGCGACGAGGAGCGACTGCGCCGGGTGGCCCGGCTCCTCGAGGGGTACGGGGAGCGGGTCCAGTACAGCATCTTCCGTTGCCGCCTCTCCGAGCGGGGACGGTCGGAGCTGCTCTGGCGGCTGTCCCGGGTCATGGAGCCGGAGGACGCCCTGCTCGTCATTCCCCTCTGCACGCGCTGCCGGGAGGGGATCATCGACCGCGGCTCCCGGCGGGATTGGTGGCGTGACCCGGACCCCCATCTGGTGCTCTGAACCCGGCCGTTCAAGCACCTCTGCGTGGCGACGACTCCTGAACTCGGACGACCGGTGCCACAGGGTCCCTCCGGAGGGGTGCGTGAATTCGGCCCCTCGATCCGTATTCGCCGGAGCGAGCAGAGTGCTACAACCTCGGATGTCGGAAGGCGTTGAGCACATCCTTGCGCCGTTGTCGCTCCTCCTCCCAGGCCCGAGAGAGTGCTACAACCTCGGATGTCGGAAGGCGTTGAGCACTCATGAACTGATCCTCCATCGACTCTTCTAGGAAGGTGCTACAACCTCGGATGTCGGAAGGCGTTGAGCACCTAGAGCCCCCCACCGAACACTTTCGCGAAGTAGGCGGGGTGCTACAACCTCGGATGTCGGAAGGCGTTGAGCACCAGATCGGGATGTGCTCCCGGGCCACCAGGTCCAGGTGCTACAACCTCGGATGTCGGAAGGCGTTGAGCACCTGTCGACGTAAACTGATCGCCCAGGGGCCCCGGGCGGTGCTACAACCTCGGATGTCGGAAGGCGTTGAGCACGCATCGGCGTCGGGATCGCCCAGCTCGGAGCCGAAGGTACTACAACCTCGGATGTCGGAAGGCGTTGAGCACTCGGGACCGTGCAAGGGAACGTCCCCGTGGTCAACGCCGTGCTACAACCTCGGATGTCGGAAGGCGTTGAGCACGTGGCCGGCTCAGAGGCTGCCATCGCCGCTGTGAACGTCCGGAGTGCTACAACCTCGGATGTCGGAAGGCGTTGAGCACGC
>JAJPKS010000283.1 GCA_021323605.1 Bacillota bacterium | reverse complement strand
CGTAGGAATCGCCCGGCCTGGGGGATGGCGGTGCGCGGAGCCGGGGTCTCGGCGATGGGGTTGAGCAGCACGAAGTCGTGGATCGTGCCGCCATACCTGACCTGGGTGACGGGGACGCCGGCCCGGGCGAGCTTGCGGGCGTAGTCCTCGCCCTCGTCGCGGAGCACGTCGTGCTCGCCGTTGACGACCAGGGCCGGAGGCAGCCCCCGCAGCTCGTCGATCGACGCCCGCAGGGGGGAGGCGGTGGCCTCCGAGCGTGGGCCTTCCTCGGGAAGGTAGGCGTCCCAGAACCACTCCATCGCGGCCCGGGTCAGCCAGGGGCCCTCGGCGTAGCGTCGGTAGGAGTCGGTGTCGAAGGCGGCATCGGTGACCGGATAGAAGAGCACCTGGGCCCGGATCGGTGGGCCGCCCCGGTCCTTCGCCATCAGGGTGAGCGCCGCGACCATGTTTCCCCCCACGCTGTCGCCGACCAGGGCGATCCGCGCCGGGTCGCCGCCGATCTCGGCTCCGTGCTCGGCCGCCCACTCGAGGACGGTGTAGGCCTGTTCGTTCTGCACCGGGTAGTGCGCCTCCGGCGCCGGCGTGTAGTCGACGAAGAGGACCGCCGCCCCCGCCTCGCCGGCCAGCTCGCGGTCCAGGCGCTCGTGGGTGTTGGCGTCGCCGAGGATCCAGCCGCCGCCGTGGCAGTGGATGACCAGGGGCAACGCCGTGGCGGAGCGCGCCGGCTTCACGACGTGAACCCCGACCCCGCCCGTGGGGCCGCCGGGGACGACCCCTTCCTCGATCGTGGCCGGTGCGGGCGGGAGGGGAACGCTGCTCTGGATGGAGCGCAGCACCCGGCGCGCGTCAGGAGGCGAGAGCTCGTTGATCGGAGGCCCCTGAGCGGTCGCGGCCAGCGCGTCCAGCCAGGCCTGGGTGCGTGGCTCGACGTTCATCTGCACCTCCTCCTTCGCGCGCCGGCCGGAGGTCCGGCCCGGCGGCGAACGTGCGCCGCAGCTCGTGTCGACCGGGCGACCGGCCCGGGCCGACGGGCCGAACCGCCGCTCTCGTCCCCATCGCCGAAAGGCCGCCAGTACGGTCGACGATGGGTTCGTATGGATATTTGAGTATCAAAAAATATTACATTAGATGTTGGAAAACGTCAACCGATCGGACTCGATGCCGGCGCTCGGCGGCGCGGCTCACGAGGCCGCCAGGCGACGCAGGGCCTCGAGGCTGGCGGCGTCCGGTCCCTTGCCGGCGAGGCCGGGCACCTCGAGGATGAAGGGCACCTTCGCCAGGCGGGGGTCGTGGAGCAACGCCCGGAAGCCCTCCTCCCCGATCTGGCCCTGGCCGAGGTTGGCGTGGCGATCCCGGTTGGAGCCCAGCCCGGCCTGGGAGTCGTTGCAGTGGATGACCTCCAGCCGCTCCAGCCCGACCACCCGGTCCCACTCGTCGAGGGTCGCGGCCACGGCCTCGGGGGTGCGCAGGTCGTACCCGGAGGCGAAGGCGTGGCAGGTGTCGAAGCAGGTCCCCACCCTGGGGTCGCCGACCGCGTCGATCATGGCCCGCAACTCCTCGAAGCGCGCGCCCACGCAGCCGCCGGCACCGGCGTTGTTCTCGATCAGGAGCCGGGCCCGCCTGGGATCGGCCCGTTCCAGCACGCGGCTCAGGTGGCCGGCGATGACGGGGAGCACGGCGTCGAAGCCGGCCCCCTTGTGGCTGCCGGTGTGGAAGATGACCCCATCGATGCCGAGCAGGTCGGCGGTGGCGAGGTAGCCGGCGAGCGTGCTCTCGGAGCGTTGCCGGAGCATCGGGTCGGCGCTGGCCAGGTTGATCAGGTAGACGGCGTGGAAGAAGAAGGGCGGGCACCCGGCCCGGGCGGCCGCCTCCCGAAACCGCTCGACGCGCTCCTCGTCCAGCCTGGGCGATCCCCAGTAGTGGGGCGGGGTGGGGTGCACCTGGAGGACCTCGGCGCCCATCGCCGCCGCCCGCGCGAAGGCGAGGTGGAGGCCGCCGGAGGCTTCGACGTGGGCACCCAGGATGGGCATCACCACAGTCTAGGGCTGCGGCCGGCGCGTTCATCCCCCCTCGGGGCCCGTCGCTCGCGACCGCTCCGGGTGGAGACCGGCCCGGCCACGGCCGGGCCGGTCCCGGTACATTCCGAGAGCGCATGGTCTACCTGATGTCCGATCTGGACCTCCCGCTCAGGGACAGGATCTACCGGGAACCGGAAGGTCCCCACGTCGCCATCGTCAGGGGTCGGGACCTGGACGCCGCCCTCGACCACCTCGACGCTCGCCCCGACTGCCGGGCGCTGGCGATCGTCGGGCTGCCCCGGGAGGTGCCCGATCTGGAGCTCCTGAACGGTCGCCGCCTGCTCGTCTGCGACGGTGATCGGGCCCTGATGCGCGAGTTCGCCGAGGCCGGCATGGCGGCCGGGGCCGAGGTGGAGTGGCTCCACTCGGACGTTGTCGATTACCACCGGATCGCGGCCTGGGCGCTGCCCGTGGGGGCGATCGTGCTCGCCGCCGGGTCGGCCACCCGGATGGGACGGAACAAGCTCCTGCTCGAGGTCGGCGACAAGCCCCTGGTTCGCCACGTCATCGAGGCCGCCTCCGAGGGCGGCTGCCACTGCATCCTCGCCGTCTACGCCGAGGAGGCGGTTCGGAAGGCGATCGGGGAGGCGGCCACGGGCGTCCACAACCCGGACGCCGCCACCGGTCAGGCCTCGTCGCTCAAGGCCGGGCTCCAGGCCATGCCGGAGGAGATCGCGGGGGCGCTGGTGATGCTGGGCGACCAGCCCCTGGTCGGCGCCCGGACGGTGAGCATGCTGCTCAGGGCCTGGCGCCGCGAGGGGGCCCGGCCCGCCGTCGCCGCCGCCTACGGGGGGCGCGGCGTCTGGCGACCGCCGGTCCTCATCGACCGCTCGCTCTGGGCGGACCTGATGCAGCTCCGGGGGGACGAGGGGGCCCGGCGACTGTTCGCCCAACGGCCCGAATTGCTCGATACTGTTCCTGCCGTGGGTCGGCCCGACGACATCGACACCCCGGAGGACTATGCGAGCATCGTTCACCTCTTCCCTCGACGCGATCCGGGCTGAGCAGCTCGAGCGGTTGCGGGCCGGTCTGGAGACCGTGCTTCGCAGCAATCCCTTCTGGCGCGAGCGCCTGCACGACGTCCGGAGCTGGGACGACTTCGACCGCCTCCCCCTGACCACCAAGGCCGACCTGGTGCGCGACCAGGGGGCACACCCGCCCTTCGGCACCAACCTCACCTACCCTCCCGAGCGCTACGTGCGCCTGCACCAGACCTCCGGTTCCAGCGGGACGCAGCCCCTGCGCTGGCTGGACGACCGTGACTCCTGGGACTGGTGGTGCCGGATCTGGGCCGAGCACGTCTACCGGTCGGCGGGGGTGACGGCCTCGGACCGGGTCTTCCTGGCCTTCTCGTTCGGCCCCTTCATCGGCTTCTGGTCGGCCTTCGGCGGCGCCGAGCGGCTGGGGGCCCTCGTCGTCCCGGGCGGCGCCATGACCAGCGAGCAACGGGTGCGGACCATGCTCGAGGTGGGGGCGACGGTGCTCTGCTGTACGCCCACCTACGCGCTGCGGCTGGCCGAGGTGGCGGAGGAGATGGGCGTCGACCTGAGCTCGGCGGCCCTGCGGCTGTGCGTGCACGCCGGGGAGCCGGGGGCCAGCATTCCGGCCACCCGGGACGCGATCGAGCGCCGGCTGGGAGTGCGCTGCTTCGACCACACCGGGATGACCGAGCTGGGACCCACCGGCGTGAGCTGCTCCCAGCGCGACGGGGTCCACCTGATCGAGTCCGAGTTCGTGTTCGAGATCCTCGAGGAGGGCTCGACCCGGGCCAGGCTGGCCGAGCACGGTATGCGCGGGGAGCTGGTGGCCACCAACCTCGGCCGCTGGGGGTCACCACTGATCCGCTACCGGACCGGCGACCGGGTGGAGGTCAGCCGCGAGCCCTGCTCCTGCGGCAGCCCCTACCTGAAGCTGGTCGGGGGCCTGCTCGGCCGGGTGGACGACATGATCACGGTGCGGGGCGTCAATCTCTTCCCCTCCCAGATCGAGGACCTCGTGCGCCGTCATCCCCAGGTGGCGGAGTTCGTGATCGAGCACCGCCGGGAGCGCGAGCTGGACGAGGTGACGTTGCTGATCGAGTGCGGGGAGGGGGACGGGCAGGGCCTGCCCGAGCGGCTCGTGGCCGACATCCGCCAGGCCCTGGGGGCCCGGATCGAGTGCCGGCTGGTGCCCCCGGGGTCGTTGCCCCGGGCCGAGCTCAAGGCCAGGCGGTTGCGGAGGCTGTAGGTGGCAGAGAGCGTGGCCGGAGGGGGCGGGCGGGCGGTCTGCCGGCAGGAGCTGACGCCGGTCCACTTCCTGGAGCGCGCCGGCACCGTCCACGCGGATCGGGTCGCGGTCGTCGACGGCGAGACCTCCCACACCTACGCCCGCTGGCGGGCCCGCTCCCGGCGCTTCGCCTCGGCGCTGCGGCAGGCGGGACTTCGCCGGGGCGATCGGGTGGCGTTTTGCGCCCTCAACTCGGAGCCGTTGCTGCTGGCCCACTTCGCCGTGCCCCAGGCCGGGGGCGTGCTGGTCGCGATCAACACCCGCCTGACGGCCGAGGAGGTCGCGTACATCCTGCGCGACTCCGGCAGCCGCTTCCTCTTCGTCTCACCCGAGCTGAGCGCCCAGGTGGCCCGGGTCCCGGCCGGGGTGACCTGCGTGGAGCTGGGCCCCGAGTTCGAGCGCTTCCTCGCCGGAGGTGCCGAGGACCCGCTCGAGCCCTGGCTCGGGAGCGAGGACGACCTCATCGCCCTGGCCTACACCTCCGGCACCACCGGCCGGCCCAAGGGGGTCATGTACCACCACCGCGGCGCCTACCTGAACGCGGTGGCGATGGTGCTCGAGAACCGCCTGACCGCCGCCTCGACCATGCTGTGGACACTGCCCATGTTCCACTGCAACGGCTGGTCCCACACCTGGGCCGTGGCCGCGGCCGGGGCCCGCAGCCTGTGCCTCCCGCGGATCGATCCGGCGGAGATCTGGCGGCTCCTCGACCGGGAGGGCGTGACCCACTTCAACGCCGCTCCCACCGTCCTCATCATGCTGGCCAACCACCCGGCGGCCCACCGGCTGCACCAGCGGGTGCGGGTCTGCACGGGTGGGGCGCCGCCCTCCCCGACCTTGATCGCCCAGATGGAGACGCTGGGCATCGAGCTCGTCCACCTCTACGGGTTGACCGAGACCTACGGTCCGGTCACCATCAACGTGCCCCCGCCCGGCTTCGAGACCTGGCCGGCCGAGCGCCGGGCCGCCTTCGCCGCCCGGCAGGGCGTACCTCACGCCCTCGCCGGCCCGGTCCGGGTGGTGGACGAGCGGATGCGGGACGTGCCCGCCGACGGCGAGACCCTGGGCGAGGTCTGCTTGCGCGGCAACACCCTGATGATGGGGTACTTCGGCCAGCCCGAGGCCACGGCCGAGGCCTTCGCCGGGGGGTGGCTGCACAGCGGCGACGTGGGCGTGATGCACCCCGACGGCTCGATCGAGCTGCGCGATCGCAAGAAGGACGTCATCATCTCGGGCGGGGAGAACATCTCCACCATCGAGGT
>JAJPKS010000117.1 GCA_021323605.1 Bacillota bacterium | reverse complement strand
TGAAGCAGGTGGGAACCAGCCGACCGGTGGCCCGGGCCAGATCCCGAAGCGGACGTGACCCGGTTCGGGCGCGGCGGCGGGGCCGAGCCACCGGTCGCCCTGCCGCGATCGTCCGTAGGATTTTCATCGCCATCGCTCATGACAGGAATCACCCGGCCCGACCCCCCGACTCGAGGGCCGGGCCCCGGGCGATCGAGCCCTGAGGTCGACCGGGATGGGCCGCGAGGGCCAGCCCGTCGCCGAGCTCCTCCCCCGCCCGCTCACCCTGGACGGGGCCCGGACCGCCGCCGCCGGCTGCCGGGCCTGCGAGCTGTGGCGGGTGGGGACCCGAACCGTTTTCGGTGAGGGAACGCCCCCCTGCGCGATCATGCTGGTGGGCGAGCAGCCGGGCGATCGCGAGGACCTGGAGGGCCGCCCCTTCGTGGGCCCGGCGGGCGAGCTCCTGGACCGCGCCCTGGGCGAGGCCGGACTGGATCGGGGGACGGTCTACGTCACCAACGCCGTGAAGCACTTCCGCTGGGTCAGGCAGGGCAGGCGTCGCCTGGGTCGCAAGCCGGGCGTCTCGCACATCCTCGCCTGCCGGCCCTGGCTCCAGGCCGAGGTGGAGCTGGTGCGACCCGGGCTGATCGTGTTGCTGGGAGCCGTCGCGGCCCGAAGCGTCCTCGACCGGGAGGTCCGGGTCCTCGAGCAGCGTGGCCGCATCCACCCCTCTCCCCTCGGCCCACCAGCCATGATCACCGTCCACCCCTCCTCGGTGCTCCGATCTCCCGACCCGCAGAGCCGGGAACGGTCCTACCTCGACCTGGTGGCAGATCTGAGCGGCGCCGCCCGCTGGATCAGGCCCGACCGGACGCCCTGAGTGATATCACTGATATCATTTAATGCCCCCATGCCAACGATGGTTCTGGGGCTGTTCGCCACCCACGCCGAGGCCGAGCGAGCCATCGGGGCACTGACCGCGAGCGGATTCGGGCCGGACCGGATCGGTTTCCTGGGCCCGGGCGAGGTCCGCGAGCGCGATCGGGGACGAAGCCACGTCCTCGGCACCGGGATCGGAGCCGTGACCGGCGGGGTGGTGGGCGGCTTGCTGGGCGCCCTCGTGGCCGCGGTGACGCCGGGCATCGGCCACGTGATCGGGGACGCTCGCTAGCCCGGCCGGTGGCCGAGGCGGTCCCATGGCCGGCGGTCTGTCCGTGCCATGCCGTCCCGGCCTGGACCGGGGGGCACCGCCCGGCCCGACCACCGCGCCCGCGGGCCGGAGTTGCGGCGCTGGTGGCCTCCCGCCGCCGAGCGGCCTCCGGCCTGCTGCCGATCCTGCTCCTGGCGGCCGTCGTCCGGGCCTGGCCGAGGGGGCAGGCGGTCGCCGCCGACGCCTCGCCGGGTCGCCCGGGACGGCCGACTGGCTGCGGACGGAGGACGGTCAGATCGTGGACCGGATCCGGGCCGACGTCTCCTTGCCCGGGCATCGCGGGTTACGGGTGGTGCTGGACATGCACGTCGGGATCGGCCGGGGACCCGGCTCGGAGGTCCCCGCCTGGCCGGCGCGGAGGTCCGGACCTTTCGCGACGATCCCTGGATGGCCGGCTACGACCTCTACGACCAACCTCACCCGCTCCCCCTCCCCCCGGTCTCTTCGCGAGCCGCTACCTGCGGCCGTTCTACGCCCGGCTCATACCGCCATCGGCCAGGTCGATCCCCACCTCTCCATGGTCGAGGCCACCCTCTTCGGTGAGTTCCTCACGCTGGTCGAGCATCTCTCGGCCCCGAGCACGGTCCAGATGATTGATGCCGAATGCTCGGTGGTCGTAGGCGACCAGCGAGCGCTTGTCCGGAGCCCCGATGAGCCCGTGGTGCCAGGGCGGCGGCCGGGGCATCCTTTGGCTCCGGCTCCGGCCGGGGATGGGCTGCACGGTTCGGCTCCAACCCGGCGAGCGGGGAAGGCCGTCGCCGGGCGGATGGCGGCTCAGGGCCGGGACCCGGCCCACCCCCGATCGGGGCCGGAGGCGACCTGCTCCCGGCCCCCGATCTCGACGATGGCGAAGGGACGGTGAATGACCGACTGGGCCACGTTGAGGACCGGGACGCCGCCGGGCGTCACCGCCTCCGGGCTCCCGGCGTGGGCATGACCATGGATGGCCAGCGCCGCCCCGCCGGCGTCGATGGCCTCGGCGAGCAGGTAGCTGCCGAGGAACGGCCACAGGCCCGGGTGCTCGCCCAGGAGCGTGCCCTCCACCGGCGCATAGTGGAGGAGGGCCACGCGGCAATCGCCTTCCGGGGCGGAGAGGAGGGCCGCCCGCAGCCGGTCGGCGGAACGGCGGGCCTCGGCGGCGAAGGCCTTCATCTGGGGCTCCCCGAACTCGGTGGCGCAGGCCCCCGCGAACCCGCCTCCGAACCCCTTCACCCCGGCCACCGCCAGCCGGTGTCCGGCCAGATCCAGGGTCACGCTCTCCCCCTCCAGCACGCGGACCCCGTCGCCGGCCAGGATGCCGGTGATCTCGGCCTCTCGGCGGTGGTGGTAGTCGTGGTTGCCGAGCACCGCGATCACCGGGAAGGGCAGTCCCCGCAGCTCCCGGGCCAGGACCTCCGCCTCCCGGGGAAGGCCGTGGTAGGTCAGGTCACCGGCCAGGAGCAGGACGTCCACCCCCCCGACCGCGGCCTCCAGGTGGGGGCGCAGCCGGCCCTCCGAGTCGTCGCTGAAGTGCAGGTCTCCGACCGCGGCGAGGCGGATCACGCCAGCACGCGGACCTCGACCCGGACCGGCCGGACGCCAGCCACCCGCCGCACCACCTCCTCCACCACCTCGCGCCGCCGCACGGTGGCCACCTCCCCGCTCACCACCAGCTCCCCGGCCTGGGCGGACACCGAGAGCTGCACCTCGCAGAGCCGGCGATCGGTGGCGAGGGCCTGGCGCACGCGCGCCGCCAGGTGGTGGTCGGCCTCAGCCGCGGCCTCGCCCCGCGCGCCGCGCAGGGCCCATTCCGTGAGCTCCCGCAGCACCGGCTCCGGCACCGGGACGCCCCCGGAAAGGGCGTAGAGGAGGAGGCTCAAGACCCGGGCGGCGAAGGGGCGCGCCCGCCACCTGACGTAGTCCCAGTCGATCCCGCCCCGCTCCAGGATGGCGACCGCGTCGTACCAGTGCCGGGGAACGTGCTCGGCGGCCGCCACCGCCTTGATCACGACCAGGTCCTCCGGCCCCAGTGCCAGCACCCGGTGGCCCCGGACGGCGACCTCCCGGCGACGCTCGAGCATCCGCTCGTCCAGCACCAGGTCCCCCTTGGAGCGGAAGATCAGGTCGACCATCACGTCCCCGGCGAAGGCCTTGTAGAGCCAGCTCTCGTCCGTCCGTTCCGTCCGGAACCCCGCCCTCCCCAGCGCCTCCAGGGCGGCGAGCGCGTGCTCCGGGGCGACGAAGATGTCCACGTCCCGAGTCCGGCGGGGCCGGCCGACCGTCGCCGAGGCGAGGCCGCCCATCAGCGCGTACTCGATCCCCTCCCGCTCCAGGGCGTCGACCGCGCGGATCAGCACCGCCTCCATCTGCCGCGGCCCGGTGCCCCTACGCATGCCCGGCTCGCAGCCCGCCCGGGGACGCCAGGACGCTCACCGCCCTCCGGCCATCGGCGCCGGCCGGTGACCGCGTTCCCCGCTCGGCGGCGGCGAGGGGACGGGACGCCTCCGCCCGGCGGTCCGGTGGAGGTTGCCCTCCCCTCAGATGACACCAATTTAGTGTGATAGCGATGATGTTATTTTGAGGCTGAGTGATCCGACGACGCAGGCATGGCTGTCGCCCCGCGGAGGTTGCTGAGATGGTCACCACCGTGAGCCGGGTCAGGCTCAGAGACGACGCCGGTCCCACCTGGGACCAGGTCATGGAGGAGCGTCTGGAAGCGGTCCGCAGGCTGCCGGGCTGGGTCTCCGGACAGGTGCTGAAGCCGATCGATGACGCCAGCCGGCGAGTGATCGTCGGCACCTGGCGGAGCCGTTCCGACTGGGAGGAGTGGCACCAGAGCCCCGCCTTCCGGGCCACACGCGAACGGCTCGACCGGCTGGAGGCAGGACCGCGCGAGCAATGGTGGCACGAGGTCACCGTGGCCGCCCAGCGCTGACCGCCTGATCGCCGCGCCCGGCCCCCGACCCGGAATCGGTAAGCTCGGGGCATGGCGGCCTCCACCCCGGGGGTGGACGACCTGCTCCGGCTCAGTTTCGACGCCGTCCTCGTTCGCCACCGGGAGGACGGTGTCATCACCCGTTGGAACGCCGGCTGCGAGGAGCTGTACGGCTGGCTGGCGAGGGAGGCGATCGGGAGGCCGGTCCACGAGCTCCTCCGGACCCGTTATCCCGAGCCTCCCGAGCGCCTCCTGGAAGAGGTCGCGGCCCGGGGGCGCTGGGAGGGACAGCTGAGGCAACGGGATCGAGAGGGGCGAGAGCTGGTCGTCCTCAGCCGGTGGGTGATGCAGCGCTCGCTCGACGGCGAGCCCGAGGCCGTGCTCGAGGTGCACCGGGACGTGACCCGGCAGGTCAGGAGGGAGGAGCGACTGCAGGAGGCCGACGAGCGCTTCCGGCTGCTGCTGGCCGGCGTCCGCGACTACGCGATCTTCATGCTCGATCCCGCCGGCCGGGTGATGACCTGGAACGAGGGAGCGCAACGCATCCACGGCTACGCGCCCGAGGAGATCCTCGGCCAGCACCTGTCCGTCTTCTTCGAGCCGTCCGAGGTCCGGTCCGGCAAGCCGGAATGGGAGCTGGTGGTGGCCGAGCGAGAGGGCCGGTTCGAGGAGGAGGGTCGAAGGGTCCGGAAGGACGGGACGACGTTCTGGGCCAGCAGCGTGATCACCGCCCTGCGGGACACCGGAGGACGCCTGGCCGGTTTCGGCAAGGTGACGCGAGACGTCACCGAACGCCGGCGCTTCGAGGAGCGGCGGGCCGCGGAGCAGCGACGCCAGGCCGAGCAGCTCCGGCAGCACGCGAAGCGGATGGCCGAGCTGGAGAAGGTGAAACGCGACTTCCTGAACCTGGCCTCGCACGAGCTCCGGGGGCCGCTGAGCGTCCTGCGCGGCTACATCTCGATGGTCGAGGACGGGACCCTGTCGGTCGAGCGTTTCCCCGAGTTCGTGCCCCTGCTCTCGGGCAAGCTCCGGCAGATCGAGCTCCTGGTGACGCAGATGCTCGACACGGCCCGGCTGGAGAGCGGGCGGCTGGCCCTGCGCACCGACACCTTCGACCTCCGAGAGACGGCAGCCGGGGTGCTCGAGAGCTTCCGTCCGCTCGCCTCCGACCGGCACACGCTGAAGCTGGTGGCGCCCGACCATCCGCTGCCGGTGAGCGCCGATCGGGCGCGGATCGAGACCGTGATCTCGAACCTGGTCGACAACGCCATCAAGTACTCGCCGAACGGCGGGCCCGTCACCTGCCTGGTCGCCGGCACCGCCAGCCGCGCCTTCGTCAGCGTGCGGGACCAGGGGCTGGGCATCGCCCGGGAGGACCTCCCACGGCTCTTCACGCCCTTCGGCCGGATTGTCACCCCGGAGAACGCGCACATCGGCGGAACCGGTCTGGGGTTGTACCTGTCCCGGGAGGTCGTCCGCCAGCACGAGGGGGACGTCCTGGTCGAGTCGGCCCCCGGCCGCGGCAGCCGGTTCACCGTCACCCTCCCCTTACGAGCGACCACCCCGGCCAGCGGGAGGAGGCGGTAGGGGCGGCCGGCGTCTCGGGCGTCCCGGTCCGGGGCCGCCCGGTGGCGATGTGGCGCAGGACGGACACCACCCCGGCAAGGGCCTCGGCCGGGCGGCGGCGCAGGCGGCCTCGAACTGGCCCGGGGTGGACAGCCGGGGTTGAGCACCGAGGGCGGCGCCGACAGGGGCCAGATGCGCATGACCGTGTCGCGCGCCTCCCGTACGCCGCGCCGGTTCGACCAGCTTCGTCGGTCCGTGCTCCCCGCCGGAAAGGGAGTGCCCGACCTCGACCCCGATCACTCCTCGCCGCCCGACGTCATGGTCGAATATTTCTTTATATCATTTTTATGGTAAAACATTCGTAGACCAATATCATTGGTATCCCTCGGGCCTCCGCAACCACGGTGGAGCGGGCGCCACGACCGGGGCCCGCACCCGGGCGTCGCCTGACGAGGCCGGCCACCGACCGGACGAGCCGGCAGCGGGTTCCCGGCGCCTCGCCGCCACGGGTCGAGCGGCTCGGCCCGGCATGGTCCGGAGGGTGGACCGGCTGCCCCCTTCCTTCACCCCCCGGCCAGGCTCGGTCGCTCCTCTGGCCATGGACCCTGACGCTGGCGCACGCGCCAGGAGAAGAGGGCCTCCTGGACCTCGAAGACCATGTCGAGGGCCCGCTGCACGGACGTCCCGGGGGCCATGGCCGGCCGCAGGGGGGGCGGCAGGGTTTCGAGCGTCCGCGCCACCTGCCGGGCGGCGGCGGCGCCGAGGAACTCTGCCTCGCGCAGGTTCATCTGCTCCAGGAGGTCCAGCAGGTGGTCCGTCGCCGCCAGCTGCCGCCGGAAACCCAGCTCCCTGGCCCGGCCCACCTCGAACTCCCGGAGGGCACGGTCGATGTCCTGCGTGGCCTTCTCCAGCTCCGGCATGATCGACTCCCGTTCACCCTCGCAGACCTAATCTGATATAAAGAATGTCATTTTACCTGATCCGCTGATGGGTGTAGTGGTCGTGAGCAGGCGCGTCCACTCCCGGGCGGGTTCGAGGCGGCCGGGCCCCAGGGCCCGGTCGGGGAGCTCCGGAAGGCGAACATCGGGTCACGGCGACCGGATTCGAGGCCGGCGAGGAGCTGACCGGCGACCGGCTGGACGGGCCTCCGGACCCGGCGAGGAAACGGACGCCGCGACCGATGCCGGGCGACGGCGAGGCGGCAAATGGGATGTAATGGGAAAATGCCGTGGGGCCAGGTGCTGGTTCCCATGGTCTTGATTACCGGAAGATCGAGAACCAGGGGATGACGTCGATCGATTCGATCGACCAGCCGAGCAAGGATGAAGGGGGATCTCATGGCGAACGCCAGGAGCGATCAGCCGACGGAGGTGCTGAGGCTCCTTCTGGTCGAGGACGACCCCGAGGTGGCGGCGATGTACCGGCTCCGCCTGGAGCTGGACGGCTACACCGTGGAGCAGGCGTCCGATGGGGAGAGCGCGCTGCGAAGGGCGGCCGAGGACCCACCCGACCTGGTGTTCCTGGACCTGCGGCTGCCCAGGATGGACGGCCTGGAGCTGCTGCGAGCGCTCCGTGCCTCCGAGGCCACCCGCTCCCTGCCGGTTGTGATCCTGACCGCGTACGACGAGCCCGAGCTACGCGCCCGGGGCGCCGAACTCGGGGCGCTGGACTACCTGATCAAGTCCCAGCACACCCCCGGCGACGTGGCGGATCGGGTCCTGCGCTGGGTGGAGGACCCAACCTTCCGCACCGCCTGACACCGCGACGCGGACCGTGATCACGGCTCGCGCCGCCGATCGGTCCCCGGCCCTGTATGGCCAGGGGGGAAGGCGGAAGACATCCGTCCCGCGCACCACGCCGATCCCCGGACGGAACGCGGCCGCCCGGCTCGGCCCTAACCGGCCCTCTTTTCGCTCACCGTCTCGGCCTGCGACACGTCCGGCCCCACCAGCTCGACGTCGTCCCGGTAGGCGTCGTAGGCACGGCTGTACTCCATGACCCGGGCCACCTCGCGCACGAAGCTCTCGTCGTACCCGGCCCGGCGCAGCAGGTGGAAGCCCATCTCCATCCCGGCGCTGATGCCGCCCGCGGTCAGGATCCGCCCCGCGTCCACGACCCGGGCCCGGCTCACCCGGCAGGCGGGGGCCAGGGAGGCGAGGCGATCGATCGGCACCATGCCGGGGGGCGTCGCCTCCTGCCGGTCGGGCTCCTTGCGGCTGGTGGCCGCGATCCCGTCCAGCAGCCCCATTCGCGCGTAGACCCAGGAGCCGGTGCAGACGCTCACCAGCAGCGTCTCGGGGGGCAATGAGCGGACGTAGTCGTGCAGGTGGGCGTTGTAGGTCTCGGCCCGGGTCCCGGCTCCCCCCGGGATGAGGAAGGCGTCCATGGCCGGGCGGTCGGTGAAGCCGAAGCTCGGGAGCACGGTGAAGCCGGCCTGGGCCTGGACGGGACGGAGGGACTCGGCGACGAAGAACACATCCAGGGAAGGGTCGAACCGCCGCGCCACCGAGAACACCCCGTAGGGGGCGGCGAAGTCCACGATCTCGGCGTCCTTGAAGATGTAGATCCCGAGCCGAAAGCCGCCCGGCCGATCGCTCATGATGGCTCGCCTCCTTGTCGTTCCCGTCACCGACGGGTTGACTCGACCTGCCCATCGTATCCGTTCCCGGGAACGAGCCAAGCCGATCGCGCTCTCCCCGCCGGCGGCGTGGACCCGATCTCCACCCATCCGGCGCGGTCCGCCGGCCGGGCGGAGGGACGAGATCGAGATCGACCTCGGTCCCGGGCCGGACGTACCGCCGAGGGGCTGTCCTCACGGCCACCACCGGCTCGCACCGCCGGTCGCCGCCCGGAGGCGCTGGCACCGGGCGGCCGCGGACCCGGGACCGGGGACCGGAAGGGGGGTCGCGAACGGGACGATCCCGCGCCGGGTCGGGACGGGGCACCCGGCGCCCGGGGCCGCCGGATGCCCTTCCCACCCTCCGGCGACGGCTACACGGCGCGGGCCAGCTCGGCCACCTGCTTCAGCCCGCTCTCCAGGTCCTGGGCGTTCATGACCGGCGCCAGGTCGACCCGCGCGTCCAGCTTCATGAAGAACGGCTCCGCGATCTTCGGCATCAACGACGCCTCCTTCATGTCGAAGACGATGAGCGCGGTTCGCTGGCCCTCGATGGTCGTGAAGTACGCGGCCTCCGGCTTGAGCGTGTCGAGGGCCTCGCGCATGACGCGCGGCAGGCTTCCGTCCTTGAGCGTCTCGTTGCCACGTTCCACCGGGATCTGGATCCTCATCATCATCCGCATCGGGCCACCTCCTGGGCGAACATCCGTCGGCCGCCTCTCGAGCGCACGGTGAGCACCCGAGCGGGCGGCCACCGGCCAGGCGCCACTTCTTCCCCTCCCTATCTGGGCACGCCGTCCGGCGGCGGCACGCGGCGCGAGGGCCGCTCGGCGAAGGCGAGCACCGCCGCCAGCACGAAGAACACGATGCTGAAGAGGGCGTACCCCTTGACCACGAAGAACATCCCGATCCCGGCCGCCAGCAGGAGCACCGCCGCGGGCAGGGGCGCGAACAGGGCCAGGATCGAGCCCACGACCCCGACCAGCACCAGCAAGAAGCCGATGAAGCCGTGGGTCTGATCGATGCTCGAGCTCCCCAGCACGCCCGAGATCCGGTGCACGGTCGAGTACAGGACGTCCACCGCCAGGGCGATCGCCGAGGCGATCAGGCCCAGGATGAAGGCCACGATGCGACCGATGATCCCCATTGATCAGTCCTCCGCCGACCGACATCCCGGTATCTCAGGTCGGCCACCGGCATCGACGCCGGGGGCACCTACCGACCCCGAGGCATGAAGCGAGCGAGAAGGCCCTTGAGCGGGCCGGGGACCCGCGTCGTCGCCTGCGCGACCAGGTCCTCGGGGTCCACGCCGAACTCCCGCAGCATCCCGGCGTACTGATCGATGTCGATCGGGTCGGGCAGCAACCGGTCCGCCTGTTCGGCCCGCTGGGGCCCGGCCACCTGCCGGATCGCGTTCACGACCTTTTCCTTCTCGACCTGCAAGCGCCATCACCTCGAGAATTGACGCTAGGCCGGCGGAGGGGCGACCTCCAGGGCCGAACGGGCCCCTTTCCCCGGGACCCTCGTACCCTCCGGGCCGTACGCCCGACCGGGGAGCGGATGCGACCAGCGGGCCGGTGCTGGAGGAAGGTTCCCGCACTCCGGCGGCCGCGGTGGAACCGTGACCGCATCCGCCGGCCGACGCGTTGGCACATCTGAGGAACCCGGTGGTGCTCGCGGACGGCATCGGCCGGGATACGACGCTCGAAGGGAGGAGAGGCGCATGGATCGGAACCACCCGGAGTCGCAGCCGTGGCGGTCCGAGGACGGCCGATGGTGGTGGGACGGCGCGCGGTGGCGTCCGGTGGAGCGACCACCGCAGGCGGCGAGCGGCGTCCCGTCCACCCGCGGCGGGCTTCGACCCGGGCAGATGGTGCTGGGCGTGGTCGGCACGCTCCTCATCCTCGGCCTGGTGGTCGCGGGTGCGCTCAGCTCGCGTCCCCGGCCGGCGCACGGCCCGGCGCAGGGACAGCCCGTCCCGGCCGCCGGAGCGACGCCCGCTCTGGCGCCGCCGAGGTCGCCCGGCACGGAGGCGACCCCGGCATGCCAGCCGCCTTGTGCCGTGCACGACGGGGTCGTGGTCACGGTCGCGAACGTGACCTACGACGCCCCCGGCGAGGGCTGGTTCGAGGCGCCCGAAGCCGGCAACGTCTACGTGACCATGAGCGTCGAGATGGCGAACCACGGCGATCGGGAAGTCAACTTCAACCCCTTCAGCTTCGTCCTGCTCGATGGGAAGGGGATCAAGCACATGGTCACGTCCATCCGCTCCTGTCCTCTCTTCCAGCCGGTGAACGTCACCAGGGGGGCCGACAGCGGCCCCAAGTGCATCGCCTTCCAGGCCAGCGCCAACGCCCCCCGGGGGCTGACGCTGGTCTGGACGCCCACCTTTCTGGGCGGGGACGTCGACATCGCGCTGACCTGACCGGCGACGAGGGACCGACCTTCGCGGCCGCCGGCGTCGGCGTGCTGGGACCGCCGCCCCGGCTCCGGAACGGCCGACCACGCGACCGTGATCCGCCTCCAGGAGCTGATCTTCGAGCTGTATCCGCTGATCCTGGAGGTGGAAGGCCTGCCGAACACGATCTCGGCGCTCTCGGCCCGGCCCCAGGCGCAAACCGGCATCGATGGCGACTTTGGTGCCAGCCAACGGGACGCTTGCCCTCGCCCGGTGAGCGACTGGCGTATCGAGTAGCTCGAGAAGGCATCCAGAACGTCAAAAAGCGTGCCTCTGCGAGCCGTATCAGCGTTGAGCTGACCTGTCGAGGGGACTGCCTGGAGCTCGTGCTCAGCGATGACGGCGCCGGACGATCGCCCTGCCGCAACGTCGGCCTGGACGGGCTCGCGACCCGGCCGTGCCCGGTGGTCACCGAGGACGGCGACCCTTCCTCGCCCGGGATCGCGGGGCATCGGCTCGACCACGTCCCGACCGGTGACTCGGGCTCGGGCGCGGTCGACCGATCCCCGCTACGCGACCACACCGATCGTCTGCGTCCTGGTCCAGGGCGTTTCCCATCCGACGCACGCGGCCGTCGCGCGAATCCTCGCGGCGGCCGGCACGCCGCCCAGCGCGCCCGTGGCCCGATCGGCTCGCGACGGCGGCCGTGGTGGGGCGCGAGGTCGTGACCACCGGCCATCCCGGCCCGCCGGCCCGATCTCCTCGCGATCGACACAGCCGGCCACGACCAGCGTATGGTGAGACCGCCGGCGGCCCGTGATGCTGCCGGCGAGATTGCCGACCGGCGAATAGCTGACCCAGCGGTGCGGTGCTCGTACGCCGGGCAGAGAAGGTGATGATGGAGCACTGGCACCGTTGAGAGCCGACCTGAAGGGCATCCGCCAGGGTGACCGGGGCGCCCCGGGCGGTGGCCCGCGATCCCGGCGGGCGGAGGCGCACCGGGTCGTGTCCTCGAGACGAGACCGAGGAGAGCCAGACGATGGCCGAAGAGACCTTCCCTGAGCCCTTCTTCGCGCGCCGATTTCGGTCGCCGAGCATGGAGGGGCTCGGTCCTCGGCGGCCATGGTTCAGACGGGCCTCGAGGAGCACATCCGATGATTGGTCTGATCGTCGCCGCCATCGTGGTCGCCTTCCTGGTGCTGGTGGTGGTTCCGTCCAGC
>JAJPKS010000233.1 GCA_021323605.1 Bacillota bacterium | reverse complement strand
GGGATCTCCAGGTAGCTCTCGGCGTCCAGGAGCAGCAGGTCGCAGCGCTTGCCCAGACGGATCGAGCCGTGCTGACGGTGCAGGCGCAGGGCCCGGGCGCCGCCCAGCGTCGCGGCGCGAATCGCCTCCTCCGGGGTGAGCCCCAGCTCCTGGCAGGCGATGCCGATCATCAGGCACATGTTCTCGGAGCAGCAGATGCCGGGGTTGTAGTCGGTCGCGATGGCCAGCTGGCACCCGGCCGCGGCGAGCTGGCGCGCCGTTCCCTCTCCGGCCAGGCGCAGGCTGACCGTGGTGCCGGGGCAGATCACACAGACCACCGATGACCCGGCCAGCAGCCGTGCGTCGTCGTCACGCAGATACTCGAGGTGTTCGATCGAGGTGGCGCCCACCTCGACCGCCAGCCGGGGGCCGTCGCCGGGGGCGAGCTGGGAGGCGTGCACCTTGACCTGGTATCCGAGTCCTCTGGCCTTGTTCAGGATCCGGCGGCACTGAGCCGACGTGAACGCCCCCGGGTCGCACCAGGCGGCGCAGAAGGTGGCCAGCGATCGAAAGCGGGGGACCATGTCGTCGACCAGCTGCCGGAGGTACTCCGGGGTCGAGATCCCTTCGGGCACCACGTGGGCTCCGCCGAAGGTGCTCGCCAGGCGCTGCGGGGTCTCCTGGGCCAGGCGGTCCGCGGTCCGCAGCAGTCGCTCCTCGGTCCCGGCGTCGAGGCCGAACCCCGATCTGACCTCGAGCGCCGTCACGCCGTGGCGGAGGTAGCTCCGCAGTCGCTTGCGGCCGAGGCGCAGCAGCTCGTCCTCGTGGGCCTGCCGGGTGTGGCTCACCGTGCGCATGATGCCGCCCCCCCAGGACGGCTGACCGATCAGGCGAGCCCGGTACTCGTCGGCCTGGGATCCCGTCCACAGCAGGTGCACGTGCGCGTCCACGAAGCCCGGCAGCGCGCAGCAGCCGCCGGCGTCGACGATCCTGGCCTCGGGTGAGAGCCGCAGGCGGTCCGCCCAGCGTGACGAGGGGCCGATCCACACGATCTGGCCCCGCCGGCTGGCCACCGCCGCCCCCTCCAGCAGACCCAGCGGACCCTCGCCCTGGGAGGGCTCGCCGGTGACCAGCTGGCCGATGGAGTGAACGACCGTATCTGCCTCGATCAAGCTCCACGTAGCGTATGGCCGTGTCCGGTCGCGTGCACCTGATCTGGGGCGACGCCTTCATGGCCTACCGGCTGGGCGAGGACCATCCCCTGCAGCCGGTTCGGGTCCGCCTCACCCTCGACCTCATCAGATCGCTCGGACTCGACCGCTTCGCCGAGGTGGTGGCGCCTCGTCCCGCCACCGACGACGAGATCGAGCTCTGTCACTCATCCGCCTACGTGGACCTGGTGCGGCGGCTGAGTGCGCCGGGCGGCGGGCGGGACGTGCCCCGGCCGCAGATCGTTGCCGCGGGGTTCGACAGTCCCGACAACCCCATCGCCCCGGGCATGCACGAGGGCGCGGCGGTCATCGTCGGGGCCAGCGTCCAGGCCGCCGAAGCGGTCCATCGTGGGATCGCCCTCCACGCCTTCAACCCCGCCGGCGGCCTCCATCACGCCGGCCGCGAGCGCGCATCCGGCTTTTGCGTCTACAACGACGTGGCCGTGGCCGTGGCCTGGCTGCGACGTCGCGGTCACCGCGTCGCCTACGTGGACGTGGACGTCCACCACGGCGACGGCACCCAGGCGCTCTTCTACGACGACCCGGAGGTGCTCACCATCAGCCTCCACGAGAGCGGTCGCTACCTCTTCCCGGGGACCGGCTTCACCGACGAGACCGGAGTGGGCGCGGCCCGGGGCACCTCGGCCAACCTTCCCTTCGCGCCCTTCACGTGGGACGAGCCATGGCTGACCGGATTCGAGGCCGTGGTGCCGGCCCTGCTCCGGGAGTTCCGTCCCACGGTGCTGGTCACCCAGGACGGATGCGACAGCCACGCCCTGGACCCGCTGGCCCATCTGCTCACCTCCACCGCCATCTGGCCTCGCGTCGGCCGCCGCTTCCACGAGCTCGCGCACGAGCTGTGCGAGGGGCGGTGGGTGGCCTGCGGCGGGGGCGGCTACGCGATCCGCGAGGTGGTGCCCAGGGCCTGGACCCTGCTCTTCGCGGAGATGGTGGAACGGCCGGACCTGGCCGCGGACCTGGTCGACCGGAAGCCGTTCCTTCCCGAGCCGGCGGCGCAGGAGCGGGTCTGGGCCTTCCTGGCGCGTGACCTCCGCGCCCTCGCCCAGGAGCTGGACGTCTCCCTCGGCCGTGTGACCTGAGGCGAGGCGCCGGGGGGTCCGTTCCGACCGCTTACTCGCGGAGGGCGCTGCGGGCGATGCGCGAGGCGGCGAGTTGCAGGGGAAGGGAGATGCCGACCAGGGCGGCGATGGGCGGCAGCGCCCAGGCCATCCCCGAGGGATGGCCGCGGCCGAAGACGACCGCATACGCGATCGCAGCTCCGATGGTGAGCCCCTCGCACGCGACCGCAAAACCCAACCATCGTCCCAGGGCACGGCGGCGCTCCCGGGGCTCGGGGTTCCTCAGGCCGCGGAGCAGCAGGCGATCGTAGCCCAGGTACTGCACCGCCACGCACACCACGAACGCCGCGGCGGCGACGGCGACGAAGTTCAGCTCAGACCCCGGCGGCGTGGGTGCGAAGACAGCGCGTACAGACGCGCGCCCGGACGATCCGGGCGCCGATGCGTACCCTGCCCGTCTGCAGGTTGGGCAAGAAGCGCCGGTTCGTTCGCCGCTTCGAGTGGCTGACGTTGTGTCCGTGCTGCGGCCCTTTGCCGCAGATCTCGCATTTCCAGGCCATCGTTGAATCGCTCCCGCTGGACGACGGAGCCGCATTGTACCATGGCCCTGCTCATGGACCTGAGGCCTGCCGTGAGAGAGTCCTCCGCCACGGGTTCGCTCCGGGCCAGCCGGGAGCGGGGGCGCATCGAGGTGTTCCCGGCCGTGGTGGGCGCGATCGCCGCCCACGCGGCGCTGGGCTGCTACGGCGTGATGGGCATGGCGGCGCGCGGCCTGCGGGACGGCGTGGCCACGCTGCTGCGGCGAGAGAGCGTCTACCGCGGCGTGGAGGTGCGCGAGGTCGAGGGGCAGCTGGCGATCGACCTCTACATCATCGTCCAGTACGGCGTTCGGATCACCGAGGTCGCGCACAACCTGAAGAGCGCCGTCCGGTTCGAGGTGGAGCGGGCAACGGAGGTCCCGGTGGCCGAGGTCAACGTCTTCGTGCAGGGGGTTCACGGAGATAACGGAGCATTCTGAGAGCGGAGGGACCGGGAACGTGGACGGTCGCCTGCTCCGGCAGGCGTTGCTGGGCAGCCTGGCCTGGCTCGGCGCCCACCAGGAAGAGATCAACCGCCTCAACGTGTTCCCGGTGCCGGACGGCGACACCGGGACCAACATGATGCTGACCTTGCAGTCGGCGGTGGAGGACATCAAAGAGTCGCAGGCCACCGAGGTCAGCAAGATCGCCCGCATCGCCGCCCATGGCAGCCTGATGGGGGCCCGCGGCAACTCGGGCGTGATCCTGTCGCAGATCTTCCGCGGCTTCGGGAACGCCGTCCAGGGCAAGGCGGAGCTGACTCCCCTGGAGCTGGCGGAGGCCTTCGAGGAGGCCGCCAACGCCGCCTATCGGGCCGTCATCAAGCCCACCGAGGGCACGATCCTGACCGTGGCCAGGCAGGCGGGCCGGAGCGCCATGGCGGCGGCGCAGCAGCCCGGCGCCACCGCGCTGAGCGTCCTGAAGGCGGCGGCCGCGGGCGCCCGGGCGGCGGTGGAGCGGACCCCGAGCCAGCTCCGCATCCTGCGCGAGGCCGGTGTGGTCGACGCCGGAGGATACGGCCTCCAGATCATGCTCGAGGGCATGCTGCGCTCGCTCGAGGAGGTCGAGTCCGAGCTCCAGCGGCTGGGGCCGAGTCGTCCGGCCGCCCAGGCCGTGCTCGACCTGCCCGAGGAGGGATGGGGCTATTGCACCGAGTTCCTGATCCACGGCCGCCATCTCGACGTGGAGCGGATCCGGGAGGAGATCGCGGCCCTCGGGAACTCGGTTCTGGTGGTGGGCGACCCCGAGCTGGTGAAGGTGCACGTGCACACCGACGAACCCTCCCGCGTGATCACGCTGGCCGCGACCTACGGGCGCCTGGACCGGCTCAGCGTGGGGGACATGTCCTCCCAGCATCGCCGCATCCGCGAGGCCGCGGGGAACGGAGAGCCGGGCGGGGACGAGCGGCCGGAGGCGCCGGCGCCGAGGCGGCCGAACGGGATCGGCCTGGTGGCGGTCGTGTCCGGCGCAGGGCTGATCGAGATCTTCCGTAGCCTGGGGGCCGACGCCATCGTCGAGGGTGGGCAGACGATGAACCCGAGCACCCAGGACATGCTCCAGGCGGTGGACGGCGTGGCCTATCCCGAGGTCGTCCTCATCACCAACAACAAGAACGTCGTCATGGCGGCGCGTCAGGTCCGGGATCTCAGCTCGCGCTCGGTGCACGTGCTGGACACGCACACCGTGCCCCAGGGCATCGCGGCCATCGTCGCCTTCCATCCCGAGCGGAGCCTGGAGGAGAACCTCGCCAGCATGCGCGAAGCGGCCGGCCACGTGCAGACGATCGAGGTCACCCATGCGGTTCGGGCCACGCGCTCCAACGGCCTCGAGGTGGCCGAGGGCGACGTGATCGCCCTGGTCAACGACCGGCTCGAGCAGTGCGGCAAGGACTACGGCAGCGTGGTCAGGGCGGCGCTGGAGGGCATCGGCGCCTCCGGGTACGAGCTGGTCACGATCTACCGCGGCCAGCAAGCGACCGATTCCGAGACCGAGCGTCTCACCGGGACCATTCGGGGCGCGTTCCCCGGCCTCGAGGTGGAGGTACAGTCCGGCGGGCAGGAGCACTATCCCTTCATCCTGTCCGTCGAGTAGCCGGCGGTCGCGCTCCTGACCTCCCCAACGGCGGAGGCGCGTTCGAGGAGGCGGAGGGGACCGGACCGAGTCGTGTAGGCTGGGGAAGCGCGTTTTCACCGCACCGGACCGCACGGGCGGCCTTCCCTCCTCAGGAACAGCCGATCCGCCGCTCCTCGTCCACGACCCGTCGGCTCCGGGGCCCGCTCCCTGCCGGCGGAGGAGGGGTGGGCCAGCTCGGCCAAGGTCACGGCCCTGGCGCCGGGAGACCAGCCGGTGATGCCGGCACGATGTGAATCGGGAGCGATGCCCATGAGCTACGACCTTCACGACCGCAGGCGAGCGATCAATGCGCGTCGCCGCGAACAGGTGCGTCACCTCATCCGTTCCGTTGGCGTCGAACTGCCGGACGGAGGTCGGGTGCCCTTCTTCGTGGAGCCCGCGCCGGGGAAGTTTCGACGCAACCCGCAGCTGAAGAACGTCGACGTCCGCGACGACCAGCTGCGGACACTGGACGTCGAGGCCGAGGTGCCGGCCCGGATCCCGTCCGGTGGCCTGCCGGTCGCGGCCCTTCGGTACCTGATCGAGATGGGCCTCAAGGCCGACGACGAGATCTGACCCACCGGTGAAACCCACCTCCGCGCCTTCCCGGCCTCGACCGGGCCTCCACGGACTCGGGCGGTAGCGCTAGGCTGCTGGCGATGATCGGCGCTCTGATCTCCTTCGTCAGCGCCCACGGTCTGCTCGGGGTCCTGCTGCTGATGACCGCCGAGAGCTGCGGCGTGCCCGTGCCCAGCGAGGTGGTCATGCCGCTGGCCGGAGCGCTCGCCGGTGCCGGCCACCTGAGCCTGGCGGGGGCCGTCCTCTGCGGGGCCGTGGGCAACCTCCTCGGCTCCCTGATCGCCTACGGGCTGGCCGCTCGGTTCGGAACCGGGCTCCTGCTGGGGCCAGGGGCCTGGCTGGGCATCTCCAGGCGGCACCTCGAGCTGGCCGATCGCTGGTTCGAGCGACATGGGCTGCTGGCGGTGTTCGTGGGCCGCTTCGTGCCGGTGGTGCGCACCTACATCTCTTTTCCGGCCGGGCTGGCACGCGTCCCCCTGGCCAGGTTTTGCCTGCTCACCTTCCTTGGGGCCCTGCCCTGGTCGGCGGCGCTGGCCCTGGGCGGCTACGTGCTTGGCAGCAACTATGCTTCCCTGTCGTCGCCGATCGAGAAGGCCTCGATCGTGTGCGCGGTGGTCGTGCTGGCGATCGTCGTCGTGTGGTTCGTTCGCGGCAGGAGGTCCGGGGCGACCCGACGTGGGGTGACCTAGCCGGTGCACGCAGGGCCGCGGGCGCGCTGGCTCGCGGTGGCGGGAGCGGCCGCCGTCGTGCTCCTGCTCCTGGGGATGGCGCTCGTCCAGGAGGGGACGACCGACCTGGTTCGGGACGCAGGGATCGCGATCGCCCGGGCCCTGCCCCGGTTGGGGGCGCCGGTCGTGTTCGCCCTCCTGTACGTGGAGGAGTCGGGCGTGCCCCTTCCCCTGCCCGGGGACGTGGCCATCGTCTACCTGGGCCACGTCCTCGCCGGCTCACCGGCCCGACTGGTGGGGGCGTGGGCGGGGCTGATCGCGGTCGTGGTCGCGGGCGCCTCCAACCTCTACCTGATCGCCCGCCGCTGGGGCCGGCCGCTCCTGGCCACATGGGGCGGTCCCCTCTTCGACCTCGATGCCGAGCGGCTGAACCGGATCGAGGGCTGGTTCGACCGCTGGGGCCCGCTGGCGATCATCATCGGTCGTCACATCTTCGGTTTCCGGGTGCCGATCACCGTCGCCGCCGGGCTCTTCAAGGTCCCGTATCTGTTCTTCGTCCTGAGCGTGGCCATCAGCTCCGCTCCCTGGGCGGCGGCCTGGCTGTGGGTGGGAGTGCGGTTCGGCGCCCGCATCGGGCGCTTCCTGCACGTTCACTGGTGGGGCTACCTGGCCTTCCCGGCGGCGCTCGCGGTCCTGATCGCCCTGGGTGCGCTCCGCCGCCGGTGGCGAGCGTCGGATCGAGCGGACCCCTGAGCGCGCCCACCGGTGCGCCCTCGTCCGCCGGTGGCCATCGAGGGGCAGCCGAGGTGCCCCGGGCCACCGGCCCGGCTGGCTCGAGGTCGTGGCCGCCACGACGAATGCCACGGGGTCCCCGGCCGGTCAACCGTCGCCCACCCGGGTCGGGCCCACCGCGTCCGGCGCGGGCGCCGGTGGCCCCGGTGGCGATCGGCCCGGGCGTGCCGCCGCGAGCGCGTCAGCCGCCGGGCGTCACGCGTGGCTATCCTGCTCTGGTGCAGGGCAGCCCGACGCTCGTTCGAGATCCCCGTCCGGGCGGACGGGTGGCGTGGAGGGATCTCGGAGAGAGCGAACACGTGGACGGGCCGGGCACGCCACCCGGCTTCACCACCGGGATGCGGTGAGGACGGAGGACTCGGGACTCGACGTCCTGATCGAGGAGATCACGGCCGGGGCGCGCGGGGAGGAGGAGCAGCTCGGCGCCTTCCGCGAGGCGGTGGCCGAGCACCTCCCGGTGATCTCCGGCGCGACCGTGGTCGGGGAGGAGGTCGTGGTCGTGGACGTCGAGGTCGACGGGAGCACGTCGAGGCGACTGGTGGCCATCTGTCGCCGTCAGGGGCGCGATTACCCCATCTCTCTGGCCGACGTCCGCTTTCCCCCCTTCTCGCCCCTGGCGCTCCTGGTGGCCGCCTACACGAGGTGGGCCCGGGAGCGGGCCGGCGCGCTCAGGACGCCGATCCGCCGGCGTCGCCGGGGCTGGGTCTATCCCCTGCAGACCGAGCCGGACGGGGTCACGGCACGCCGCCTCCTCGACGCGTGTCGTGCGCGGCCCCTTCGCCTCCAGCTGGTGGGCACCTGGGAGCCGGCCGAGCAGTACTGGGGAGAGCCGGGCGTCCCGATCGAGCCGGAGCTGCGTCCGCTGATCGTCGCCGGCCCCCGGCCGCAGTGCCAGCTGGAGCGGGTGCTGCCGTTCGGCGTCGACGGCCGCCTCGGCGATCCCATCGCCACCGCCCTGGAGCTCGCCCGCGGGGGCCGTCGACGCGAGGCCCGCGGGCTGCTCCGCTCCCTGGTGGAGCGGGACCCACGCTGCCTGGACGCGCACGTCCACCTCGGCAATCTGACCTTCCGCCGCAGCCCGCGGGCCGCGCTGATCCACTACCAGACCGCCGTCGCCGTCGGTGAGCTGGCCCTGCCGCGCGACTTCAACGGCGTGCTGGGATGGGGCCAGGCGGACAACCGTCCCTTCTTGCGTGGGCTCCACGGTCTGGGTCTCTGCCTGTGGCGCCTCGGCCGTCTCAACGAGGCGGCGGCGGTGTTCGACACCCTGCTCTGGCTCGACCCCGGGGACAGCCAGGGCGAGATCTGCAACCTGCGGAGCGTCCGCGCCCGCACGCCCTGGAGGTCGACCTCGGGATAGGGGAGCGGGCTCGGGCGTGGCAGGATGGTCGCGTGGGGAGCTCGAGCCCGGAGGGGCGATGAG
>JAJPKS010000129.1 GCA_021323605.1 Bacillota bacterium | reverse complement strand
CTCATCGCCGCCGCCGCCTCGCGCCCGGCGAGCCGGGCCAGGAGGGCGAAGTGACCGCCGCCGGGATGGATGCCGATGCGCAGGAAGCCGGCGATGATGCGCGCGTCCTCGGCCACCACCCGCAGGTCGGTGGCGAGCATGAGGTTGACGCCGGCGCCCACGGCGTGGCCGCGCACGGCGGCCACGGTCGGCGGCCGCAGCTCCCCCACCCGCGCGAAGGCGCGGTAGGTCAGCTCGAGCTCGCGATAGCGGTCGGGGCGGGCCGGGTCCCGACCGGCCTCGGCCAGCACGGCTCGATGGGCGCCGGCGCAGAAGGAGGGGCCGTTCGCCCTCACCACCACCGCCCCGATGGTCTCGTCGGCGTCGATCCGGTCGCAGATCTCCAGCAGCTCGTGGACCATCGTCGGGACGAAGGCGTTGCGGCGGTGAGGGGCGTCGAGGGTCACGACGGCGACGCCGTCCTCGAGTTCGAGCAGGACCTCGGCCATCTATTCGGTCAGCGCCTCCCACACCCGGTCCGCGCCGGCGCGGGCCAGGAGCGTTCCCAGCGACTCGGCCCACGCCGCCTCGGTGCCGTGCTCGTCGCGCCAGCGCCAGAGGCGGGTGGTGAAGCGGTGCAGCGGGTGCTCGTGGGTGAAGCCGATGGCGCCGTGGACCTGGTGGGCGATGGCCGAGGCCCGGCCCGCCGCCCGGCCCGCCACCACCCGGGCGGCGGCCACGCGCAGGGGGGTGGGGTCGGCCGCCGCCACCTCGACCGCGGCCGCGGCCAGCGCCACCTCCCCCGCCAGCTCGGCCAGCTGCTGCTGGACGGCCTGAAAGCGGTTCAGGGGCTGACCGAACTGCCGCCGCTCGGCGGCGTAGCCCACGGTCAGCTCGCGCACCCGCTCCAGCGCGCCCACCATCTGGGCCGAGCGCATGAGCGCGGCCCGCCGGCGCAGCTGCTCGGGACCGGCGCCGGGGCCGAGCGGCTCCAGCATCACCCGTTCGGCGAAGGGAATCTCGGTCCCGTGGTAGGCGGAGACGCGGACCACGGTCACGATCTCGGGCAGCCCGACCCCCGGCTGGCCCGCGGCCAGGGCGTCGAGGCCGGCCCGCCGGACCTCGTCCCAGGGGTCGCTCGTCTCCCGGCCGAAGACGCGATGGGCGGTCTCCAGCAGCAGGTCCAGGACCTCCGACCCGCCTCCGGCGGCCGAGAGCGGCCCCGCCGGCGATCCGGCGCGTCCGCCCTCGGCCGCGGCGCGTAGCTCTCGGGCCACGATCCCGCGCAGGATCTCGCTGCTGCCACCGCGAAGGGTGAAGCCGGGGGCGGCGGTCACCGCCTCCCGGTACCGGTGCCGGAACCGCTCCCCGGCCGCCTCCGGGTCCACCTGGGAACGGGCGATCTCGATCACGTCGCGTTCGAAGCGCGTCCCCACGTCCTTCACCAGTGCCGCCTCCACGGCCGGAATGACGCCGGCCTGGAGCCGGCGGGCGACGTCCACCGACAGCGCCCTCAGGGCGCAGAGCCGGGCGGCGAGCTCGCCCAGCGCCCGGGCGCCCGCCCGTCCGGGCTCGGGGCCCAGCTCGCGCACCGTCTCCACCAGGAGGGGGAAGGTGGAGAGGAAGCGCTCGGGACCGCTCCGCTCGTAGGCCAGCTCCGAGGTCACCTGCTGCCACCCGTCCCCCTCCCGGCCGACCAGCATCTGGCGGGGGACGAAGGCGTCCTCGAAGACGACCTCGGCGAAGTGCTCCTCGCCCGACAGCACTCGGATGGGACGGACTCGCACCCCCTCACCCCGGAGGTCGACGATCAGCTGGCTCAGCCCCTCGTGCTTCCGCTCCCCGGCCGGGGAGGTCCTGACCAGCGCGATCACGTAGTGGCTGCGGTGGGCGTGGCTGGTCCAGAGCTTGGTCCCGCGCAGCCGCCATCCACCCTCCACCGGCGTCGCCGTGGTCCGGATCGAGGCCAGGTCGGACCCGGAGTCGGGCTCCGACATGCCGATGCCGAAGTAGCATTCGCCGCGGGCGATGGCAGGCAGGAACCGCTCCCGCTGCGGCTCGGTGCCGTAGCGCAGGAGCAGGGGCCCGGTCTGGCGGTCGGCGATCCAGTGTGCCGCCACCGGCGCACCCGCGGCCAGGAGTTCCTCGACCACCGCATGACGCTCCAGGTAGGAGCGCTCCTGACCGCCGTAGCGGCGGGGCCAGGTGATCCCGATCCAGCCCCGGGCGGCCAGCCGGCGCGAGAAGGCGGGGTCGTGACCGGAGAGCCAGGCATCGCAGCGCGGCTCGAAGCCGCCCTGGGTGAGGAACTCCCGGACGGCGGCCCGCAGCGGCTCCACGGGGCGTAAGCATAGGCGCCGGTCGGGCCGGGCGGAGCCGGTTCCCGCCTCCCGCTTCAGCCCATGGGCGCGGTCAGCTCGATCTGGATGTTGTCCGGGTCGCGGAAGGGCAGCACGTAGATGCCGAACCCCTCCAGGGCGGTGATCTCGCCGTGCGGCACCCCGCGCTCGTCGAAGAGACGGCGCGCCGCCTCCAGCTGGTCACGGCTGGCCACGCTGAAGCTCAGGTGGTCGAGGCCGACCCGGTCCTCGTCGAAGCGATCGTCCCGGGGAGCCACCGGCCGCAGGCCCATGAGCAGGTCGCCCCGGGCCAGGACGCAGCCCCCCCAGAGAACCCGGTAGGCGGCCCCCGCCCCGGGATCGTCGGCCGGCGGGGAGTCGACCGCCACCTCGAAGCCGAGGAGGCCGGTGTAGAAGTCGCGGCTGCGCCCGACGTCGGTGACCGTCAGCCGCAGGTGATGGATGCCGCCGATCGCAATGGGAGCTGCCACCTCATCTCCTCCTCGCATGTCCTTCGTGGGTCAGCCGGGGCGCCTGGATCGCTGCCCCTGACTCCATCCTGGCAGCCGGCGCGGCCCCGCGACGGCCGGCCCGGGCTCGCCCCGGCGGCCCGCGGCGTGCCCTCACGGATCCGCCGCCACGGATGCCGAACCGTGACCTCGTCGAGCGGCGGCCGGCGGTCTATGCT
>JAJPKS010000422.1 GCA_021323605.1 Bacillota bacterium | reverse complement strand
GTCGGGGACCTTCGCCCGGAGATCTCAGGGCCTTCGTCCCTGGCGCGAGCCGGTGTCACCCCGTATGCATGTGTGATGGATGTGATCCTGGAGGAGTTGGACCGCCGTCAGTGTCTCGAGCTCATCCCTCGGGTGCCGGTGGGGAGGGTCGGTGTCGTCATCAGGACCCTTCCTGCAATCCTGCCCGTCAACTTCGTTCTGGTGGGGGAGCACATCGTCTTTCGGACGATTCCCGGCACGAAGCTCGACGCGGCCATGGCAAACGCCTTCGTGGCCTTCGAGGTGGACAGCTACGCACCGGATGGCACGTGGGGCTGGAGCGTGCTGGTCCAGGGGATGGCTTCGGAGATCACCGACCCGGCTGAGCTGGCCGCCCTCGCTGAGATCCCTCTGTATCCCTGGGCTTTCGATGACCGTGTCGCCAGCAGGTTCGTTCGCATCGAGATGTCCTTCGTCAACGGGCGCCGATTCCGTCGACGGCAGGCGTCGGCGTGATCCCAGTGACCCGAGGCCGTCGGTCCGGGCACGGAACCCCGGGACGCGATGGCGTTCGGGCCACCGCCCCCCACGTGCCCGGAGCGGTGGGCGGCGCGACGAGCCGGGCCCGCGGTCGGGAGGCCCTGGGTGGGGTCGTGATGCCAACCGTCACGGGCGCCGTCGCAGGAACCCCCGCCCCGGCCCCAACCGCGAGCGTCGAAGTTCGGATCCCGCGCTCGGCCGGGTCTCGAACCTGGTGGAGCCGATCGGCACCGTGCTCCGGGCCGAAGCCGGTCGTCGACCGTGGAGGGCCCGGGCCCATCCGAGGGAAGTGCGGGCGCCGGGGGTCAGGCGGGCAGCAGGAGCGTCAGGCCGGCGATGGCGGCGGACGCGGCCAGCGCCAGCCCGAGGCCGACCAGGAAGCCCCGGAAGTGCATGGCGTGGTCCTTGTAGCCGGCCATGCCCTCGGTGCCGGGCAGGACGACGAAGCGCGGCGTCAGCGTGCAGAAGACGAGCCAGTCGATCACCAGCCAGTCGAAGAGGTCGAACGCGATCATGACGATGAACGCGTTCGTGAACGCCCCCGGAAAGGAAAGGGCCGGCAGCTGGAGCCTGGCGACGACAGCCGCCGCCAGCGGCGTCCCGAACAGGAGGCAGAGGAAGGGCAGGTTCCACCACACCGTCTCCCGACGTTCGGCGGCGGTCTTGGGTGGAACCGCCGCCCGCACGTCGCCCGGGTAGTCCTGGAGCAGGAGCCGGGGGTTGCGCAGGCCCATGGCCAGCAGCACCGCCGACAGGGCCACGATCTCCCCGGCCGCGAACGCGCCCGTCGTCCAGGGCACCATCCGCTCAGCGGTCGGCCGGGCGGCCGGCGCAGCCGGGGTCGACACATCCCGGACCACACCCGCCCGCTCGCTCCCCGGCCGCCCCGGGCGCCGTGCAGCAGCCCTCGCCCCGCCACGCCTCGCGGCCCTCCCCAACCGCCGTGACCGCCACCGCGAGGCCCGCCAGCGGGTCGAGCCACCACCACCCCCACAGGCCGTTGGCGATGAGCCCGGCCAGCACCGCGGCCGCCAGGTAGGCGCAGAGCAGGTTCTGGCTCCCCTCGCCCGCCGTCGCCCCGGAGCGAAGGCGTGCTCCCAGCCGCTGCTTGGCGATGCCCAGGGCGGGCATCAGCACCAGACTGGTGGCGGCAAGCCCGATCCCGAGCGGGGTCGTCTCCGGCCGGTGCTGGCCGATCAGGTCGTGGACGGACTCCGCGGCGACGTACGGGGCCAGCAGCCAGAAGCTGACCGCGACCGCCTTTCGCGCCTGCTCCTCGGCGGTGGCGGAGAGCGTCCGGGAGCCGGTGAATCGCCAGATCACGATTGCGCTGGCCAGGCCCTCCACCCCCGAGGAGAGTGCCCAGCCGGTCAGCGCGATCGATCCGGCCGCAAAGCCGGCGATCAGGCCCACGGCGCCCTCCACCGTCATCCACGCCAGGCTGGCCCACGCCAGCCACCGGGCCAGCCGGGCGGCCTCGAGCCACCTGGCCTCAGGGGCGATGCCGTCTCGGAGGCGAACGATCTGGCTCACGTCGGCCCTCCGTGGGCCGGCCGGAGCACGATCGCGGGATGGAGCCGAGGGGGCGCGGCCGTCACCGTTGTGGGCGATGATATCGGCCCGCGGCCGCAGCCCGGAATCAGCAGGCGGACGAGCCGACCCCGAGCCCCTCCAGGACCATGGCACCGGCGTCGATCCTGAGCACGTACATCCGTACGGAGAGGAAGACCGTGTTCGTGGGCAGGGGTGGCAGCGAGACCCCGGGCAGGGTCAGGGCGCCCTCCGGCAGGCCGGCGGCGGCGAGCACCACCGGCACCCCGAGGACCGTGATCTGGAGGGCGGTGGCGTCGATGGTGAGGCCCCCGCTCGCCTGTTCCTGCGTGGCCGTGGTCTCGAAGCGCACCCCTCCGGAGCAGGGCCCAAGGAGGTCGAGGCCGTCGATGGTCGAGCCGTCCATGGTCAGCTCGATGACCTTGACCGGGCCGGCAGGGGAGGGAACGCTGGTGACGGCCAGGGAGCGCAGCCCGGTGATCTGGAGGCTGTCCGAGCTCAGCACGGAGACCGATGGCCCCGGGGCCGGAAGCGTGGCCGGGGCCGAGGGTGAGGGTGAGGGTGAGGG
>JAJPKS010000127.1 GCA_021323605.1 Bacillota bacterium | reverse complement strand
TAGCGGGAGAGGGTGCGGATGAGCACGAAGCTGATCAGCCACACCGCCGCCGCCACCAGGAGGACGACGAGCGGGGAGCCGCCCTGGTCCCGGCCCCTGCCCCGGCCGCCGAGGCCGCCCCACAGGCCGAACTGGACCAGGAAGGAGGCGAGGGTGCTGAACACGGTGGCCATGGTCATGACCTTCACGTCCCGGTGGATGACGTGGCTCAGCTCGTGGGCCAGGACCGCCTCCACCTCCTCCGGGGTGAGCCGCTCCAGGAGCCCGGTGGTCACCGTCACCACCGAATGGCGCGGGTTGCGCCCGGTGGCGAGGGCGTTGGGCACGGGGCTGTCCACGATCGCCACCCGGGGTTTGGGGACACCTGTGGTCTGGGCCAGGCGGGTCACGATGTCGTGGAGCCGGGGGGCCTCGGCCTCGCTCACCTCCCGAGCGCCGATCGAGGCCATCACCAGCTGGTCGGAGAGGACGTACTGGACGACGATCAGGACCGCCACCAGGCCCAGCACCAGCAACAGGTCGACCCGTAGCCAGAGCAGGACCCAGACGAAGGCCGCGTAGAGCAGGGCCAGGAGGAACATGGTCAGCACCATTCGGGCCCGCAGACCCAAGTCGGCGCCGAGCCGGCGTCGCATCCCGACAGCCCCCGTCGTCCCCCGCCCTCAGCCGGCGTCGCCCGGGGCGTTCACCGGCCGGGACGGGGCGGCCTCGATCACCCGGATCGCCTCCTCCAGCGACATGTCGCCCCCCGGCAGCACGCGGTCGGAGCGGACCACGACCGAGTCCGGGATGCGCTCCCCCCGGTCCCTGACGAAGGCGACCGTCTCCTCCAGCGTGTGTCGGTAGGTGGCCTCGTCGCGCGCCTCCAGGGCCGCCGTCAGCCGCTCGTCCAGCTCGTCCAGGCGCCCCTGGTCCTCGGGCCGAACCCGGTACTGATCCTCGCCCAGCACCCGCACCACCTCCCCGGCCGGCTCCAGGGCGGGGGCGCCGACCTCCGCCTTCAGCTTCCGCAGCCGCTCCTCCACCGCCGCCTCGGCCGCAGGGGCGGCCAGCTGACGGTCGATGTCGTCCTGGGCGCCGGGGCCGATCTGGTCGAGCACGCCCGTCTCCACCAGCTGGTCGATGGCGGCCGCCCGGGCCTGCATCCGGGCCGTCTTCTCCTGCGCCCGGTCGATCATCAGGCTCACGTCCGCCATCTGCTCGGAGATGCCAGTCACCGCCTCCCCGATCCTGGTCGAGGCCTCCGCGGCGGAGTACTGGGCCTTGATGGTCTCCTTCTGGGTCCGGAACGCCTCCACCTTGGCCTGGAGCTTCTGGGCGGTCAGCTCCAGCTTCTGCTCCTGCTCCTTCAGCTGCGCGGCCTGGGTCTCCAGGGCGTCGAGCTGGGACTCCGCCGCCTGGGCGCGGGTCAGGGCCAGGCGGGCGAGGTCCTCGCGGCCCTGGGCCAGGGCCTGTCGGGCCTGTACCTGGAGCTTCTGCTGCCCCTGGCGCAGCTGGGCCGCCTGCAACTCCAGCCGCTTCTGCGAGGTGAGCACCTCGGCCACGTTGCGGCGCACCTGCTGCAGCGCCTCCAGCTGCCGCTCGTAGGCCAGGTCGAGCGACTCGGTCGGGTCCTCGGCCCGGTCGAGGAGGGCGTTCAGCTTCTGCTGGAGGACGTCCGACAATCGCCTCATGAGGCCCATCGCCCCACCTCCTGCTGACCCCGGCTACGCCCTCCGGCGGGTGCGGGTTCGCCCTCTCGGTTCTCCGGCACGTCTCCATCTGACCGCGGCCGCCGGCCGCCGGCCAGGGCCATCCGACTCCCGGAATCGGGGACCTTCACCCCGGCCGCCGGCGGGGTTCAGGTCCAGGGCCAGCGCGCGGCCTGGGCCAGGAGTTCCACCACCTCCTCGACCGAGACCTCCGGGAACTCCTCGTACCATTCCTCCAGGGCCAGGGTCAGGGGGGGCTGCTCCAGGCAGGCGACCTCGTCGACCTCCTCCGCCACCTCCCCCAGTGCCTCGGGCGACGAGACCGGCACCGCCAGCCCCACCCGGCGCGGGCCGCGCGCCCTGGCTCCCCTGGCGGCTGCGACGGCGCTGACGCCGGTGGTCACGCCGTCGTCGACCAGGAGCGCCGTCCGTCCGGTCAGGGGCAAGCGGGGGCGAACCACTCGATACCGCCTCTCCTGGGCGGCCAGGGCGGCCCGCTCGGCGGCCACCAGTCGTCCCAGGGCGGCGCCGGTCAGGCCCGCCTCCCGTGCCAGCTCCCCGTTCACCACCGGCTCACCGGCCTCGCCCAGCGCGCCCAGATGGAGATCCGGCTCGCCGGGGGTGGACAGGGGCCGCACGCACACCACGTCCAGGGGCGCCCTCAGCGCCCGGGCCACCTCGAACGCCACCACCAGCCCGCCGCGCGGGATCCCGAGCACGACCACCCGCTCGCGGCGCAGGCGCTCCTGGTCGAGCAGAGCGGCGAGCCGGCGCCCGGCGTCGCGGCGATCCCGGAAGGCCTGCGCCTTCACGTCCGGCCGGCGTGACGCCGGACCACCGCCTTGCGCACCTCCTCGGCCAGGAAGACCAGGGGCATGAACGCCGCCAGCACAACCCACCAGTGAGCCTGCACGGGTGCGGTGCCGAAGAGGGGCTGGAGGGGCGGGGCGTAGATCAGCAGAGCGGCGAAGGCCACCTCGAAGACGATGCCCCAGAGCAGGAACCGGTTCCCGAACGGTCCCACCCGCAGCACCGAGACCCGCTCCGTGCGGCAGGCGAAGGCGTTTGCCACCTGCATCAGGACGATACCGAGGAAGACGATGGTGGTGGCCTCGGCGCCGTCGTGTGGGGAAGGGGCGGTGGTCTGGCCCCAGTGCCAGCCTCGGGAGGCGAGGAAGAGGAAGAACGTCCCCAGCACCGCGGCGGTGGTCATGAAGCCCAGGAAGACGTATCCGCGGAGCAGGGAACGCACGCTCAGCAGGCGCTCACTGCGGCGGCGAGGCGGCCGCCGCATCACGTCCGGCTCCGGGCGCTCCACCCCCAGGGCCAGCGCGGGCAGGGTCTCGGTGCCCAGGTCGATGGCCAGGATCTGCATCACCGTCAGCGGGAGGGGAACCCGGAAGAGGGCGAAGAAGATGAAGGGGATGGCCTCAGGGGAGAGGTGGGCGAAGATGTAGATCACGAACTTGCGCATGTTGTCGAAGATGGCCCGGCCCTCTTCGACGGCCGCCACGATGGTGGCGAAGTTGTCGTCCACCAGGACCATGTCCGCCGCTTCCCGGGCGACATCGGTCCCGCCCCGACCCATCGCCACCCCGATGTCCGCCCGCTTCAGGGCCGGGGCGTCGTTCACTCCGTCACCGGTCACGGCCACGACCTCACCCAGCGAGCGCAGCGCCGTCACCACCCGGAGCTTGTGCTCGGGGGTGGCCCGAGCGAAGATCACCTCACCCTCGGAGAGGGCGTGACGGAGTCGATCGTCGTCCATCGCCTCCAGCTCCGCGCCGTCGATCACCCGCACCGGCCCCTCCCCCACCAGCCCGATCTGACGGGCGATCGACTCGCCGGTCAGGCCGTAGTCGCCGGTGATCATGATCACCCTGATCCCGGCCTGACGGGCGTTCCGTACCGCCTCGGGGACCTCCTCCCGGGGCGGGTCCTGCATGCCCGCCAGGCCGGCGAAGACCAGGTCCCGCTCCACCTCGCCCGGCCCGAGGTGGGCCAGGTACGGCTCGTCGGCGGCGGGGAGGTGCCGGTAGGCCATGCCCAGGACCCGCAGCCCGGCCCTGGCCATGCGATCGTTCTCGGCCAGCGCCCGCGCCCGTAGCTCCGGCCTCAGGTCGAGTTCGACGCCGTCGACCAGGATCCGGGTGCAGTGGTCGAGCAGCTCGCGCGGGGCCCCCTTGACATACGCCACCAGCCGGTCCTCCTGCGGCAGCGCCCGATGGACGGTCGACATCCGCTTGCGCTTGGGGTCGAAGCCCAGTCGCCGCACCACCGGGCGCAGCCGGAGGTCGAAGTCGCGGTCCAGGCCGGCCTTGGCGGCGGCGGTGAGGAGCGCCCCCTCGGTGGGGTCGCCCACCAACCTCCACTCGGGATGCTCGTCCTGGGGTGGGAGCAGACGCGCCGTGTTGCAGAGATGGCCGATCCGGAGCAGGGGCAGGAAGGCGACCAGCTGGGCGCGCGTGGCCGGGAGTCCGCCCACCGTCAGCCGGCCCTCGGGCCGATAGCCGGAACCGGTGAGGAGGGCGCGGTGGCCACCCGCCCAGAGCTCGCGCACCGTCATCTGGTTGGCAGTCAGGGTGCCGGTCTTGTCGGTGCAGATGACCGTGCAGGAGCCCAGGGTCTCGACCGAGGACAGCCGCTTGACGATGGCGTTGCGCTTGGCCATCCGCTGAACCCCCATGGCCAGGGAGAGCGTCATGGTGGGCAGGAGTCCTTCAGGGACGTTGCCCAGCACGATACCGATGGCGAAGATGGCGCCGTCGGTCAGGGTCAGCCCCGCCAGGGCGTAGCCGACCAGGAAGAAGACCACCCCCATGGCCACGGAGAGCAGGGCCACCTGGCGCGCCACCCGCCCCACCTCTTTCTGAAGGGGGCTCGGCTCCTGGCGCACGGACTGGGTGAGCGTGGCGATGCGCCCGAACTCCGTGCCCATGCCGGTGGAGATCACCACCCCCCGGGCGGCGCCGGCCACCACGGTGCTGCCGGCGAAGAGGAGGTTGTGGGCCTCGAGCACCGTCCGCAGCCGGCCCCGCTCGGGCTGGGCCGACTTCTGCACGGGATGGGCCTCACCGGTGAGGCTGGACTCGTCCACACGCAGCTCGGTCGCCTCCACCAGACGGGCGTCGGCGGAGACGCGGTCGCCCTCCTGGACCAGGAGCAGGTCGCCCGGCACCAGGTCCTCGGCCGGCACTTGTACCTCGCTCCCTCCCCGCACCACGACCGCGTGCTGGGGCAGCAGGCGGCGCAGAGCCGTCACCGCCCGTTCCGCTCGGTGCTCCTGGAAGAAGCCGAAGACACCGTTGACCACGATCACGGCAACGATGGCGATGCCGAAGGTGGGCAGGCCGGTCAGGAAGGCGAGGGCGCTGCCCGCCCAGAGGAGAACGGCGAAGAGGTTGAAGAACTGGGCCAGCAAGCGCCGGGCCAGACCCGGTCCACGCACCTCCTGGAGGCGGTTGGGACCCACCTGCGCCCGCCGCCGGCTCACCTCCTCCTCGGAGAGCCCGTCCGGCCCCGTGTCCAGCTCAGCGTAGACCCGGGGCAGCTCCAGTCCCGCCAGCTGCTCCCGCACCTCCCCCTGGTCGGACGGGGCGGCAGCCGGACGTCCTCTGAGCCGGATCATCGGTGTCCTCCCCGGCCGTCGAGCCAGGGCGCCGGAGGGCCGGTCGCGGGCAGGACCCGGTCACGAACACCCACTGCCTCCATGTTCGCGGGCGGGCGTCCCCGCCGACCTGGCCGAACGCCCCTCCCGTCCGGGGCCGGGCGGGCACGCGCGGCGACGACCTCCGCATCATGGAGGCATGACCGAACAGTCGTCTGCGCTCCCACCGGGGCCGCAGTGGAAGGCGGCCGTGCCCGAGCCCCGCCTGATCGACGTCCTCCACCTGGGCCGGGAACGGGTCATCGGTGCCTGGATCGTGGACGACGAGATCCTGGTCGACCCCGGGCCGGCGGCCTCG
>JAJPKS010000407.1 GCA_021323605.1 Bacillota bacterium | reverse complement strand
GGCCAGCACCGAGAGCATGAGGTCCAGCGGCGTCACACCCATCCGCATGCAGAGGACCACGTCGCGGTAGTAGGGCGCGATCCAGTCGTACTTCGGCCGCAGCGCCCAGGCGGCACCGATCTGCGCCGCCTCGTGGCCGGCGCAGGAGATGATGAAGGGCGCCCTGCCCTGGCGATTCAGGAGCTGGAAGCGGTAGTCGATCTGTCGCCCCAGGAGCATGATGTAGAACCACTCCAGGAGCGTGTGCTCGTCGACGTCGGTGTCGCGCCAGTCGACCGGTTCCTGGAAGTGCCAGTCGGCGACGAACCCGCGTTTCGACTCGACCTCGAGTTGTTTCGTCTCTGTCATCAGCTACACGTTGAGGGCCACCCCATCGACGGCGAGGGCGGCCTCACCGAGGGCCTCGCTGAGGGTGGGGTGGGGATGGATGTTACGCCCCATCTCCCAGGCGTCCCCCTGGAAGAGACGGGCCAGTGCCGGCTCGGCGATCAGCTCGGTGGCCTGAACGCCGACGACGTGGGCCCCGAGCAGCTGGCCTGACTCGGCGTCGGCGACCAGCTTCACGAAGCCCTCGGTCTCACCGTGGATGAGGGCCCGACCGCTGGCGAGGAAGGGGAAGCGGCCCACCTTGACCTCGTGACCGCGCTCCCGGGCCTGGGTCTCGGTGAGCCCCACCGACGCGATCTCCGGGCTGGAGAAGGTGCAACGCGTGACCAGCTCCTGCTCCATGGGGTGGACGCGACGGCCGACGATGTCCTCGGCCGCGGTCACGCCCTCGTGGGCGGCCGCGTGGGCGAGGAGGAAACCGCCGACGGCGTCGCCGATCGCCCACACCCCGGGCGCGCTGGTCCGCATCCACTCGTCGACGCGGATGAAACCGCGCTGGTCCAGTTCCACCCCCGCCGCCTCGAGCCCGATGCCCCGGGTGTTGGGGGCGCGGCCGATCGCGACCAGCAGCTGCTCGGCCTCCACCCGGCCGTCCTCCAGCTCCACCGTCACCCCGTTCTCGCTCCGGTGCGCCCCCAGCACGCGCGCGCTCAGGCGGCAGTCGATACCCGCCTGCTGGAAGGAGCGCAGGAGGGCGCCGGACACGTCCGCGTCCTCCTGCGGCACGAGCCGCTCCAGGGCCTCCAGCAGCGTGACCCGGACTCCCATCTGACGGTAGAAGGTGGCGAACTCGACGCCCACCGCACCCGCGCCGATGATCGCGATCGAGGCCGGGAGCGTCCGGGTCAGGGTGGCGTGGTCGGAGGTGATGATCCGCTCCCCGTCGGGCTCGACGCCCGGCAGCGACCTCGGCGAGGAGCCGGTGGCGACGATGATGGCGCGAGCTTGCAGCACGCGCTCCGCGACCTGGACCCGGCCGTCCCCCAGCAGGCAGCCGCGGCCCTGCACGACCTCGATCCGGTGCTTTCGCATCAGACCCTGCACGCCTCGCCACAGCCGGTCGACGATGGCGTCCCGCCGCGAGGCGATGCGCTCGAAGTCGAAGCCGACCTCGGTCGCCCTCAGCCCCAGCTCGGCGCCCCGCTCCCGGAGCTTGTGGTAGAGGCCGGAGGACTCCAGCAGGGCCTTGGTGGGGATGCACCCGATGTGGAGGCAGACGCCCCCCAGCCTGGACTCCTCGATGACGACCGTCCGCTGCCCCAGCTGGGCCGCCCGGATGGCCGCCGTGTAACCGCCGGTCCCGCCGCCGAGCACGGCGACGTCGAACTCAGTGGTCGGGGCCATCACGATGCGCTCTGCGGGCTGCGAACACGAAACTCAAGTGTATAGCCGGGGTGACACGGCCTCGGGACCGGCCGCCGGGATCTTGCCGGAACTCGCGGCCCGGCCGCTCCCGCCGCGGGGAGCCGGCGACCGCTCGTCGCGCGGCCGTGGGCCGTCCGGGAGCGGCCGCGGTCGGGACGGGGCCAGACCTTCGGGCGGGTGCGGCCGCCGACCGCACCCGCTCCACTACGCGGTCGCGGCCGTGCGCCGATCGGGATCGGGCCCGATCCACTCGGATGCGGGCCGGATGATCCGGCCCTCCCGGGCCATGTACTCGAGGACGTGCGCGGTCCACCCCACCACCCGGGAGGCCGCGAACACGCAGGTGAAGTAGTGGCTGGGGAAGCCGGCCCCCTCCAGGACGCCGGCCGAGTAGTAATCCACGTTGGTGGCGTTGGGGCGCTCGGGATGCCGGGCCAGCAGCTCCCGCAGGGCCACCTCCTCGACCGCGTACGCCACCGCGTAGAAGGTCGGGTTGGCCTCCCGGCACAGCTCGCGCAGGATCCTGGCCCGCGGGTCGTAGGTCCGATAGACACGGTGCCCGAAGCCGTAGAGGCGCTCGTGACGATCCAGGGTGTCGACGACGAAGCGCTCGGCCGATTCCGGTCCGCCGACCCGTTTCAACATCGCCATGGCGGCCGTGGCCGCCCCGCCGTGGGCGGGACCCTTCAACGCCCCGATCGCGCCCAGCACCGCCGACCAGAGATCGGCGCCGGTCGAGCAGATGACGCGGGCCGCGAACGTCGAGGCGTTGAGACCGTGGTCGGCGAGCAGCACCAGGTACGACTCGAGGTAGCGGGACCGCTTTGGATCCGGCTCCTCCCCGCTCAGCATGTAGAGGAAGTTCGCCGCATGGTCGAGGTCGTGTCTGGGCTCGATCGGCTCCAGGCCCTGCTGGTGACGGTAGTAGGCGGCGGTGGCGGTGGGGATGGCCGCGGTCAGGGCCACGGCGTCCTCCCGGGTTGGCCTGGGACAGCCCGGCCTCGCCCCCTGAGCCGAGAGCACGGTCCGGATCGCGTCCATCGGGTCGACGTCGACCGGGAGACCGCGGAGGGCCGTCCTGGCCGCCTCGTTCAGGCTCCGTCGCCCGGTGAGCTCCTCCTTGAGCTCGGCCAGCTGCCGGCGGTTGGGCAGCTCGCCGTTCCACAGCAGGTAGGCGACCTCCTCGAAGGATCGATTCGCCACCTCCTCGATCAGATAGCCTCCCCGGTAGATGAGCCGTCCGTTCTGTCCGTCGACGTGGCTGATCTCGGTCTGGGCGGCGACGACACCTTCGAGTCCGGGGACGTAGGGAGTGCTCATCGACGAACAGTGTAAGTGGTGATGGGCAGGATGTGTCAGGTATTTGTCACTCGGCGCCGAGCTGTGGAACGTCGTCCAGGCGGCCGGGAGCGCCCCGAGCGGTGGCAAAGGCCGGCGCCGTCCCGGTCCGGCGCGTGATGCCGGCGGTCGAGCGGACCCCTCGCCACCTTCGCCCGGGCGTGGTGGGGCGCTGCCGCTCACGCCCGAGCGCGGGCTGCAGCTGATCCAGGAGCCCGAGCCGTCCCGTCCCCGCGCCCGGGCGCGGGGACGCCCGTACCCCGGGCGCATCACAGCCGGTGCCGGGCCAGCTCCTCGTAGACCTTGACCAGGGCCGAGTTGTCGAGCTCGCCGTCGCCGGCCGCGACCAGGGCGTTGAACTGCTGCGCCACCAGCGCCGAGATGGGGGCCGCGATCCCCAGCGCCCTCGCCATGGAGAGCACGATGTGGAGGTCCTTGTCGTGCAGCTTCACGAAGAACCCCGGGGCGAAGGCGTGCTCGATCATGCGCTCCCCATGCACCTCCAGGACGCGGCTGGCGGCGTAGCCGCCCAGGAGCGCCTCCCGGATGCGCCGGGGATCGACCCCCGCCCTGGCTCCCAGGACCAGGGCCTCGGCCACCCCGGCCATGGTGGCGGCGATGGCCACCTGGTTGCAGGCCTTGGTGACCTGGCCGGCTCCCAGGTCGCCCATGTGGACGACCGTCTGGCCCATGGCGCGGAGGACCGGCAGGCAGGCCTCGAAGACCTCCTGGCGCCCGCCGACCATGATCGAGAGCGTGCCCGCCTCCGCGCCCGGCGGCCCCCCGCTCACCGGAGCGTCGAGGCTCTCCACCCCTCGGGCGGCCGCCATCTCCCCCAGCCTCCGGGTCGTCTCCGGCGAGATGGTGCTCATGTCGATCCAGATCAGGCCGGCGTGCGCGCCGCTCAGGACCCCGTTCTCACCCGCGACCACGGCCTCCACGTCGGGGCCGTCGGTGACCATGGTCACGACCACGTCCGAGTCCCTCGCCACCTCGGCGGGGGATGCCGCCTGGCGCGCTCCCGCCTCGACCAGTGAGGCCGCCTTGGCCGCCGTCCGGTTGTGGACCGTGAGCTGGAAGCCGGCTCGAAGGAGGTTGTGCGCCATGGGCCGGCCCATCAGGCCGAGGCCCACGAAGCCGACCCGTGTCGTGCCCGGTTCCGCGACCCTGACCATCATGAACACCCCCCGGTGAACGATCTGACATATCCGATGCGCACGCTGTCATTCTCGATACGTGGACATCCTCGAGGACGGACCGGAGGGGCCGGGCGAGGGGGTCGGGCCGGGCGTTCCGCCGGCGGAGGACGACCGCCGGCGCTGCTCCTGGTCCGGCCGCGACCCGCTCGCCCGGCGCTACCACGACCTGGAGTGGGGCCGGCCCGTCGGCGACGGGGTGCGCCTGTTCGAGAAGCTCTCGCTCGAGGCCTTCCAGGCCGGGTTGAGCTGGTCGCTGATCCTGCGCCGGCGCGATGCCTTCCGGCGGGCCTTCGCCGGTTTCGACCCGGAGCGGGTGGCCGGCTTCGGCCCGGCCGACGTGGAGCGGCTGCTGGCCGATCGTGGCATCGTGCGCAACCGGGCCAAGATCGAGGCCGTGCTCCACAACGCCCGTCGCTGCCTGGAGCTGGAGGGGGGGACCGCCGGCCTGGCCGCTCTCGCCTGGAGCTACGAGGGGGATGCCGCGGGGCTGAGCCGGGAGCTGAAGCGCCGGGGCTGGCGCTTCATCGGCCCGGTCGCGGTCCACGCCTTCATGCAGTCGGTCGGCATGGTCAACGACCACGAGCCGTGGTGCTTCGCGCGCGAGGAGTGCGAGCGGGCGCGGGCGACCTTCGCGCGCCCGGTTCACCACCTCCGGTGATCGCGGGACCGCGCCTAAACTGCTCGATAGTGGCGGCACGGATCACGAGCAAGGGTCAGGTCACGATCCCCCGGGCGGTCCGGGAGGCGATGGGGCTCCGGCCGGGCGATGAGATCGAGTTCGTGGCCGGGGACGGCGGGTACCGCATCCGCAAGGTGCTGCGCGCCAGCCCCTTCGCGCGCTATCGCGGCTACCTGATGGGGCTGGCCGGGCACGATCCTGATCGGCTGATCCAGGACCTGCGCGGATGATCACCGCCGTCGACACCCCGGTCCTGCTCGACGTGCTCATCCCCGGTGCCCCCCACGCCGCCGACTCCGAGCGCCGCCTGGCCGAGGCGCTGACCGCCGGCCCCCTGGTCGTCTGCCCGATCGTGGTGGCGGAGCTGGGAGCCTGCTTTTCGCGGGAGGAGGAGCTGAAGGCGTTCCTGCGCGACACCGGGCTGCGCATCGATCCCTTCGCCTTCGCCAGCCTGTACCTGGCCGGTCGGGCCTGGCGGGAGCACGGGCGGGGCGAGGGGACGTCCCGGCGGAGAGCGGTGCTCGAGGAGGGCCGGGGGGTGGGGGGAGCCTTCCTGGTCGGGGCCCACGCCATGGTCCAGGCCGAGCAGCTCCTGACCCGGGACCACGACTTCTACCGGACCTGCTTCCCCGACCTGCGGCTCAGCGCCTGAGCCGCGCGCTCTCGAGACGGCGCCATCGCGCGCCCCGGTGCCGTAGCGGCGAACCTGGCCGGCCCTCGTGATGGAACGCGACGTGCCGGTGCCGCGCCTGTTGCATGCGGTCCTCCGCCGCCTGCCGGTGCAGTTATGCCAGACGTGACGAACCGCACCAAGCCTCAGCCCAATGGGCGTCAACTCGGATCAGATGTTTCCCGCTCCCGGCGCGGGATCCCACGACGGCAGAGGCAACGATCGAACCCCGGAGAATGAGGATGCTTGTGGATCTTGAGTTGTTCACCGTGCTCATCATCTCTCAGCCGGCGGAACGGGGCCAGCGGCCCTGAGGAGGAGAAACGGTCCTGCTGTAGCCCTAGAAACGCCCGCCCAGCCTTTGGAGAGGGACCGGCATCAAGCAACAAGAAACCCCGAATTGCTGGCACAGACCAGGCATCTTGCTCCACCATCTCCGCGTTGGACCGCCAAAGTTGCGTCCCTCGTAGGTGACGACCGCCAGTCCGCGTACCTTCGCCTCCGCGATCACGAACGGGTCTGCTCGGTCTCGGATTCCCGGATTGGGCAAGAGCTGGAGTATGTTACGTACCTCTTGTTGCACCACGAAGGTGGGGTCGACAAAGGCCCGTGACCGCCGCTTCGCCCAGGCGGCGATCTCGTCCTCCTCCTCGAGGATCTCGTTGTATACCTCTCTGGGTGAGAGGATGCGGCCATCGTCCATCCCTGGGCCGACGAGGTCCCGGACACCGGGGAAATGTGGGTGGATGGTGATCGCGCCAGCCGTTGATGAAGGGGCTCGTGTCGAAGACGAACATCGACTAAACGGATATAGGGCGCTCGTCGAGGTAGTGCCTGAGCGTCGGGAAATGATCGACCTTGATTCCGAGCAAGCCCGATGCCGTTGGATACGTGGTGACCCCACTCTCCAGGGCCGAGAAGACGAGACGCACGAACGACGGACCCAGACGGGTGATTCGTGCACGGTAATGGCCTCCACCTCCAGGAGCCTCTCGAGGTCGGCTGCGGGTTTGCAACCGGGCTTTGAGCCGATGCTCGTCTTGGCTGGAGATCAATTGGGCACGTGCCAGACGGACGGTCATGGCCAGGGGGGTGACGCCAAAGAGGAGGGCCAGTTCATCGACTGAGCCGAGAAGATCGCTCCCCGAGCGCTCGCGGAAGGCCATGCGTACTTCTGGCAAGGGCATGAGGAGGTCGGAGGCCAGCTCGTTGCACCAGCCTTCGCCGTCCGGTCCCCTGCCTTCATGGGCCGCCAGGTAGAGGTGTGCGAGTTCGTGAACAACGGTGAACACCCGTGCTCTCGGGTCATCACGTGTATTGAGGATGATCGCCGACACCAGCCGACACCATGGGATGGGGGGAGGCAAAGCCTCGCATCATGCGGATCGGGAGATCACCGCTCTGCATGACGAGGACCCCGAGCCTCTCCACCGCGCCAGCGTCGCAACGGCACGTAGCCGGACCGGTCGCGCCAACTCGTCTGCTCCTGGATCGTGATGCCAGGAGCCGTCGCACCACCTCGGCCGGACGGGTGCGAATCGGCTGCGGTTGCGACACGATCCGCGGCCATGGAGGCGGCTCTTCGAGCGCCTCGTAGAGTTCGGCGGCGGCCTCCTGCCGGTCTCGAACCGTCCGCACCAGGATCGCCATCGGCGGCGGCCGGGCGGCTGCGGCGCATCCGGAAGCTGACGGAACTGCGTCTCTTGCGCCTCTTCGACGGGGGGCGAGGAGGGAACGGCGTCGCCAGCGGCCGGGCGTAGAGGTGGGCTGCCCTCTCGGCCTGGCGAAGGGTCAACCGTGCCTGGCCGCTCTCCACGCGTTGGAGCTTCTCTTCGCGGACCCCGATTCGGCGGGCGGCCTCCTCGACACGATATCCAACCGACTCGCGGGCCCAGCGGAGGACCTCCGGTGTCACGTGCGCCGGGTCGGAGCCATTGTCCGTACCGTTGCCGCCGAGCGATCACCGGCGCTCAAGCGGCACCCCTCACGGGGTTGCCCTCGCAGTCCCCTATCGGACACCGGTCCCGGGGCACCCCATCGGAG
>JAJPKS010000226.1 GCA_021323605.1 Bacillota bacterium | reverse complement strand
GGACCGGCTGACGAAGGCGCGCACCGGGGCCGGCGGCTGCGCCTCGCCGTCCCAGCCCGCGCGCACCTCCCGGAGCAGCTGCAGGAGCCGCGTGGACGCCGCCTGGGGGAGCGACGCCGGCCCCTCCCTCGCCAGCCGCCGCTGGTACTCGGCCTGCACCCGCAGGGTCCTGCGCAGCCGCATCTGGGTCGCGAGCGTACGCATGTTCGCGTTGATCGTAACCGCGATCGCCCCCGAGGGCAAGACGGGACCTCGGCCGGGCCCGGCGTGACGCCATCGCCGGAGGCCGGTCGGGAAACCGAGGGGCTCAGACCGAGAGGGCGCGGCAGATCCGGTCCGCCAGCCCCTCAGCGTCGTCGCCGGAACCGGCTTCCAGATACCAGATGGTGGCCTCGTTGACCGCCCCCACGATGACCCGGCCGTACACGGCCGGGTCGATGCCGGCCAGGTCCCTGTCGCCGTGCTCCTGGGCGTAACGGACCGCCTGCTCGGCCAGCTTCGCGAACTCGTCGTGCAGCCGGTGACGGACCTCCTCGATCGAGGGCGAGAGGCCCACCGACTCGACCAGGAGCAGCCGTGCCACCCGCGAGCGGCCGAGGCAGGCCGCGACGAAGGCGTGGATGCCCCGCCGCATCCGATCGCGGTGATCGATCCCGGCCGCGGCGGCGACGTTGACGGCGGTGACCAGCGCCCCTCCCTCCTGCTCCAGCAGCACCCGGAAGCAGTCCTCCTTGGACTCGAAGTACTCGTAGAAGGCCGACTTCGAGGTGCGCGCCTCGGCCACCACGTCGTCCACCGAGGTGTCGTGGTAGCCGGCCTCCGCGAACAGGTGGAGGGCGGCCTCCAGCAGGCGCCGGCGTCGCGCCTCCCGTCGCTCGCTGGCGGCCAGGGTGTTCATCACCGGCTCACCGGGCGGCGAGGGCTCGGGAGATCACCAGGCGCTGGATCTCCGACGTCCCCTCGAAGATGGTGTAGATCTTGGCGTCGCGGTGCCACTTCTCCACCGGGAAGTCACGGATGTAACCGTACCCCCCGCAGATCTGGATTGCCTCCTCGGTCACCCTGACCGCCACCTCCCCCGCCTTCAGCTTGGCCATCGACCCCTCGGCCTTCTCGAACCTCCCCCCGTGCCGGCTCTCCCACAACGCCCGCCAGATCAGGCCCCGCGCCGCCTCGATCTCGGTCGCCATGTCGGCCAGCTTGAAGGCGATGGCCTGGTTCTCGATCAGCGGACGTCCGAACTGCCGGCGCTCCTGGGCGTACTGGAGGGCGAACTCGAAGGCGGCGCGGGCGATGCCCAGCGCCTGGGCCCCGACCACGGGCCGGGTGGCCTCGAAGGTCTTCAGCGCCACCGCCGAGCGGGAGCGCTGCCCGGAGCGGGCACGCGCCAGCCGCTCTTCCAGCCGCTCTTCCCCGCCCAGCAGGCAGTCGGAGGGCACCCGGACGTCCTCGAGGATGACCTCGGCCGTGTGCGAGGCCCGGATGCCCATCTTCTTCTCCTTCTTGCCCTGCCGCAGCCCCGGCGTCCCCGGGGGGACGACGAACGAGGCCTGACCGCGCACGCCCAGCTCGGGATCGACCGCCGCCACCACCACGTGGACGGCGGCGATGCCGCCGTTGGTGATGAAGACCTTGCGGCCGTTGAGCACCCAGTCGCCGTCTCGCTTCACCGCCCGGGTCTTCATGGAGCTGACATCGGAGCCGGCGTCCGGTTCGCTGACGCAGAAGGCCCCCACCACCGGATCGTTGGGTGTGCCGTAGCAGGCCGGGATCCAGGTCGCGATCTGCTCCGGGGTCCCCTGGTTGAAGATCGCCGCCACCGGGAGCCCGGTGCCCTGGATGGCCAGGGCGATGCCGGCGCAGCCCCAGCACAACTCCTCGGCGACCAGGGCGGGCAGGATGCCGGTCGGGTCGGCGAAGGTCTGACCCAGGAACTCGTGGGAGTACAGGCCGACCTCGGCCGCCTTCTTCACCACCGGCCAGGGAAACTCCTCGGTCTCGTCGTAGTACGCCGCCACCGGGCGGATCTCGCGTTCCGCGAACTCGTGCACCCAGTCGCGGATCTGACGTTGCTCCTCGCTCAGCTCGAAGGAAATCATCCTGTTCTCCGGTCTCCAGCGCCTCTGGTTGGTACTCGTACGTACTGTTACCAGATCCTGCCGTCAGCCCGCTCGCCGTGGAACCTCCAGGGGCCGCTCGCGGGCGACGGAAGCGTCGAGGCGGCGCGTCAACCGGTACACGACGTCCAGGGCGGGGACCGGGACCCGGAGCTGGCCGGCCAGCTCCACCACCGCCCCCACCAGCGCCTCCACCTCCAGCGGCCGGCCGGCCTCCACGTCCTGGAGCATGGAGGTCCGGTGCTCACCCACCCGGGCGGCCCCATCCAGACGCCGGTCGACGGGCAGGTCGGGCTCGATGCCCGTCGCCCTCCCCACCGCCTCCACCTCGAGCATCAAGGTGCGCACGAGCTCCCGGGTGCCGGGGTCGGCCAGCAGCTCGCCGAGCGTGGCCCGGGTCAGGGCGCTCACCGGGTTGAGGGCCGCGTTGCCGATCAGCTTGAGCCAGATCTCCTGCCGGAGCCGGGTCTGGACCGGGGCCTTGAAACCGGCCCGGGTGAGGGCGGCGGCGATGGCCCGGGCGCGGTCACTGCGCACCCCGTCCGGCTCGCCCAGCGAGAGGCGGTTTCCCTCCAGGTGTCGGACCACACCGGGCTCGACCAGGCTCGTGGCCGGGTAGACGACGCAGCCCATCACGTGCCGGAGCGGGATGCTGGCCGCGATCACGCCTCCGGGGTCGACCGTCTCCAGGCGGCGCCGGCCGGAGAAGAACCACCAGGGGACGCCGTTCTGGGCGAAGACCAGGGTCGTACGCTCGTGCAGGAGGGCGCCCAGGGCGGGCGCGATCGCGGGTAGGCCGTGGGCCTTGACGGTGACGAAGATGGTCTCAGCGGTGCCGGCCGCGGCCAGGTCGTCGGTGCAGGCCGGGGCGACGGCGAGCGTGGATCCGTCCGCCTCGATCACCCGCAGGCCCCGGGCGCGCATGGCCTCGAGGTGCGCTCCTCGCGCGATCAGGGTCACGTCGAAGCCGGCCGCGGCCAGGCGCGCTCCCAGGTAGGCGCCGATGGCGCCGGCGCCGACGACGGCGAAGTCAGCCACGGCGGCGGTGGCCTCCCTCCCCCACTCGGTCGTGGTCGGGACGCGAGGTCGGGCGAGCGCTCGATGAGGCCATCCTCGAGCCGATCCTAGCCCTCTACCAGTGCGGCGGCCACGTGTCGCCGCTGCACCTTGCCGGTGGGGGTGCGCGGGATCTCGGTGACGATGTAGAGCTGGCGCGGGACCTTGAAGTCGGCCAGCCGTTCGCGGCAGAAGGCGAGCAGCTGGGTGCGCGTGGCCTCGTGCTTGAGGACCACGGCCGCGGCGACCTCCTCACCCCACGACGGATGGGGCACGCCGAAGGCGACCGCCTCGGCCACCGCCGGGTGCTGGAGCAGCACCTCGTCGATCTCCCGGGGCGCGATCTTCTCCCCGCCCCGGTTGATGAGTTCCTTGATCCGGCCGCGCAGGGTCAGGTAGCCGCGCTCGTCCAGGCTGCCCTGATCGCCGGTGCGGAACCACCCGTCGGTGAAGGCCTCGGCGTTGGCGCTCGGGTTGGCCTCGTACCCGTCCATCACGTTCGGTCCCCTGATCGCGACCTCTCCGGCCGCTCCCACCGGCAGGCGACGGCCGTGGTCGTCGAGGATGGTGATCTCGACCCCGGTCGCCGTCCCCACCGTGCCCGGCCGGCGCTCGTCCGGCGGCAGCGGGTTGGAGGCCATCTGGTGCGCGGCCTCGGTCATCCCGTACGCCTCCAGCACCGGCACGCGCAGGAGGTCCTCCAGGCGGCGCATCAGGTCGGGAGGCAACGCGGAGCTGCAGGAGCGGACGAAGCGCAGGCGCTCGGTGCCGGTCGGGCGCTCGTTCCCGGCCCGCCCCAGCGCCGCCAGGTGGATGGTGGGCACGGCCGAGTACCAGGTGGGGCGGTGCTCGCGCACCAGCGGCCAGAACTCGAAGGGGTTGAAGCGCGGCGCGGCGATCACGACCGTTCCCCCCGAGGCCAGCGTGGAGAGGGCGGAGGCGACCAGCCCGTGGACGTGGAAGAGCGGCATCACGCAGAGGGAGACGTCGTCGGGTCCGAGCCGGTAGTGGGGCACGATGTTGGCCACCGAGGCGGCCAGGTTCCGGTGCCGGAGGGGCACGATCTTGGGCCGGCTGGTGGTGCCGCTGGTGTGGAGGACCAGGGCCACGTCGTCGTCGTCCGGGGGCTCGACGCCGCCCCTGCTCCCGCGGCCGCCGCTCAGACGCAGCCGGCCGTGCTCGTCCAGGGCGGCTTCGACGATCTCGCCCCCGGCCGGCATGGCCTCCCGCGCCGCCGCCCCCTCGCCCGGGGCCACCAGCAGGAAGCGGGCCCGGGTGTCCTCCAGGTAGAAGCGGAACTCGTCCACCTTGTAGGCCGGGTTCAGAGGGGCGGCGGTGGCCACCGTGGCCGCGGCCAGGAAGAGCACGACCGCCTCGGCCGAGTTCGGGTAGACGAGTGCCACCCGGTCCTCGCGCCGGACGCCGTGCGCGGCCAGGGCCTCGGCCCCGCGCCAGACCTGCTCGCGCAGCTGGCGGTAGGTGAGGCGGGGACCTCCCGGGACCACGAGCGCGAGCCTGTCCTCCGGCTGGCCGGACTCGAGCACGTTCAGCAAGGTGGCCATCGTCTCCGCTCCTTTCCGTGTCGTCGCTTCCTCGTCGCTTCCGTCACCTCCGCCCCGCTCGCAGCGATGGGCGGCACCCGCCGGACGCCCCGGCCGGCGCCCCCCTCAGCCACCAACGATAAGCCTCCTCAGCCCTCTGCCTCGATGACCTGGGCCAGCTCGCGCAGGAACGACTCGACGTCGGTGACGAGACCCACCGACTGCCAGGTGCCCCGATCGGCCAGCTTGGTCACGACGGCGGGGTTGATGTCGACGCAGACCGTCCGCACCTGGGCCGGGAGCATGTTGCCGGTGGCGATGGAGTGGAGCATGGTGGAGAGCATCAGGGCCAGGCGGACCGCCGGCCGGTGTCGTTCACCCCCCCAGATGCACTCGCGCATGCGGCGCTGGGCCTCGATCATGTCCGTGACCACGTCGGGCAGGGGACCGTCGTCGCGCACGCTGCCCGCCAGCACGATCTCCACCCCGTGCTCCAGGGCGCTCTTCATCACGCCCGAGGCCAGCGCGCCCGACTCCACCATGGCCCGCAGGCTCCCCGCCGCCCGTACCCGGTTGACCGCCCGCATGTGGTGCTCGTGTCCGTGCTCGATGGGGACCCCGCTCTCCACGCTCACGCCGAGCGCGGTGCCGAACAGCGCCGCCTCCACGTCGTGGACGGCGAGAGCGTTGCCCGCGAACAGGACCTGGACGAAGCCGAGCTCGATCAGGCGGGAGAGCGAACGGCCGGCCCCGGTGTGGACGACGGCCGGGCCGGCGACGACCAGGATCTTGCCCCCCTCGGCGCGCACCGCCCGCATCTCGGCGGCGATCTGCGAGATCAGGACCTTCTTGGGCTTCTCGGCCGAGACCTCGCTGGACATGAAGCTGAAGATCTCGGTCTGACGGGAGCGCTCCAGCGGGGTGACCCGAACCCCGGTGTGCCCCACCACCACCTCCAGGCCGGGCTCGGCCTCGTAGAAGGGGATGCACCAGGCCCGTCGGGCACGGCGGTCGACGGCGATCGCGCAATCCATCTCCTGACGCTCGACCGGCACCCAGCCGCCGTCCAGCATCACGGCGGTGGGCAGGTTGCTGGTGGAATAGAACCCCTCCGGGTACACGCCGGGGGTCGTCACCGGCGTGGTGCGGACCGGCTCCTCCCTCGCCACCCGCGCCCCCAGCTCCCGGGCCCGGCGGACGATCTCGTCCAGCCGGTCGGGGCTGGCGGCCGAGACCGCGATCCGGCAGAAGGAGGTGTCGGTCTTGCGCTGCCCCACCCGCAGCTCCTCGATGTCGAACCAGCCTCCCAGGTCCATGACCAGGTCCAGGAGCCGGGGCAGCATCATCGAGTCGATGATGTGGCCCTCGAGCACCAGCCGGGCCCGGTGGCGACCGTCGTCCCGCTCGGCGAACACCGGAGCTAGACCCCCGCCAGCACCCGCCGGGTGCGCTCCTTCAGGGCGATCGCCTCTCGCTCGGGATCGCGGGCGTAGAGCACCGTGCGCCCGACGGCGACCAGGCAGGAGGCCTCGTCCCCGTTCCAGGCGGCGCGCAGGGCGCGCTCCAGGTCGCCGCCCTGGGCGCCCACCCCGGGCACCAGGAAGGGGAGCGGGCTCGCGGCCCGGACGGCGCCCATCTCCTCCGGGGCCGTGGCCCCCACCACCAGCCCCACGTTGCCCCGTCCCCCCACCCTGAGGGCCAGCTCGGCCACGTGGAGGTAGAGGGGACGCCCTCCGGCCTCGAGGTGCTGGAGGTCGGACGCCCCCGGGTTGGAGCTGCGACAGAGCACGTACACACCCCGCTCCGCGTAGGCGGTGAGTTCCTGGAGCGCGTCCGCGCCCAGGTAGGGGCTGGCGGTGACGGCGTCGGCGTCCAGGGCCTCGAAGGCGGCCCGGGCGTAGGCACGCATCGTGTTGCCCACGTCCCCCCGCTTGCCGTCCAGGATCACCGGGATCCCGTCCGGGATCTGCGCTCGCAGCTCGAACAGCGCCTGCCAGCCGTCGGGGCCGTACTGCTCCCAGAAGGCGGCGTTGGGCTTGTAGCAACAGACGTGGTCGGCCGTCCGCCGGACCACCTCCAGACAGTGGCGGAGCGCCCCCGGCGCCCCGTCCGGGATGCGTTCCGGGTCGGGATCGAGCCCCACGCAGAGCAGCGTCCGCCGGTCGCGGGCGGCCCGGCGGAGGTCGTCGAAGAAGCCGGCCACGGCTCTCAATCATCGGGCATCGAGGGGGCACGGTGCCGCCGGGACGGTGAGGAGTCGCCGGTGGGACAGCCGCCCAGCCGAGGCCAAAGCTTCCATTGTTCCCAGCGCTGTGTCCCCCTAGGCTGGACCTCGCGTGGCTGTCGCCGATGGCAGCATGGCTGTTGGGTTGCATGCGAGGGAGCCATGAGCTCGACTGAGACCACGACCTCGAGGCGTGCCGGCGAACCGCGCACGACCTCGACCTTCTCCGCCTACATCGTCGGTGAGACAACGCTGCCGATCCAGTGCGGTGAGATCCTGCTCGAAGCCGGCCACGCCCTCCTGGGCGTGATCTCCGCCGACGCTCAGGTGGTGAGCTGGGCCCGGGAACGGGGCGTCGAGAGGATCGATCCCGGCCAGGACCTGGTCGCCGCCCTGGGTCGGACGCCCTTCGACTACCTCTTCAGCGTCAACAACCTCTCGCTCCTGGCCCCCGAGGTGATCGCGCTCCCCCGTCGCGGGGCGATCAACTTCCACGACGGTCCGCTGCCCAGGTACGCGGGGCTGAACGCCCCGGCCTGGGCCATCCTGAACGGCGAGACCGCCTACGGCATCGTCTGGCACGTGATGTCCGAGGGCGTCGACCAGGGCGATGTCCTGGTCCGGCGCTCGGTGACCATCTCTCCCGAGGACACCTCCCTGACGCTCAGCACCCGCTGCTACGAGGCCGGTGTCGACGCCTTCGCCGAGCTGGTCGGGCGTCTGGCCTCGGGCGAGGTGCGGCCCGAGCCCCAGGACCTGGCCCGGCGTACCTACTTCGGGCGGCACCGGCGCCCGCCCGCCGCCTGCTTCCTGCGCTGGGATCGTCCCGCGGCGGAGCTGGCGGCGCTGGTGCGGGCGCTGGACTTCGGCGCCTACCCGAACCCACTGGGGTTGCCCAAGGCCCTCGTCGGCCGCGAGCCCGTCGCCGTCCTGCGCCTGGGCCTGACCCGCCGGTCGGGGGCGGAGCCGGGGACGATCACCGCCCTGAGCGATGAGGTCATCCAGGTGGCGACGGCCACCGATGACGTGGTCCTCCAGGCACTGGCCGACCTCGACGGCCGGCCGCTGCGGGCGGCGGACCTGGCCCGCCGGCACGGGCTCGCCGGGGGGGTGCGGTTGCCGGTGCTGGACGAGATCACGGCGGGAGCGCTGACCAGGCTGCACCAGCGCCTGGCGCGCCACGAGGACTTCTGGGTCGACCAGCTGGCGGAGCTGCAGCCGCTGCTGGTGCCCTACGCGCGCTCCGGTGGCGCCGACGGCCCGGAGGCGCAGGCGAGGTTCGAGGTCCCGGAGCGGTTTCAGGCGGTGGCCCGGGCGCTGGCCGGGGACCGCCCCCAGGGGGAGGTGGTGCTGGCGGCGGTGATCGCCTACCTGGCCCGGCTCGAGGGAAAGGCCGACTTCCACCTCGGGCTGGCGGGGGGCGAAGAGGAGCGAGAGGGGCTGGAGCTGGAGGGCCTGCTGGCCGAGGTGGTACCGCTGAGGGTCGACCTGGAGCTCAGCCGGGGCTTCCCGGCGGCGTGGGAGCGGGTGCGGGAGTCGCTGGACCGCCTGCGGCGGCACCGGACCCACCTCGCCGACCTGCGGGCCCGACAGCCACGTCTGCGTGATGCGGCCGCCCGGCTGCCGGTCGTGGTGGGGAGCGGCGACGGGCCGCTCCCCACCGGCGCCGATCTCGCCGTCTTTGCCTCCCGGGACGGATCCCGGGTGCTCTGGCAGCACCGTCCCGAGGTGCTCGACGACCGTGGCCTGGCCCTGATGCACGGGCAGCTGCGCACCTTCCTCTCGGCCATCGCCGACGACCCGGGGCGGCCGGTGGGGGAGCTGCCCGTTCTGGCTCCGGACGAGGAGCGGCGGATGCTCGTGGAGTGGAACGACACCGCGATGGCGTACGACCGCGAGCGCTGCGTGCACCACCTGATCGAGGCGCAGGCGGCCGCCACCCCGGACGCGATCGCCCTGACCGTCGGCCAGCGACGATTGACCTACGCCGAGCTCGACGCCCGGGCGAACCGGCTGGCCCACCGGCTGCGTCGCCTGGGGGTGCGCCCCGGGGTCCGGGTGGGGGTGGCGGTCGAGCGCTCCCCCGAGATGGTGATCGGCCTGCTGGCGATCCTGAAGGCGGGCGCGGCCTACGTGCCCATGGACCCCGACTACCCCTCCCGCCGGATCGCCTTCATGGCCCGGGATGCCCGAGTGCCGGTCGTCCTCTCCAGCGGCCGGGCGGCGTCCGGCCTGGATCTGGGCGACGTGCGCCTGCTGCGCCTGGACGCCGAGGCGGAGGAGATCGACCGGGAGCCGGCGGAGCCGGTGCCCGGCGAGGTGACCCCGGCGGACGCCGCCTACGTGATCTACACCTCGGGTTCGACGGGCACGCCGAAGGGGGTCGTGGTCACCCACCGCAACGTCGTCAACTTCTTCTGGGCCATGGACGAGCGCCTCGATCGCGAGCCGCCCGGGAGGTGGCTGGCGGTCACCAGCATCTCCTTCGACATCTCGGTGCTGGAGCTGCTCTGGACCCTGGCCCGCGGCTTCGAGGTGGTGCTGTACACGGGCGCCGAGCCCTCCACCCCTCCCGCCCCGGCCCGCCCCCGCCAGCTCGACGTCAGCCTCTTCTACTTCGGCGCCGGGGAGGGGTCCTCTCCCCGGGACAAGTACCGGCTCCTCCTGGAGGGGGCGCGATTCGGGGACGAGCGGGGGTTCGCCGCCGTCTGGACCCCGGAGCGGCACTTCCATGCCTTCGGCGGTCTCTACCCGAACCCCTCCGTGATCGGGGCCGCCCTGGCCGTGGCCACCCACCGCCTCCACATCCGAGCCGGGAGCTGCGTCTCGCCCCTGCACCACGCCATCCGGATCGCCGAGGAGTGGTCGGTGGTGGACAACCTGTCCGGCGGCCGGGTGGGCATCTCCTTCGCCTCCGGCTGGCAGCCCCAGGACTTCGTCCTCGCCCCCCAGCACTTCGCCGATCGCAAGGAGGTGATGCTCCGCCAGATCGACGTGGTCCGCCGCCTCTGGCGCGGAGAGGCGATCTGGGCGCCGGGGCCGAACGGCGAGGAGGTCGAGGTCCGCATCCTGCCCCGTCCCATCCAGCCCGAGCTACCGGTGTGGATCACCTCCGCCGGCAGCCCCGACACCTTCCGGGCCGCCGGGCAGGCCGGGTGCCGGGTCCTCACCCACCTGCTCGGCCAGTCCCTCGAGGAGGTGGCGGGCAAGGTCGTGGCCTACCGGGAGGCCTGGCGGGCGGCCGGCCACGGGCCGGGCCGGGGTCACGTGACCCTGATGCTCCACGCCTTCGTGGGCCGGGACGATGCGCAGGTGAAGGAGCTGGTGCGTGGCCCCATGAAGGCCTACCTCAAGAGCTCGGTGGGGCTGATCCAGCGCGCGGCCTGGTCCTTCCCCGCCTTCAAGCGGGCCACCACCGACGAGCAGGGACGGTTCGCCCTCGACCACCTGAGCGAGGAGGAGATGGATGCGGTGCTCGACTTCTCCTTCGAGCGCTACTACGAGGGCAGCGGTCTGCTCGGCTCCCCCGATCGGTGCCGGCGCCTGATCGAGGAGGTGATCGGGATCGGCGTGGACGAAGTCGCCTGCCTGATCGACTTCGTCGATGACACCGACCTGGTCCTGGCCCACCTGCCCGAGCTGGACGAGCTCCGCGAGGCATCGCTGCGCCGGCGGCTGGAGCCGGTCCAGGAGGGCGGCCGTCATCCCATCCTGAGACTGATCGAGGAGCACGGGATCACCCACCTGCAGTGCACCCCCTCCATGGCCAGCATGCTGCTCGCCGACCCGGGCGCGGCCCGGGCCTTCAGAGGCCTCCGCCAGCTCCTGGTCGGCGGGGAGGCCTTCCCCGTCGGCCTGGCCCGCGAGCTGCGCCGGATGGTCGGGGGCTCGATCGTGAACATGTACGGGCCGACCGAGACCACCATCTGGTCCTCCACGTACGAGCTGGGCGACGAGGACTGGTCGGACACCGAGGCCGTGCCCATCGGCCGGCCCATCGGCAACACCACCTTCTACGTGCTGGACGGGCGGCTCCGGCCGGTGCCGGTGGGGATCGTGGGTGAGCTCTTCATCGGCGGCGAGGGGGTGGCCCGTGGCTACCTGGACCGGCCCGAGTTGAACGCCGAACGCTTCCTTCCCGATCCCTTCGATACGCGTCCCGGCGGCCGCCTCTATCGAACCGGCGATCTGGTCCGTTACCGCGAGGATGGGGTCCTCGAGTACGTTGGCCGTGCCGACCACCAGGTCAAGCTGCGTGGCTATCGGATCGAGCTGGGCGAGATCGAGGCCGCACTCAGTGCCCATCCGGCGGTGCGGGAGAGCGCCGTGGTGTTGCGGGGCGACGGCGACCAGGCGCGGCTGGTCGCCTACGTCGTGGCCCGCAACGGCTCGCGGCCCTCGGGCCGGGAGCTGCGCGGTTACCTCGAGGAGCGGCTGCCCGAGCACATGATCCCGGCCCAGATCGAGCTGCTGGAGGACCTGCCCAGGACGCCCAACCAGAAGGTGGACCGCCGGGCCCTGCCCGAGCCACGGCGCGTGGCCGAGGGCGAGCAGGTCGGTCCCCGGGACGAGATCGAGCGCTCCCTGGTCGAGATCTGGGAACGGGAGCTGCGGGTCGAGCCCATCGGGATCGACGAGGACTTCTTCCAGCTCGGCGGCCACTCGCTGCTCGCCATGCGGGTCTTCACCCAGATCGAGCGGCGGCTGGGCCGCCGGCTCCCCCTGGCCACGCTGTTCACCGCGCCGACCGTCCGGCGGCTGGCCGAGATCCTGCGCCAGGAGTCGTGGAGCCCGGAGTGGGCGGCGCTGGTGGCGATCCAGCCCCAGGGCTCCCGGCCGCCGTTCTTCTGCATCCACTCCCACGGCGGCCACGTGCTCCTGTACCACGACCTGGCCCGCCACCTCGGCCCCGACCAGCCCTTCTACGGCCTGCAGGCGATCGGGCTGGACGGCCGGCATCCCCCCTACCGGCGGATCGAGGACATGGCCCGCCACTACATCCAGGAGATGCGCTCGGTGCAGCCGCACGGTCCCTACTTCCTGGGCGGTGACTGCCTGGGCGGGACCGTGGCCTACGAGGTCGCGAGGCAGCTGCACGAGCAGGGCGAGGAGGTGGCCCTGGTGGCCATGTTCGACGCCTTCTGCCCCGGCGCCCCGAGGCTCAAGCCCTACATGCCCGCCCTGGCCTACGAGGCCATCCACCGGCTGCGCATCGCGGGTTTCCACCTCCGCACCTTGATCCACCTGCCCCGGGGCGCGGGACGCTCCTATCTGGCCGAGCGGACCCAGCGGGCGGGCTTCGCCGTGGCCGCCAGGCTGGGGCGGCTGCTGGGGCGGCCCAGCCCGCTCCTCGCGACCCAGGCAGCCCTGGAGGAGGCCTACGCGAGCTACCGGCCGCGCCCCTACCCGGGCCGGCTCACCCTCTTCCGCTCGCGGCGGCTCCCGGCCGGGATCGAGCCGGATCCGTTGATGGGCTGGGACGGCCTGGCCGGCGAGGGGGTGGAGGTCCGCGACCTCCCCACCTACTTCACCACCGCCCTCTCGGGGACGAACGTGGCCGAGCTGGCCCGGGAGCTGGAGGCGTGCATCGACCGCTGCCTGCAGGAGCGGGGATGGCGGGCCGCGGTGCCCGCCTCCGCCTGAGTCGTGGACCGAGTCATCCGGCTGGCGGCCGACCTCGAGGTCGGCCGCCTCGGCTTCGGGGCCATGCAGCTCTGCGGCCCCGGCGTCTGGGGAGATCCGCCGGATCGGTCGCGCGCCCGGGCCGTGCTCCGCCGGGCGGTCGAGCTGGGGGTGGGCCTGATCGACACCGCTGACGCCTACGGCCCGGAGAGCAACGAGCGGTTGATCGCGGAGGCGCTCCATCCCTACCCTCCGGGGCTGGTCATCGCCACCAAGGGCGGTCAGCTCCGGCCCGGGCCCGGCGAGTGGAGTGTCGACGGACGTCCCCAGCACCTCCGGCGTGCCTGCGAGGCCAGCCTGCGCCGGCTGCACCTGGAGCGGATCGACCTCTACCAGCTGCACGCCCCCGACCCGAGGGTGCCGCTGGAGGAGTCGGTCGGCGCCCTGGAGCGGCTGCGCGAGGAAGGCAAGATCCGCCTTCTCGGCCTGTGCAACGTGGACGCCGCCCAGCTCCGCCGGGCCCGGGCGGTGGCTCCGATCGCGGCCGTGCAGAACCGGTTCAACCTGTTCGATCGCGTCGAGCCCGAGCTGCTGGCGCTCTGCGAGCGGGAGGCGATCCCGCTCCTGTGCTGGTTCCCGCTGGCCAACGGCGAGCTGGGGACCGGCGCCGGCGCCCTCGGCCGCATCGCCCGGTCCCGGGGGCTGGCCCCGGCCCAGGTGGCGCTGGCCTGGCTGCTGGCCCGCTCCCCGGTCACCCTGCCCATCCCCGGCACCGGGTCGCCGGCCCATCTGGAACAGAACCTGGAGGCGCTGGACGTCTCCCTCGACCGGGCGGAGATGGCGGCGCTGGAGGATCAGCGGCGACCGCTCGGGGCCCGCCTCCGCCGCCTGGCCCGGGGCGGCGCGCGCCGGAGCCGGCACCTGGCCCGCGCCCTCCGCTCCCGGAGGGCGTGAGCCGGGGTCGAGGCGCGGGCCTAGGTCGGGTCGACTCCGGCCGGGGGCCGGGCCCGCTCCCGCCGGCGGCGACCCCGGTCGGCCATCCGGCAGTAGGCGCAGACCTCGGCCGTGGTCGGCTGCCCGCAGCGAGCACAGGCCCGCAGCTCCGCGGCCGGCTCGAACCCGGTCCCGGGCAGCGCCGCCCTCCCCTGTTTCAGGAAGCCGACCAGGAAGCCGTACTTGGCCCCCGGCTGCTGCTCCTCGAGGGAGTTGAGCATGGCCTTGTAGGCCAGTGACTTGGCCCCCTTGGCCATGGGGCATTCCTCGAGGATGTAGTCGATCCGCTCGATCAGGGCGTAGGCGGCCGTCTCCCGTTCGCTCAGGCGGTACAGGGGCTTGACCTTGCGCACCAGCCCGGGATGGGTGCTCTCCAGCACCGGCCCCTGGCGGCCCAGGTAGTCGATGTTCCAGTGGACCAGGTTCCCGAAGAGCGTGGCCGCCTCGTCGTCGAGGTTGTGGCCGGTGGCGACCACGTCGTAGCCGAGCTCGGCGGCGACCCGGTTGAAGTGGTAGCGCTTGACCGTCCCGCAGGCGGCGCAGGGCTTGCCGCTGCGGGCCTCCCGCAGGTCGGGGACCACGAAGCCCTCGCTCCCCTCCAGGTCGACCTGGTGGAGCATCAGCCCGTGCCACTCGGCGAAGCGCTCGCACTTCTCCTGCGAGCGGCGGGAGTAGCCGCCGATGCCGAGCCGGATGTAGACGCCGTCGGCCCGGTAGCCGAGCCGGGTCAGGGCGTGCCAGAGGGCCAGCGAGTCCTTGCCTCCGGACACCGCCACCAGCACCCGCTCGTCACGGCGGAACATGCGGTCGTGATCGATCCGCTCCTGGACCCGGGCCCGGAACCAGTGTGGATAGCAGCCGGCGCAGAAGGCGATCCGGCTGCGACGGATCTCGACGTTGGCCGGGCGGGCGCAGGTGTGGCAGCGCATCAGCGCCCACCCCCGCTGATCACCGGGTAGATCTCCACCTCGTCGGTCTCGGCCAGCCGGACGTCGCCGGTGAGGATCTCGTCCCGGCGCACGACCAGGTGGGCGTCGCGGTGCAGGCCCAGCTCCAGCAGGAGGTCGGCGACGGTACGCGCCTGGACCTCCCTCACCTCTCGCTCGGGCAGGATCGTCACCCGCATCACGCCCATTATTCCCCTCTCCGCCCCATCGCTTCCGCGCCCGGCTCGGTCGCGATCGGCCCTCGCGGACCGGACGTCCGATCACAATGGAGAGGAGGATGCAGACCCACCTGGCCCGACCCCTTCGGGTGGCCCTGGCCCAGATCGACACCACGGTCGGTGACCTGGAGGGCAACGCCGCCCGCATGATCGAGTGGATCGAGCGGGCGCGGGCGGAGGGCTGCGACCTGGTGGTCTTCCCGGAGCTGGCGCTCACCGGTTACCCGCCCGAGGACCTGGTGCTGAAGCCCTCCTTCATCCGCGACAACCTCCGCCACCGCGACCGGGTGGTGGAGGCCAGCCGGGGGATCGCGGTGGTGGCCGGCTTCGTCGACCTGGAGCTGGACATCTACAACGCCGCCTTCTTCGCCCACGACGGGGAGCTGAAGGGCGTGTACCACAAGGTCTACCTGCCCAACTACGGGGTCTTCGACGAGGAGCGGTACTTCCAGCGGGGCCGGCGCTGCCCGCTCTTCGTGCT
>JAJPKS010000379.1 GCA_021323605.1 Bacillota bacterium | reverse complement strand
CGCTGCAGCGCCCGCGCGCGCCGGTGTGAGTGGTGGACATGCCCGGCAGGCCGGGGTCGATGCGCCACGCCGCGCGCTACGACGGACCCTCCCCGGTCAACCTCGCGAGCGCCGACCGGCTCGCGGAGATCGTCGCCCGCTTCGCCGCGCTTCACCAGGAAGCCGGGCGATCCCGCCCAGCGCTACGACGTGGTCGCCGCGCTCGCGCCCGGCATCGACCCTGTGCCATACCGCGAGGCCGGGGCCACGTGGTGGCCCGTGGAGCTCGAGTGGGGGGATGTCCTCCGACCGGGTGCGGGATCCGCGACGGCTCCGGCCACGCACGGCACGGATACGACGAAGAAGAGGTGATCCGATGACCGAACACCGAACCGGCGCGCGCGAGGAGTGGCGAAGGGCTGGGGTCGAGTCGCTGGAGCTCGAGGAGGAGCACACCCGGCGCGCGGACGAGCTCGCCCGCGTGCGCCGCGAGCTCCCCTGGGTGCGCGTCGACAAGCCGTACAGATTCGAGACCGACGGGGGGACGAAGACGCTCGCCGAACTCTTCGACGGTCGCTCGCAGCTCCTCGTCGATCACTTCATGTTCGGCCCTGACTGGGACGCCGGCTGCGGAGGCTGCTCGCGGGTCGCCGACCACCTCGACGGCGGCATGCTGCACCTGAACCAGCGCGACGTGACGACGGTCTGCCTCTCGCGCACGTCGCTCGAGAAGATCAGCGCCTGCAAGCGGCGCATGGGCTGGCGCTTCACGTGGGTGTGGTGGCTGAACAGCGACTTCAACCACGACTTCGGTGCCGCGTTCATCGAGGACCAGCGGGCGAACGGCGCGGAGTCCAACTTCCGCGGGCAGGGCGATCCCCGGGAAGAGGCCCACGGGCTGAGCTCGTTCGCGCTCGGGGACGGGGTCGTCGACCACGTCTACTCGACCTACGCCCGCGGGACGGACGTCTTCAACACCTTCTACCGGCTGGTCGACCGCGCTCCCACGGGACACGACGAGGAGAACGTCCCGCCCGGGCGGTGGCGTCGCCACGACGAATACGAGGAGGAATGACGATGGCGGAGCGCATGGTCGAAGCGAACGGCGTCGAGCTCTGCACGGAGGCGTTCGGCGACCCTCGCCACCCCCCCATCCTTCTGATCGTGGGCACCGGGGCGTCGATGCTGTGGTGGGACGAGACCTTCTGCCGGATGCTCGCGGACGGGGGGCGCTTCGTGATCCGCTACGACCACCGCGACACCGGCCACTCGGTCACCCATGTGCCCGGACACCCCGGATACACGGCGCCGACCTGCTCGCCGACGCCGCCGGTGTGCTCGACGCCTACGAGCTTCCCACCGCCAACGTCGTCGGCGCCTCGGCGGGCGGCGCCTTCGCGCAGCTGCTCGCGCTCGATGTCCCCGATCGTGTCCTCTCGCTGGTCCTCATCAGCACGTCTGCTGCCGTGCCGGTCGGGCGGAAGCTCCCGCCGCCGACCGAGGAGTTGGGACGGTTCGTGTCCACGGCAGCGCCGAACTGGTCGGATGTCGACTCGGTGATCGACTACCTGGTCGCCTACTCGCGGGTGCTCGCGGGGCGCGAGCGGCCGTTCGACGAGGCGGCAGCTCGAGACCTCGTGCGTCGGGATGTCGAGCGCGCCCGTGACTTCGCGGCGCGACAGAACCACGACGTGATCACCGGTGTCGGACGCCGGAGCAAGCCGCTGTCCTCGATCGCAGTGCCCACCCTCGTCATCCACGGCACCGCGGACCCGATGTTCCCGATCGAGCACGGCGAGGCCCTCGCGGAGGAGATCCCCGGCGCAAAGCTGCTCAGGCTGGAGGGCGCCGGTCACGGGATCGAACGCGCCGACTGGGAAACCGACGTCCGAGCGATCCTCGAGCACACCACATAGCGTCACCTGAGTGTCGGGCTCCTCAGCGTCCGGTGGGCTGGCTCATGGCGTCGCTGCCCGGCGCGGCGTCGTGGCCTGCATGCGAATGCCCCCGTCGGACGCAAAGGGCTGGTCGGCGTGACTTCATCGGAGCGTGGCACCGTCCCCACTCGGGCGTGCGGCCGGACCCGAGTGAACCGGCTGGAGCGCCGCATCGGTGGCCTCATGGCCGGGCTGGCCCCCAGCTTGCTCAAGGAGCGGCGCCGCCGTCTGCGCGACCGAACGAACTGGGCGACCTCACGAAACCTGGATACGTCGCGCGCCGCAGGGTCCCGCAGGGAGAACTCGCAGCGCTCGCGCTCGAACCCGCCCCGGGCATCGAGCGCGCAGGTCGTGTACTCGACGACCTCGGCGTCTTCTGGCGCGGCGAGGAGGGCACGGACGCGAGGCACGAGCTCCTCCGCCTGATCTCCGAACGCGTGTGGCTCGACGACGGCCGCATCGTCGCCGTGCGTCCAAAGGGGACCTTCGCCCATTCTTCCTCGAGCGCCAGGACAAAATCGCCGGAAGAGCGGTGTTCAGGGACGGGGGCAACCGGGCTCGATCCTGCGCCACCGCTCCTCGGGCCACCGTCCCGGCCCCGCCGGCGAGGCCGCGGCCGACGCCGGCTATCCTGACTGGCGGTGGCCGAGCTGGAAGCGAGGGGGCGACGGGGCAACGGCGCCGCCCGGCGCCCCGGGCTGGGCACCCGCAAGGTGCCGCGCGCCGTCCGGGAGCCGCAGATGCTGCAGGCGGCGGGTCGCGTCTTCGCCCGCCGCGGTTTCCACGACGCCTCCATGGACGAGATCGCCGGGGCGGCGGGCATCTCCAAGCCCATGCTCTACCACTACTTCGGCTCCAAGGAGGGCCTCTACTTCGCCTACGTCGACCTCTCCTACCGCGAGATCATCGCCGCCATCGATCGGGCGGTGGCCGGGGCCGGGGGCTCCCCGGAGGAGCAGCTGCGCCGGGGCGCCCGCGCCTACTACCGCTACGTCGGCGAGCACCGCGACGCGTTCCGGGTCCTGTTCCGCGAAATGGGCGATCCGGGCGGCGAGCTGGCCCGGCAGCGGAGTCGCCTCAGCCGGCGGGTGGCGGCGGCGATCGATGCCATCCTCGCCCGCGGGGATGCCGCCTCCCGGCCGCGCCTCAGCGCCGAGGCACTGGCCGAGGCCTTCCTGGGCGCCGCCCGCTCGCTGGCCGACTGGTGGCTGGATCATCCGCAGGTACCGCCGGAGGACCTCGCCGACCAGGTCACGGACCTGTTCCTCGCCGGCCTGCACGGCCTCGTAGAGGCGGCCGGCGCCCACCCGACCGGGCCTTGACGCAAACTTACTTGTGAGTAATATAACTCGCGGGTAACTTCGGCGGCATCGCTCTGGAGGTCGGGATGCGCAAACGGTTCCTCGTCTCCCTGGTCGGGGTGGGCACGCTGCTGGCCCTTCTGGCCGGCGCGCCGCCGGTGCAGGCGGACCAGAAGGTCCCCGTGCTGATCGTCGGAGGCCTCACCGAGCCCGCGGCGGACCTGAGCGTGCTGCGGGACCGCCTGCAGGACGCCGGCTTCACCGTCTTCACCATGGCGCTGCCCGGTTCCATCCCCGGCACCCAGGACATCGCGCTGTCCGCCCGGGCGGTGGCAACGGAGGCCGGCGCGGTCCTGGCCCAGACCGGCGCCTCGCGCCTGGACGTGGTCGGCCACTCGGAGGGGGGCCTGGCGCTGCGGTACTACATCAAGTACCTGGGCGGAGGAGACCAGGTCCTGCGTTACGTCAGCCTGGGCACGCCGCAGCACGGCACCGAGCTGGCCAACCTGGTCGCCACCTTCCCCGTCCTGGGCACGCTGGCCGGCGCGGCCTGCACCGCCTGCGCCCAGATGGCGGTGGGCTCGGCCTTCCTCGACGCCCTCAACGGTCCCACCGACGTCCCTCCCGGCCCGGCCGGCTACACGGCGCTGGGCACGACCCACGACGAGCTGGTCATCCCCGCCCCGCAGGCCTCCTTCCTGAACGACGGCGGTACCAACGCCAGCGTGCAGCAGTTCTGCCCCCTGGATCCGGTGATGCACGTCGGTCTGCTCTTCGACCGCCCGACCGCCGGACTGGTGGTGAGCGCACTCCGCGGGGGGCCGCTGACCACCACCTGCTGAGGCGGCCGGACGCCTCCGCAGGACCCCGACCCGGGGTCCTCCCGCCGCTCCAGGCGGCTCGGCCGGTGCCGCGGCCGCCTCGACGCCGGCCGTCACCCCGGCCGGCCCTGACACGCCTGTCTCCGATCCCGAGGAGCCCGGAGCGCGGTCTCCGCGGTCCGACCGTCGAGATAATTAGCACTGAATTGACCAATCGTGAGATTTAATGCAAACTATCCCGCTGATGGGAGACGGTGGAGGGCGGCCCGGCGCCGACTGGGACCCGCTGGAGGCGGTGGGGAGCGGGGACCCGCACGCGACCTACCGTCGCCTCCGGACGTGCTGCCCGGTGGCGTGGAGCGACCGCTGGGGCGGTTTCTGGACGCTGACCCGTTACCGGGACATCGTCCGGGTCGCCGGCGACGCCCGCACCTTCATCAGCTCGGTGCAAAATCTGGTTCCTCCCTCCCCTCGCAGCGGCCTGGCGCGCAAGCCGCTCGCCTCCGACCCGCCCGAGCACGCCGTCTTCCGGCGGGTCTTGAACCGCCACTTCGACCCCGATCGTGTGACCCGGCTGGAGCCCGCCTTCCGGGCCGTGGTCAGGCGCTTTCTCACCCCCCTGGTCCGGCGGGGAGAGGGTGATGCCGGGCGCGAGTTCGCGGCCCGGCTACCGCTGCGGGCGGTGTGCCTCTGGCTCGACGTCCCCGAGGACGACGCGGAGTGGATCCAGGCCCGCAGCAATCGCTACGTGGAGGCGCTGGCGGCCGACGACCGGGAGCGGGCGGCGGCGCTGAGCGCCGAGCTGGACGGGTACGCGCACCGGCTGGTGGAGGCCAGGCGGCGCCAGCGGCGGCCGGCGGAGGCGGACGCCGTCAGCGGGCTGCTCGCGGCCCGCATCCGGGGCCGGCCCATCCCGCCCGAGTGGATCGCCGGTTGCGTGCGGATGGTGATCGTGGCCGGCGACCGCAGCACCGCCAACGGGATCGCGGGCTGCCTCGAGCACCTGGCCCGGCGGCCGGAGGTGCAGGACCTGCTCCGACGGCGGCCGGATCTGATCCCGGCCGCCGTCGAGGAGACCCTCCGGTTGACCTCACCGAGCCAGGTGCTGGTCCGGACGGCGACCCGCGAAGTCGAGATCGGCGGTCGGACGATCGCCGCTGGCGACGCGGTGGCGATGCTGTTCAGCGCCGGCAACCGCGACCCCGAGGTCTTCCCCGACCCGGATCGGTTCCTCCTCGACCGCCGCCCGGCCCGGCACCTGGCCTTCGGCCACGGCATCCACAAGTGCGCGGCGGCGCCGCTCGCCCGGCTCGAGCTGCGGGTGGTGGTGGAGGAGGTGCTGGCCGGGACCCGGCGGTTCGAGCTGGCCGGGGAGGTCACCTACAACCGTTGGCCCGAGTTCGGGCCGTGCCAGCTCCCGCTTCGCTTCGAGGTGGACCCCGGCTGGCGGGAAACGGGCGGCACAGGATAGCAGGCAGGAAAGAACGGGAAAGGAGGGACGATGGGAGAGCTCGGATCGAGGGTGGCGGTGCGGCGGCTGGCCCCGCTCCTGATGGGGGTGCTGGCCCTGGCCGCCTGCGGAGGATCGGCCGCCGGCTCGGGCGGGTCGGAGCCGGTGGTCAAGGTCGGGCTCGTGGTGCCGTTGACCGGGGAGGGCAGCGCGAACGCGGAGCCCGTCGTCCAGGGGGCGAACCTCGCCCTCGACGACATCAACGCCCGCCACCTGGCCGGCAACCGCCGGCTGGAGTTCGTCCAGGTGGACGACGCCACCGATCCCCAGACCGCCCAGCAGGTCTGCACCCGCCTCGTCACCCAGGACCAGGTGGTGGCCAT
>JAJPKS010000492.1 GCA_021323605.1 Bacillota bacterium | reverse complement strand
GGCTGGTGGGCCGGGAGGGAGTCGAACCCCCACAGCTTTCGCGGCGGTTTTACAGACCGTTGGGCTCGCCACATGCCCGTTGCCGACCCACCCCAGGAGACCGGCCCCCGGCCGGACGGTCTGCAGGCGTAATGGTACCCGAGGTCCAGGCCGTCGATGCACGGCGCGGCCACTATGATGACGCCGTGCGGAGCGGCTCGGCCGGCTATGCCCTCGCGCTCATGGTCGCGATCAACTTCCTGAACTACGCCGACCGCTGGGTGGCCTCGGCCGCAGCCCCGCAGATCCAGCGCGACTTCCATCTCTCCGACTTCCAGGTCGGCCTGCTGGGGACCGCCTTCCTCCTCGTCTACGCGATCGGCGCCATCCCCTTCGGCTACTGGGCCGACCGCGGCCTCCGCCGGACCGTGATCGCCACCGGGGTGGCGGTGTGGAGCTGCGCCACCGTGTTCTCCGGCCTGGTAACCAGCTACCTCCAGCTCTTCATCGCCCGGGCCGTGCTCGGGGTGGGCGAGGCCGGCTACTACCCCGCCGGGGCCTCCCTGCTCAGCGATCACTTCCCCCGGGAACGGCGGGGTCGGGCCATGTCGATCTGGAACGCGGGCAGCGTCCTGGGCATCGCGGCCGGGTTCGCCGGGGGCGGGCTGATCGCGGCGCGCTACGGCTGGCGGACGGCCTTCTTCCTGGCCGCGATCCCGGGCCTGGTGCTGGCCCTGCTCGCCTACCTCATGCGGGAGCCACTGCGGGGCGCGGCCGAGGCGGTGGGGCCGCGGCTCCGACGGGCCCGCGAGGCGACCCCGGGCAGCCTCCTGCGCCTGCTCCGCATCCCCACGCTGCGCTGGCTGATCGTGGCCCACACCCTGCTCTACTTCGTCCTGGCCGCCAACGCCTTCTGGCTGCCGACCGTCCTGGGCCGCCGCTTCGGCCTCTCCCTGGGCGCCGCCGGCCTGCTCTCGGGCGCGGTCCTGGTCGTGGGCGGGCTGATCGGAACGCTGCTGGGCGGCTGGATCGGCGACCGCCTCAGCCACCGCCGGCCGACGGGGCCGCTGGAAGTGGGCATCGCCGGGTTCGCCGTTGCCGCCGGCACCATCGTGGTGGCGCTGCTCGGCCCCATGTCGCTCGGCGGTGTGCCCGTGTTCGTGCCGGCCTTCTTCGTCACCGTGGTCTGCGTCTACCTCTACCAGGGGCCGTTCACGGCCGTGGCCCAGAACGTGGTCACGCCCGGGCTGCGGGCAGGCGCGGTCGCCCTCCTCCTCCTGATCGCGCACGTGCTCGGCGACTCTCACTCCACCGCCGACGTCGGCTTCCTCTCCGACCAACTGCACAGCCTGCCCCTGGCCCTGCTCCTGACCTCGGTCCCGCTCCTCCTGCTGGCGGCGGGCGCGGCCGCCCTCGGCCTGCGTACGGTGGAGGCGGACATGCGGGCCATGGAGGAGCGGTGGGCACTGGAGAGGGACAAGGGCAACTCCGTCCCGGCGCTGGCGCCCTAGCCCTGCTGGCCGCCTGTCACCCCGAGGCGGCCGCCACCGTCACCGGCCTGGTCGGGCTGCTCGCCCTCGGCGCCGGCACCGGGGGACGCACCGCCTGGGTGGTGGCCGCGGCCGCCGCCGGCCAGCTCGGGGTGGGCTGGAGCAACGACTACCTGGACCGCGGCCGCGACCTGACCGCCCGGCGACGCGACAAGCCCATCGCCGCCGGCCGCGTGAGCGCGGGCAGGGTCGGCAGGGCCGCCCTCCTGGCCCTGGCCGCCTGTGTCCCCCTCTCCCTGGCCGTGGGGCCCGGCTTTGCCGCCGCCCACCTGGCCGCGGTCGCCGCCGCCCTGGCCTACAACGTCGGCCTGAAGTCCCGGCCGGTGAGCCCCCTGCCCTACTTGGTGGCCTTCGCCCTGGTCCCGGTGGCGGTCGCGCTCGCCGCCCACGGCCGGCTGCCGCCTCCCTGGGCGATCGTGGCCGGAGCGTTGATCGGCGCCGGCGGCCACTGCGCCCAGGCCCTGCCCGACCTCGGCGCCGCCCGCCGCCTGGGCGAGCGTGGCCTTCCCCAGCTGCTGGGCGAGCGGGCCGCGGCCCTGCTGGCGGCGGCCCTGTTGCTCGCCGCCGTCGCCGCCGTGACCTTCGGGCCCGGCCTCCCCGGCCCACCCGCCATCGCCGGCGCCCTGGCGGCGACCGCGCTCAGCACCGGGGTCGTGATCGCGACCGCCCGCGGGCACCTCCGGCTGGCCTTCCGCCTGACCCTGGCCGTGGCCGCGGTGGCCGTACTCGCCTTCCTCGCCCGGGGCGGCTCGCTCTGAGTCGGGCCGGCACCGGGAGCGGCCGCGCCGGCAGTCTGGAGGAGCATGCCCGGTGGGGCACCGTCCCGCCTCGGCGGGTGGCCACCGGCGGCCCGTCCCCGTAGAGTCGAGGCATGCGGCCACTGAGCGCCGGCCCGGGGTTGGTCTTGGTGGTGTTGATCGGCCTGCTGGCCTGCGGTGGGCCGACCCCGACCTCGCCCACCACCCACGGTGGGCGGCCACACGGCGCCTCCGCCACTCCCGCGCCCACCTCCACCCCGTCCCCGCCCTCCTACTTCATCGAGGCCCTGCGCAGCCGGCCCTATCCGGGCGGGCCGATCCAGCTGGGCGCGGTCATGGTCCGGGGCCAGGGGTTCACCCGGTACCAGATGAGCTGGCCGGCCGAGGGGCAGGTGATGACCGGTACCATCGCCATCCCCGACGGGACCGGCCCGTTCCCCGTGGTCCTGGTCGAGCATGGCTTCATCCCGCCCGAGCGGTACTGGGTGGGGCAGGACTCGGCCATCTTCGGCGACCCGATGGCGGCCCACGGCTTCCTGGTCGTGGCCCCGAACTGGCCGGGATACGCGGGCTCGGGCCCGGGACCGCCCGGGCTTCCCCCGATCGTGAGCGAGCTGGTGACCGCCCTCGACCTCGTCAGCTCGCTCGCGACGCTGCCCCAGGCCGACGTCTCGCACATCGCCTGCGTGGGGCACAGCAACGGCGGCGGCATCTGCGAGCTGGCCATGGTGGTGGACCCCCGGATCGGGGCGGTGGTCCTGCACGCCCCCGTCAGCAGCGACATGGCCGACAACGCCCGCACCTGGTGGGATCAGCATCCGGAGGACCTGGGCGCCCTGGGCACACCCGACAGCGATCCCGAGGGGTACCGGCACCTGTCCCCCCGGAACTACTTCGCCCCCGGTCAGCCGCCGGCGCTGATCGTCCAGGGCACGGCCGACCACACCATCCCCTCGGCCTGGACTCAGGCCACCTACGACGCGCTGGTGCAGCGAGGCGTGACCGCCAGGCTGCTCTGGATTCCGGGGGGTGACCACGACCTGGTCGGGGCCAACCTGGCCACCGCGGTGGCGGCACAGGAGGCCTGGATCCGTCAGGCCTTCCACCTGAGCTGAGGCCCGGACGGCGCCGGCGCCGACCTCGCCGCCCGGCGGGCCGTACGATGGAGGACCGTGACCAAGTCGGTGATCGTGGCGGGCGCCCGCACGCCCATCGGCAAGTTCGGTGGCGCCCTCAGGGATCTGAAGGCGGTCGAGCTGGGCGCGATCGCCATCCGTGCCGCCCTGGAGCGGGCCGGCGTCGAGGCGAGCGAGGTCGAGTACGTGATCATGGGCCAGGTGCTCCAGGCGGGCGCAGGCCAGATCACCGCCCGGCAGGCCGCGATCGCGGCCGGCATCCCGATCGAGGTGCCGGCGATCACCATCAACAAGGTCTGCCTCTCCGGCCTCAACGCGATCGCGCTGGCCGACCAGCTGATCCGGGCGGGCGAGGTCTCGACCGTGGTGGCGGGGGGGATGGAGTCGATGTCGCAGGCCCCCTACCTGGTGCCCAAGGCCCGCTTCGGGGCCCGCCTGGGCGACGCCGTGCTGGTCGACGCCATGATCCACGACGGGCTCTGGTCCACCTTCACCGGCCAGCAGATGGGGGAGTCCTCCGACCAGATCAACCGGGAGCTGGAGATCGGTCGGGGGGAGCAGGACGCCTGGGCGGCACGATCCCACCAGCGGGCCGCGGCCGCCTGGGCCGAGGGGCGTCTGGCCGAGGAGACGGTCCCGGTCGAGGTGCCGCAACCTCGTGACGGACGGGCGGTGGTCACCTCCGACGAAGGTGTCAGGCCCGAGACCACGATCGAGACCCTCTCCCGCCTGCCCCCGGCCTTCCACGAGGACGGCACCATCACCGCCGGCAACGCCTCCCAGATCTCGGACGGGGCCGCGGCGGTGGTGGTCATGGCCGAGGAGCGGGCCCGGGTGCTCGGCCTGGTCCCGCTGGTCGAGATCGTGGCCCACGGGATGAGCGCCGAGCGCTACGCCTGGCTCCACACCGTGCCCGCGCTGGCCCTCTCCCGGGCCCTGGAGAAGGCGGGGCTGAGGGCAGCCGATCTCGACCTGGTGGAGATCAACGAGGCCTTCGCTTCCGTGGCCCTCAACTCCACCCGCATGCTCGGCCTGGACGAGGACCGGGTCAACGTCAACGGGGGTGCGGTCGCGCTCGGCCACCCCATCGGTGCCTCGGGCGCCCGGCTGGTGCTCACGCTCGCCTGCGAGCTGCGTCGGCGGGGGGCCGAACTGGGCGCGGCCGCCCTCTGCGGGGGCGGGGGCCAGGGGGACGCGCTGATCGTCCGCCGCGCTGGCTGAGCGCCCCGCCTCCCGGCCGCGGCCCGGGTCGGGTGGAGGCCCTCTCCACCCCCGGGTGGAGCCGCGCCGGGGCGAGAATTCCAGCCCCGCTCCGATGGCGGCGGGAGCGGTCACGGCGACACTGCTCCTGGTCGGGAACCATCCGTCGACCCGAGCAGGAGGAGATCGAGATGCACATTCTGACGAGCGGCAACCCGCTGGTCGAGGTCGTGATCGTCGCCGTCGCGCTCGTGGCTCTGATCGGACGTCAGCTCACGGCCCGGCCCCTGAACGAGCGCCGCCTGTGGCTGATGCCGCTGGCCGCGCTGGCCTACGGCGC
>JAJPKS010000346.1 GCA_021323605.1 Bacillota bacterium | reverse complement strand
CCCGCCGAGAGCCGGGCCGTGATCGACACCACCGACGCCTACCGGCTGCCCCGGGTGCCCGGCTCCGGCTACCTCAAGGTGGGCACCACCACCTACAAGCGGTTTCGGGCCGCGCACGTCTCCCGGCCCCACGAGCCCTCCCGGGCCGACCCCACCCGGGGTCCCCATCGCCGCCCGCGCCCGCACACCCTGGCGGCGGCCGGGGGGGCGCCGGAGGGTGAGGACCTGGCCCGCCGGAGCGCGAGCGGACCGCCGGAAGGACGCCGGGCCACGGTCCTCGAGGCGACGGTGGAGCGGCTCCGGGGCGCCGCCCCGCCCGTGCATCAGGTCTGGCTGCCCCCGCTCGAACCCGCGGTCGGCCTGGGCCAGTTGCTCGGCCCGGTGACCGAGGTCGAGGGCCGAGGCCTGACCGCCGCCGGCTGGGCCGGGGCGGGACGGCTGGCGGTGCCGATCGGGCTCCTCGACCGGCCGGCCGAACAGCGACGCGACCTCCTGACCCTCGACCTCTCCGGGCCGGCCGGCCACCTGATCGTGGTCGGCGCCCCCCAGACCGGCAAGAGCACCCTGCTGCGGACGCTGGCCCTGGCCCTGGCCCTCAGCCACACGCCGGCCGAGGTGCAGCTCTACGCCATCGATCTGGGAGGGGGCACCCTGACCGCCCTGGAGGGGCTGCCCCACGTGGGCGGGGTCAGCGGCCGGCACGAGCCGGAGCGGGTCCGCCGCACCGTGCGCCAGGTCGCGGCCCTGCTCGAGGAGCGTGAGTCCCTCTTCCAGCGCCTGGGGATGGACTCGGCCGGGGCCATGCGCAGCGCGCGGGCGACGGGAGCCGTGCCCGCAGGGCTGGCCGACGTCTTCCTCTGCATCGACGGCTGGGCCTCCTTCCGCCACGAGTTCGAGGACCTGGAGGACGCGGTGCACGCCATCGCCCTCCGCGGCCTCGGCTACGGAGTGCACCTGGTGCTGACCGCCGGGCACTGGATGGACCTGCGGCCGGCGCTGCTGGAGGCGATCGGGGCCCGGCTCGAGCTCCGGCTCAACGACCCCTCGGAGTCGGCGATCGGCCGGCGGGCGGCGGAGAACGTGCCGGTGGGGGTGCCGGGACGTGGCATCACCCTCCAGGAGCTGCACTTCCAGATCGCGCTCCCGCGCGTCGACGGGAGCCTGGAGACCACCGACCTGCAGCCGGCGCTGGAACGGCTGGTGGCCCGGGTGGCCGCCGCCTGGCGGGGGCCGACCGCGCCCCCGGTCCGGGTCCTGCCCGAGAAGGTCCTCTTCACCGACCTGCCCGGACCCGGCTCCGACCGGGGACGCGGCGTCCCCATCGGCATCTCGGAGCACGACCTGGGGCCGGCCTACCTCGACCTCACCGGCGGCGACCCCCACTGCCTCGTCTTCGGCGACGGCGAGACGGGCAAGACCACTCTGCTCCGGACCTTCCTGCTCGGCCTGGCGGCCCGACACCCGCCCTCGCGTGCCCGCGTGCTCCTCCTGGACTACCGGCGGACGCTGCTCGGGACGGTCCCCCCCTCCCACCTGGCGGGCTACGCCGGCAACGCCGCCGCCGCGGCCGAGCAGGTGCGGGAGCTGGTGGACCTGCTCGCGACCCGGCTGCCGCCCGCCGACCTCACGCTCGAGGAGCTGCGCCAGCGCAGCTGGTGGAGCGGGCCCGAGGCCTACGTGGTGGTGGACGACTACGAGCTGGTCGCGGCCGGGGCGGAGAACCCGCTGCTGCCGCTGGTGGAGCACCTGGCCCAGGCCCGCGACGTCGGCCTGCACGTGGTCCTGGCCCGGCGCACCGGAGGCGCCTCGCGGGCCCTCTTCGAGCCGCTGATGATGGGGCTCAAGGACCTCAACACCCAGGGGCTGCTCCTCGGCGGCGACCCCCAGGAGGGCCCGCTGCTGGGCGACCACCGCCCGGAGCCGCTCCCGCCCGGGCGCGCGCTCCAGGTCGTCCGCAACCAGGCCCGGCTGGTGCAGGTGGCCTGGTCGCCTCCATAGCCATGGGCGTCCCGGCTCAGAACCTGACCACGATGGCGGTCGAGGCGGCGCGGCCGGGTCCGCCCCTGGCCAGCGTCCCCCCCACCATGCCGGCGAGGCCGATCCCGAGCGCGAGCGCGACGGCCACGGCCAGCCCCCACCAGAGCCCGCGTCCGCTCGGCCACGGCCTGGCCGAGCCGTGCAGCAACGCCTCCAGCAGCCGGCGCCGGCCCACGGCCTCCAGCTCCAGCGCCTCGCCGTCGTCGAGCTGGCGCTCCACGAGCGCTTCCTCCGGGGGCGCCGGCTCCGATGGAGGCCCGGCCCCGGGCGGGTCCGGCGCCTGGCGAAGGCGCTCGCGGAGCTCGCCGATGAGCCGGGCCAGGTCGGTCGGATCGGGAAGGCTGGTCTCCGCCATGGGGGACACTATGACGCTCTCGCGCCGGAGGACGAGGGGATGACCGAGGGCTTCTGCGCGGTCACGGTGGTCGGTCCCGCCCGGCGGGCCGACCTCTGGCTGCCGGCCGAGGTGCCGGTGGCGGAGCTGCTGCCCGAGCTGGTGGACCGGCTCGTGGCGCGGCCGGCCGAGGCCGAGGCGCGGCGCTGGGCGCTGCTCCGGCTGGGCGGGGAGCGGCTGGACGAGGAGCGCGGCCTGGCCGAGCAGGGGGTGCTGGAGGGGGCCATGCTGTTCCTCCGCGAGCTGGCCGAGCCCCCGCCGCCGCCGGTGGTGGAGGACCTCCCCGAATCGGTGGCGATCGCGGTCGAGGTGAGGCCCGGACGCTGGACGCCGGAGGTCGGGCGCCGCCTGCTGCTGGGGACGTCCGCCGTCTGGGCGGCCGGCGCCGCCGCGGCGGCCCTGGTCGACCCCAACCGGCTGCTCTGGGCCGCGATCGCGGTCGCGGCCCTGACCGCGGCCGCGGTCCTGGCGCGCTCGCGGGGGCAACCGCTCGTCGCCGCCGTGCTCGCCCTGGCCGCCGTCCCCTCCTGGGCGGTGGGCGGTGCCGCCCTGGCCGCCTCGGCCGGGCTCCATCTCCCCCTGGCGGGCGCCGCGGCGGGGGCGCTGGCCGGCCTGGTCGCGGCCTGGCGTGTCTCGCCCGCCGCCACCGCCCCGGCCTGGGCGGGGATGCTGCTGCTGGCGCCGGCGATCGTGGCCGCCGTCCTCCTCGGCCTGCCGGCGGGGCCGAGGGCCACGCCCACCGCGGCGGCGGCCGTGCTCTCCGTGCTCTGGCTGGCGGCCGGCGACCAGGCACCCCGGCTCGCGGCCCTGCTCTCCGGGTTGCCCGACGCCGCCGTGGACACGGCCGCCTCCGTGGCCTGGGTGAGGGAACGCGTCGACCGGGCCCACCGGCTGCTGGCCTGGATGCTGGCGGCGGCATGGCTGGGCGTCGCGGCCGCGGTCACGGTGCTGGCCGCCGACCCGAGCCCCTTCGCGCGCGCGCTCTGCGCGGCCCTGGCGGCCGCGGCCGGGCTGCGCGCCAGGCGCTACCGCTTCACCGCCGAGGCGCTCCCGCCGGCGCTGGTCGGGCTGCTGGGGGCATCGCTGCTCACCGGCACGCTGACGGGCCACGTCCCCGGGCACGGCTTCCCCTCCCCCGGGGTGATCACGGCCATCGCCCTCGCCTGGGCGGGGCTGGCCCTGGGCCTGCCCCGGCTGGACCTGGAATCGCCGCGCTGGCGGACCTACCTCGGCCGGCTGGAGCTGGCGGTCGACCTCGTCCTGGTGCCGCTGGCGGTGGCCGTCCTCGGGCTCTTCCAGCTTGCCGCCGACCTGGGCCGCCGCCTGTCCTGAGGCCTCCTGCGGGTATTGTCCGCCTCCTGGTCTTGCCCCCTCCCGGAGCCGGTCGCATGCTCAGCTCCAGCTACCGATCGCAGCTCACCCGAAGGAGGATCAACCCCATGGCAGGCGTTGGTGGCGGCTTCGACGTCGACCTCGACCAGCTGCGCAAGACGTCGCAGTACGTGCAGAGCCTGGTCCCGCAGATCAGGCAGCAGATGGCCAACCTCGACAGCGTCATCCAGCAGATGCAGGCGACCTGGCGGGGGAACAAGGCCGGCAAGTTCCAGCAACTCTACATCACCTGGCAGCAGAACCACCGACAGATGCAGCAGGCGCTCGACGGCATCGGCCTGCAGCTCCAGAAGAGCCACCAGGCCTACCTGCAGTCGGACGACGTCTGACCGAACCGAGACCGAGCGCGATCCGAGGAGGACATGTGCGATGGGCGTGCTGAAAGTCAACTTCGCCACCATGGGCGACGGCGTCGATGCGCTTCAGAAGCACTGGAACCAGCTGCAGGCGCACTTCGCCGACCTCGACGCCAACGTCCAGCAGCTGATGCAGGTCTGGGGCGGCGAGGCCCAGGCCGCCTACCTGGCCCACCAGCGGCGCTTCCGCTCCGCCGCCGACCAGGTCCACGGGCAGCTGAAGCAGATGCACGGCAACCTGCAGACGACCCACCAGACCTTCCAGGCCACCGAGCAGGCGATCAGGAAGGGCTGGAGCTGAGAGCGGAGCGGGGGTTCGGTGAGCAAGACCAAGAAACTGCTCAAGAAGGGCGGCGGCCCCGGAGGCTACGACATCTACGTCGATCCCGACGCCCTGCGCGCGGTCAGCTCCTACTTCAAGAGCCGGCTCGCCGCCTTCGACCCTCACAAGCACAGCTTCATCTCCACCACGCCCCACCAGGACGGCGAGTTCGGCAAGCTGCCGCTGGACGAGACGCGGCGGGTGAACGACCAGTACGTCCACGTCCAGGGCCAGGCCGTCCAGAGCCTCAACGACCTCACCACCTGGCTGGGCCAGATCGCCGACGCGCTGAAGATGTCGGCCGACCTCTACGACGGGGCGGACGGGGTCAAGTGAACCATGGGGGGCTCCCTGGACGAGTTTCTGAACCTGGTGGAGGGCCTCTGGAACTGCTATGACATCGCCGGCAACGCCTCCGTGCTCCGCCGTCACGCCGATCAGTGGCGGCGGATGGAGGCCGAGCTGCACGCCCTCGCCGACGACCTCCAGGCCAGCGTCGCCGCCCGCCTCGCCGGCGGCCGCGACGGGAACTGGAACGACCAGGCCGGAGAGAACTTCCAGCAGGTCTGGAGGCAGACCAGGCAGGCGATCCACGACCTGGCAGGGCAGTTCGGCGGGGTGGCGAAGAACCTCGACCAGTTCGCCGGCGAGGTCGACAACTTCAACGACAACTTCCACAGCCTCCTGATCACGATCGGGGTGTGCACCACGGTCATGGTCGCCACCAGCTGGATCCCGGGCGTGGACCTGGTCACCGACGGCGGCGGGGCGCTGGTCGACGCCGGCGAGGTGGACGAGGCCTGGAACCTGATCGACCTGCTGAGGGCGACGTTGATCGCCGTCCGCAACGGGCTCTCGGACGACGGCTGGCTGCTGGCCAGGGGCTTCCTGCGCAACTTCCTGGCCAAGGCCCTGGCCCCGCAGTTCCTCCTGAACTACTCGCTGCCGTGGCTGAGGCGGTTCATCGAACGCGGGCTGCTGCTGGGCGACACCAGCCAGGGGATATGGACCGAGATCATCGAGGGACGCTTTGGCGATCCCACCAAGGGCTGGAGCACGTACGACAACGTCCAGCTCCTGGTTCCCGTCTCGACCCTCATCTCCATCTCCGTGCCGGAGTGGGCGGCGGCGGGCGACGGCATCTGGACGAAGTTCTGGAAGAACTCGCTGTTGCGAATCGGACAAACCGAGCTCTCCGCGAACGTCTTCAACGTCTTGAACCAGGCCGTCATCGAGGGCAAAGGCTTCAACTTCGATCTCGGCCAGGTGCTCGGGGTCGGTTCCGCGTCGGCGGCCCTGCCGCTGATCGTCATCATCGGCAGCGACGCCTTCAGCGTGATCTTCCGGGGGAAGGAGGGGCTCCCGCAGGAGTTCACCCTGCCCGCCAACACCGTGGTCAACACCGTGCTGGAGGTGGGTCTGCCGTCCGTGCGCACGGTTCGGGGGCTGATCTACACCACGGTCGCCGGCCAGCTG
>JAJPKS010000044.1 GCA_021323605.1 Bacillota bacterium | reverse complement strand
CCCGTGGTCGTTGACGTACTTGAAGTAGGCGTTCGCGGCCGGGGCGATCTCGCTGTAGCCGGGCGCGGCGGGGCCGGTCTGGGGGCTGGTGGTGCCGATCAGGATGCTGGTCGAGGTCACCCCGGGCGACGAGGCGCTGGCCCCACCCCCGCCTCCGCCGCAGGCGGCCACCAGCAGGAACGATGCCGCGGCGAGACCCGCCAAGTGGCCCCGTCGTGGCCGGTACGGCCACGGCAGCAAGCGATGCATCGTGCGGTTCTCCTCCTCTCTGCTTCCCGTGTCTGTCGCGTGCGCTCCTCTCCCCAACCTGCACGGGAGGTGCCCGTCGACGGACGGGCAGCCGCGGTACGATTTGAGCCCCTCCGGGGAGGGATGTCAAGCCGCGGGTTGACCGCGCCGTCGGGACGGCCCGCTCCGGGGGCGGCGCCGCCCGCCAGCGCCGCCCACCGGGCGTGCGCTAGGCTTTCGGGAGGACATGGCCACGAGACGTTGGGTCCTGCGAGCTGTGATCGCGCTGGGCGTGCCGGTGCTCCTGCTGAGCTGGACGCTGGTCGCCGTCTCCGCTCAGGGTCCGTCGCCCAGCCCGGGCGGCAAGCTCCCCGGCGACCCGGCCAAAGGCGCGCAGCTGTTCAGCAGCTCCGGCTGCACGAGCTGCCACGGCGCCAGCCTGGAGGGCGGGGTCGGCCCTCGTCTCAACCCCATCGTCACCCTGCCGGACACCAAGAACCCGCTCGATCCCAACTACCTGATCGACACCATCACCAACGGCAAGAGCGGGGTCGGTGGGTACGGCACCATGCCCGCGAAGGGCGGCAACTCGAGCCTGACCGACCAGGACATCAGGGACATCGCGGCCTTCATCATCCAGTCCAACCAGCAGAAGGGGCCGCAGGCGCTGGGGCCGGTGGAGCTGGCCCGCAGCAACGTCTTCTGGATCGCGACCACGATCTTCTTGCTGGTGGTGGTGACCTGGCTGCTGGCCCGCTACAACATGCGCTGGGTCGCCCGCCGGGCGAGGAACCGCGGGGGATCCTGAGCCTCCGGGCCGGGTTGCCCGCCGGCCCGTCCCTCCGTCGTCCACTGCGGCCGGAAAACCGCCTATGGTCTTCTTGGGTGGGGTTCATCGGGACCGTCCCGCCGTGCCCGCAGGTGACCTTCGTCGGCCCGGGCGGTCGCATCCCTGGAGAGGAGGCGAGCAGCGCATGACGCAGAGGCGAACGCCGCGAGGATCCATCGTCCCCCTGGTCACGCCGTTCACGGCGGCGGGAGACCTCGACCTGGGTGCGCTCCGGCGCCTGATCGACTGGCAGATCGAGAGCGGCAGCCACGCCATCTCGGTGACGGGCACCACCGGAGAGCCCTCCTCCCTCAGCCTGGCCGAGCGCGAACGGGTGCTCGAGGCCGCCGCCGAGCAGGTGGCCGGCCGGGTGCCGTTCGTGCCCGGCACCGGCACCAACAACCTCGAGGAGACGATCCGGCTCACCCGGCTCGCGGCCCGGCTGGGGGCGGACGCGGCCCTGGTCATCGTGCCCTACTACAACCGGCCCACGCAGGAGGGCCTCTATCGGCACTTCCGCGCCGTCGCCGAGGCGGTCGACCTCCCCCTGATCATCTACAACATCCCGGGGCGGACGGCGGTCAACATGGCCCCGGCCACCATGGCCCGCCTGCGTCGTGATTGCCCCGGCATCATCGGGGTGAAGGAGTCCAACAAGGACTTCGAGCACGTGAGCCTGGTGCTGCACGAGTGCGGCCGGGACTTCCTGGTCTACTCGGGGATCGAGCTCCTCTGCTATCCCATGCTGGCCATCGGCGGGGCCGGCCACGTCAGCGCCACCGCCAACCTGATGCCGCGCGAGGTGGCGGCCATGTACGACCACGTCGTGGCCGGACGCCACGCCGAGGCCCTGGACCTCCACTACCGGCTGCTGCCCCTGAACCAGGCCCTCTTCCTCGAGACCAACCCGGGGCCGCTCAAGTGGGCCATGGGCCGGCTCGGCCTGATCGAGCCCCGGCTGCGCCTGCCCCTCTGTGAGCCGGCCCCGGCCGTGCAGCGGCGGCTGGAGGAGCTGATCGAGGACTACCGGCTGCGTTCCCGTGTCCCCGCCCCGGCGGCGGAGGCGGGCCGGTGAGGCGGGCCCGGGTCCTCCACCGGGGTCGCCTGGTGGAGGCGGTGCTGGCCGAGCCCGGCCTGCTGCGGGGGGCGGACGGACGGGCCTACCCGGAGCCGGAGGTCGAGTTCCTGCCCCCGGTGGCCCCGACCAAGGTGATCGCCCTGGCCCTGAACTACGCCGACCACGCCCGGGAGCTGGAGCTGCCCGAGCCGGGGGAGCCGGCGCTCTTCTTCAAGTCGCCCAACACCTGGATCGGCCACCGCCGGCCGGTCGTGTACCCGCCCGGCGCCCGCTACGTCCACTACGAGGTCGAGCTGGCCGTGGCCGTCGGGCGACGGTGCCGTCGGGTCGCCGCCGAGCGGGCCATGGACGTGGTCGGCGGCTACACGATCGCGAACGACCTGGTGGTGCGGGACTACGTCACCGACCTGTTCCGGCCCCCGCTGCGCGGCAAGTGCTGGGACACCTTCTGCCCGCTCGGCCCCTACCTGGTGGAGGACGAGATCGAGGACCCGGGCTGCCTCGAGCTGCGCGCCTACGTGAACGGGGAGCTGCGCCAGCGGGGGAACACGCGGGACCTGGTGCGCACCATCCCCGAGATCATCGAGTACCTCACCTTCTTCATGACCCTGGAGCCCGGGGACCTGATCCTGACCGGGACGCCTCGCGGGGTGTCGCACGTCCACCCGGGGGACCGCATGCGGCTCGAGGTCGAGGGCCTGGGGGCGCTGGAGAACCCGGTGATCGCCGATGAGGAGGCGGACTGATGGCATCCGTGGGCACGCCCACCCCGACGGTCGAGGTGCGGCCCGTCGGCCACTTCATCGCCGGTGCCTTTCGCCCCGGCCAGAGCGGACGCACCTTCGAGACCCTGAACCCGGCCACCAACGAGCCGCTGGCCACCGTGGCCGAGGGGCTGGCCGCCGACGTCGACCTGGCCGTGCAGGCGGCGCGACGCGCCTTCGAGGAGGGCCCCTGGCCGCGGATGCCCGCCGGCGAGCGGGCCCGTCACCTGCGCCGGATCGCCGAGCTGATCGAGGCGGCCGGGGACGAGATCGCCCGACTGGAGGTGCTCGACACCGGCCTGCCCATCACCCAGGCCAGGGGCCAGGCGGCCAGGGCGGCGGAGAACTTCCGCTTCTTCGCCTCCGCGATCGAGGTCCTGGTCGGGGAGTCGTACCAATCGCCCCGGTTCCTGAACTACACCCTCCGCAAGCCGGCGGGCGTCGCCGGCCTGATCACGCCCTGGAACACGCCCTTCATGCTCGAGACCTGGAAGGTCGCCCCCTGCCTCGCGGCGGGGTGCACCTGCGTGCTCAAGCCGGCCGAGTGGTCGCCGCTCACCGCCGATCGCCTGGCCCGGATCGTGGCCGAGGCCGACCTCCCCGAGGGCGTCTTCAACGTGGTCCACGGCTTCGGCGAGACCTGCGGGGCACCCCTGGTGGCCCACCCGGACGTGAACCTGATCTCCTTCACCGGCGAGACCGCCACCGGCAGGGCGATCATGGCCAACGGCGCGGCCACCCTCAAGCGCTACTCCATGGAGCTGGGCGGCAAGTCGCCGGTGGTGATCTTCGCCGACTGCGACCTGGAACGGGCGGTGGACGCCGCCGTCTTCGGCGTCTTCTCGCTCAACGGGGAGCGCTGCACGGCGGGGACGCGCCTGCTGGTGGAGCGGCCCGTGTACGAGGAGGTGGTGGAGCGGGTCGCCGAGCGGGCGCGGCGGATCCGGATCGGCGATCCCTTCGACCCCCGGACCGAGCTGGGGCCGCTCATCCACCCCGACCACTGGGCGCGGGTCAACCGCTACCTGGAGATCGGCCGTGGCGAGGGACGGCTCCTGGCCGGCGGCGGGCGCCCGCCGGGCCTGGAGCGGGGCAACTACCTCCAGGCCACCGTCTTCGCGGACGTCTCCCCTGAGGCCCGCGTCTTCCAGGAGGAGATCTTCGGCCCGGTCGTGGTCGCGACCCCCTTCCAGGGCGAGGAGGAGGCGGTGCGTCTCGCCAACCGCGTCCGCTACGGCCTCGCCGCCTACGTCTGGACCAACGACCTGCGCAAGGGGACGCGGGTGGCCCAGGCCATCGACGCCGGCCTGGTCTGGCTGAACTCCCAGAACGTGCGCGACCTGCGCACGCCCTTCGGGGGGGCCAGGGACAGCGGCATCGGCCGGGAGGGCGGCCACTACAGCTTCGACTTCTACTGCGAGTACCAGACCGTGCACGTCGCCCTGGGCGATCACCCCATCCCCCGCTTCGGCGTCGGCTGATGTCGGGGGACGGCCGGTGCCGGCTCGTGCCGGGCGAGCGAGACCTTGACAGAATGGGAGCGGTAGGGTGCAGGCTGGTAGCCTATGGCTGCGCTTCCTTCGGAACTCTTCCCGCCCCGCGAGGAACCGGAGCCGCTCGTGGGGTTCCTCATCAAGCGGCTCCAGCACTCCCTCCGTCGGGCCCTGGACGACGGCCTGCGGGACCTCGGCCTCAACACCGCGCACTACGTGGTGCTGCGCGAGCTGGAGGCGGGGCCGCTCTCCGCGGCCGAGCTGGCCCGGCGGGCCTTCGTCCGTCCCCAGGCCATGGCCCCGCTGCTGGAGGTGCTGGAGGAGCGGGGACTGCTCGTGCGCTCCCCCCACGTCGAGCACCGGCGGGTGCTGGAGGTGCGGCTGACGCCCCGAGGACGGGAGCTGCTGTCGGTTTGCCAACGGCGCTGCGAGGATCTGGAGGAGCGCCTGCTCAAGGGGCTGGGCGCACATGAGCGCGAGTCGCTGCTGGCGGCCTTGCAGCGCTGCCTGCGCAACATGGGATCGTAGGCCGGGGACCGTTGTCCTCCCGCCGCGGGCGGCGAGGATGGCGGCGGTCGTGAGGTAGCGCCGGGTGGACCGCTTCGCCATCTTCGTCGACGTCGGTTACCTGGTGGCCTCGGTGGCGGAGCTGCTCACCGCCTCCCCGGAGCGCAGCGGCGTGACCTGTGAGTACGCCTCGCTGGTGAGCGACCTCGTCCAGGAGGCGGGTCGGGACTGCGGCCTCCCGGTGCTACGGACCTACTGGTACGACGCCAGCCTGACCGGGCTCCCCGAGCACGACCAGCAGACCGTGGCCGACCTGCCCGGCGTGCGCCTTCGCCTGGGACGGCTGGTCCGCGGCGGCCAGAAGGGCGTGGACAGCCGCATCGTCCGCGACCTGATCGTCCTCGCCCACGACCGGGCCATGGCCAGCGCCTACGTGCTGGCCGGCGACGAGGACATCCGCGAGGGGATGGAGGAGGCCCAGGACCACGGCGTCCGGGTGGTCCTCTGGGGGGTTCCGGGCATCAACCAGAGCCGGGTGCTCTGCCAGCAGGCGGACGAGCACCGCATCCTGCCCGACGAGTTCTGGCTTCGCCACTTCCGCCTGGTGGAGCGGCCCTGCGAGCCGTCCCCGGACGGCAGGACGGGAGACGCCCCGGGCCGGCGGCCGGTGGTTGCCCGTCCCCACGACCCGAGCATGCGGGCCGCGTTCCAGGAGGCCGCCCGCGACCGCGACGGCGAGATGGTGGCCGCCTGGCTGGCCGAGGTCGATGCCTTCGAGCGAGCGGCCCGGGAGGCAGGGGCGGAGTTCGCCCGGGTGCTGCTGGTGGAGGCCACGCCGGTCGAGGTGGAACGGCTCGCCCGCCTCACCGGCTGGCAGGTGCCGAGGGAGCTGGACGGGCGTCTGCTCCGCTTCGCCGAGGAGCGTCTGGGCTTCCTCTGGGAGCGTCCCGAGCTCAAGGCCACGGTCCGCAGCGGCTTCTGGGAGGAGTTCCGGAGGTCGGCCCGCAGCGCCTGAGCGGCCGCGGCCGGTGAGGAGGCCCGCCGGGGGTGGCGCGGTCCCGACCGACGCACCCTTTGACGCACGCCGCGGGCGTCCTCCGGCCGGCAGGAGGGGGCGGTGCCGGGCGCGCTCCGCGGCCTCGTCCCGGCCCATCCCAGGTGGCCAACCCACGAAACCAGGGCTTGACGAGATAGTTACTCCGGCGTAACCGTATCTACGGAGTGAGCGCTGGCGGATGATCGGCACGCGACCCCCCGGGTCGGAGGGGCTGCCGGCCCTCATGGTCCGGTACACGGACCGGATGGCCGGTTACCTCCGGCGGCAGGCGCCGGGCGTGGGCACGCGGACGGGGCTCATGACCGCGTACCACATGGGATGGGTCGACCCCGGCGGTCGGCCCCGGGAGGCGCCGGCCGGGAAGCTCGTGCGACCCAGCCTCTGCCTGTGGGCCTGCGAGGCCACCGGCGGAGACGTGACCTCGGCCCTGCCCGCCGCGGCGGCGCTGGAGTGGGTGCACAACTTCACCCTCATCCACGACGACATCCAGGACGGGGATCGGGAGCGCCACCATCGCCCGACCGTCTGGTCGATCTGGGGGGTCGCCCAGGGCATCAACGCCGGCGACGCGCTCCACGCCATGGCCTTCGAGAGCCTGCTGGCGCCGGGGCCCCATCCCGGCCGGCGGCTGCGGGCGGCCCGCGCCCTCGCCCGCGCGGTCCTGGAGGTGATCGAGGGGCAGTGCCTGGACCTCGGCCTGGAGGGCCGACCCCACTGCCCGCCGGCCTCCTACCTGCGCATGGCCCGGGCCAAGACCGGGGCGCTGCTCGGGGCCAGCCTCCAACTGGGCGCGATCATGGGCGGCGCCCGGCCGGCGGCGGAGAGAACGCTGCGGGCCGCGGGGCGGCTGCTGGGCCTCTCCTTCCAGGTCCGCGACGACTGGCTGGGCATCTGGGGAGAGCCGGCGCTGACCGGGAAGTCGCGGGACTGCGACCTCGGCCGCCGGAAGGTCACCTACCCGGTCGTGGTGGGCTACGCCGCCATGCCACCGGCCGAGCGGCGCCGGTTCCGGGCCCTCTTCCGGTCCGAGCCCGACGGCGTCGCGGCCGTGGAGGCGCTGCGCGACCGTCTGGAGGCGGCCGGAGCCAGGGAGCGCAGCGCCGCCGCCGCCCGTGGTTTCGCCCGGCAGGCGATCGAGGTCGTGGCCGGCTCCGGGTTGGGGCCCGAACACACCGAGCAATTCCAGGAGCTCGCTCACTATGTCGCGAACAGGACACGTTGAGGGCCATCCGGCGTCGTCCGGCGACGGCGTGGGATGCCCGGGTGACGCCGGCGGGCCGGCTGCCGTGAGCGCCGGGGAGGCGGGGGGCGGGTCACGGGTCGCGACCGTCAGCCGCAAGGCCGACCACATCCGCATCAACCTGCGCGGCGACGTCGACGGCAAGGGCGTGGACAACGGCTTCGACGAGTACCGCTTCCTGCACCGGGCGCTGCCGGAGCTCGACCTGGACCAGGTGGACACCTCGGTGCGGCTGTTCGACCGACGGCTGCGGGCGCCGCTTTTGATCTCGTCGATGACGGGAGGCACCGGCGAGGCGCGGCGCATCAACCGGACCCTGGCCCGGGTGGCCCAGGAGGCCGGCCTGGCCATGGGGCTGGGCTCCGGTCGGGTCCTGCTCGAACACCCCGAGGTGCTGGACACCTTCGACGTCCGGCCGCTGGCGCCCGACGTCCTGCTCTTCGCCAACCTGGGGGCGGTCCAGCTCAACAAGGGCGTGACCGCCGACGACTGTCGGCGTCTGGTCGAGCGGCTCGGAGCCGACGCCCTGGTGCTGCACCTGAACCCGCTCCAGGAGGCCGTGCAGCCGGAGGGCGACGGCTGCTTCGCCGGCCTGCTGGACCGGATCGCGGACCTGTGCCGCCGCCTGGAGGTGCCGGTGGTGGTCAAGGAGGTGGGCTGGGGCCTCGCCCCCGACACCGTGCGCGAGCTGCTGGCCGCCGGGGTGGCCGCGGTCGACGTGGCCGGAGCCGGGGGCACCTCCTGGTCGGAGGTGGAGCGGCACCGGATCGAGGACCCGGTGCGCTCCCGGGTGGCCGCGGCCTTCGCCGGCTGGGGCATCTCGACCGCGGAGGCCCTGCGCCTGGCCCGGCGGGCGGCGGGCGAGGCCCCGGTCTTCGCCAGCGGCGGCATCCGGACCGGGATCGAGGTGGCCAAGGCGATCGCGCTGGGGGCGGACCTGGTGGGGATGGCGGGGCCCTTCCTGCGCGCCTCGGCCCAGGGGGAGGGGGCGGTGCGGGACCTGGCGGCGGAACTGGTCGGGGTGCTGCGCGTGGCCATGTTCTGCCTCGGGACCCGGACCGTCGCCGACCTGCGGGGCACCCCGCGGCTCCGGCGGTGCGACGAGCCCCCGGAGCCGCCGCTGATGGGGATGCTGACCTATCGGACCGAGGCGCCCGGCCAGTTCATCGACATCACCGACGACGTCGAGTCCGTGGTCCGGGCCTCGGGCGTCCGCCGGGGGCTGGCGCACGTCTACTCCCGCCACACCACCGCCGCCATCCGGGTCAACGAGAACGAGCCGTTGCTGCTGGCCGACTTCCGGCGCTTCCTGGCCACGGTGGCGCCCGAGGGCTCGCACTACGAGCACGACGACCTGAGCCGGCGCCCGGGCGTGCCCCCGGACGAGCCCCGCAACGGCCACGCCCACTGCCGGCACCTGCTGCTGGGGGCGAGCGAGACCCTGCCGGTGGTGGAGGGACGCCTGGACCTGGGTCGCTGGCAGCGGGTCTTCCTGGTCGAACTCTGCTCACCGCGCCAACGGCAGGTCGTGGTCCAGGTGATGGGCCGTTGAGCGGCGAGGCGAGGATGGGGCCGTGAGCGGGTTCAGCGAGCTCGCCGCCGCCGACGCCTACTGCCGCCTGCTGGCCGCCCGGCACTACGAGAACTTCGAGGTGGCCTCCCGGCTCTTGCCGGGCCGGCTGCGGCTGCACCTGGCCCGGCTCTACGCCTACTGCCGGACGACCGACGACCTGGGCGACGAGAGCGGGAGCGAGGCCACTTCGCGCCTGCACCGCTGGCGCGAGGAGGTGTGCGGCCTCTTCCGGGGAGAGCCGCCCGTGCACCCGGTCCTGGTCGCCCTGCGGGACACCGTGGCGCGGTTCGGGCTGCCGGCCCGGCCCTTCACCGACCTGATCGAGGCCAACCTCCAGGACCAGGAGGTCACCAGCTACGAGACCTGGCCCGACCTGGAGGCCTACTGCATGCGCTCGGCCGCCCCCGTGGGGCGGGTGGTGCTGCGCCTCTTCGGACTCGTCGATCCGGGGGCGGAGCGGCTCTCGGACGACGTCTGCGTCGGCCTCCAGCTGGCCAACTTCGCCCAGGACGTGGCCGTGGACGCGGCCAAGGGTCGTTGCTACCTGATCCGGCCCGAGGTCGACCGGCTGGGGCTGGCGGGCGCCGTGCGTGCCCACTGCGAGCGGGCGCGGGCCCTCCTGGCCTCGGGCCGCGAGCTGGAGCGGATCGCGCCCGGGCGTCTTCGCCTCCAGCTCGCCCTCTATCGCCTGGGCGGGCTGGCCATCTGCGACGCCATCGCCCGGGCCGGCTACCGGACCGACCTGGTGCGGCCCAGGGTGTCGCTGCCGGTCAAGGCCGCGCTGGTGCTGAGGGCGGCGCGGCCGGGAGGAGGGAGGCATGCGCGAAGCGTGGGAGCGGTCTGACGGGTCGGCGGCGGCGGCCGAGATCCGGGAGGCGGAGCGCTTCTGTCGCCGGATGGCGCGTCGGGAAGCGAAGAACTTCTACTGGGGCTTCATCTCCCTGCCCCGCGAGCAGCGGACCGCCATCTACGCCCTCTACGACTTCGCCCGCCAGGTCGACGACGAGGCGGACGGGAGCAAGGGCTCGGCCGCCGGGCTGCGCCGTCACCGCGAGCGGGCCCATGGCTGCGCCCTGGGCCTGCACTCGGACCCGGTGACGCTGGTCCTGGCCCGGGCCGTGGACCGCTACGGCATCCCCGAGCGAGAGCTCCAGGCCCTGATCGACGGGGTGGAGATGGACCTGGTCCGCAGCCGTTACGCGACCTGGGAGGAGCTGGAGCGGTACTGCCGGCTGGTGGCCTCCACCGTGGGGCGCATGTGCGTCCGTGTCTTCGGCTTCGACGCCCCGGTGGCGCTGGAGCTGGCCGACCAGCTGGGCGTCGCCCTCCAGCTCACCAACATCCTGCGCGACGTCCGCGAGGACGCGGGCATGGGACGCGTCTACCTGCCCGCCGAGGACCTCGACCGCTTCGGGGTGGACGAGGCGGAACTGCTGGCCGGCCGGCCCGGGCCGGGCTGGGAGGCGTTGGTGGCGTTCGAGGCCGAGCGCGCCCGGGGCTACTTCGATCGCGGGCTCGGCGTCCTCCACCACATCCCGCGCCGGCCGGCCGCCTGCGTGGAGACCATGGCCGGCATCTATCGGACCATCCTGCGCCGTATCGAACGCCAGCCGAGGCTGCCCCTGGAGCGGCGGGTCTCGCTCTCGCCGGCGCGCAAGCTGGCCCTGGTGGCGGGGTCGTGGGCGCGCCGCGGGTAGTGGTGGCCGGGGGCGGCCTGGCGGGGCTGGCCGCCGCCCTGGAGCTGCGCGCGGCCGGGGCCCGGGTCGAGCTGCTGGAGCGGGGCCGGCTGCCGGGAGGGCGGGCGACCTCGTTCACCGTCGAGGGCGAGGAGGTCGACAACGGCCAGCACGTCTTCCTCGCCTGCTGCACCGAGTTCGTCGACCTGGCCCGCCGCCTGGGGCTGGCGGACCGGCTCCACCTCCAGGAGCGCTTCGACGCCCTGGTCCTGGCCCCGGGCAGGCCTCCGGCCCGGCTCCGGGCGGCGGCCCTCCCCGCCCCCTGGCACCTGGCCGTGGCCCTGGCCCGGTACGCTCCCCTGGGCCGGGTGGACCGACTCCGGGTGGCCGGGGCCCTGCTCGCCCTGGAGCGCCTCCGGGACGGGGGCGAGGAGCCGCTCGCCTCCTGGCTCGACCGCCGCCGTCAGTCGCCGGCCAGCCGCCGGCCTTCTGGGAGCCCTTCTTCGTGCCCGCGCTCAACGCCCCCCTGGAGGAGGTGACGGTGGCCGAGGCCGCCTTCGTGGTCGCCACCGCCTTCACCAGCGAGGCCGGCGCGGCCCGCTTCGGCTGGCTGACCGTCCCTCTGGCGCGGCTGGCGGAGGCGGCCGCCGCCGGCCTCGACGCGGTGCACGTCCGGACCCCGGTCACCGGCCTGGAGCTGGGGGCGGAGGACGAGGTGCGGGCGGTCCGCACCCCCGAGGGGACGCTGGCCTGTGACGCCCTGGTCCTGGCCCTGCCCCCCAACCGCCTGGCCCGGGTGCTCGGCGATCCGGAGCGCTTCGACCTAGGAGCGGTGCGCGACTTCGTCGCCCGCCCGATCGTGGACGTCCACCTCTGGCACGACGCCGGCCGGCTGGGCTTCGGCTTCGCCGCCCTCCTGGAGGCGCCGGTGCAATGGGTGTTCGAGAAGGCCCCCGGCTACCTCTGCTGCAGCCTGAGCAACGCCGGCTCGCTGGTGCACCGGCCGGAGGCGGAGCTGGTTCGGACCTGCTGGGAGGTGGTGGTGGAACGGCTGCCTGGGTTGAGGGGAGCCCGACTGCGGCGGGGCGCCGCCACCCGCAACCCCGAGGCGACCTACGCCCCGGCCCACGGCGTGCGCCGCCCGGGCCCGGCCACCCGACTGCCCAACCTGGCCCTGGCCGGCTCCTGGACGGCCACCGGCTGGCCCGACACCATGGAGTCGGCGGTGCGCAGCGGGCGGGCGGCGGCGAGGCATCTCGTGGCCCGGTGGTCGGGGGGCGCCGGCTCGGCCCGGCGCCCGCGTTCGGAAGGAGGGGTCGCGGTTGGCTGAGACCAGGTTCGAGCTCCGCCGGCGGCCGGAGGGCCCGGCCCCGGATCGCGCCCTGAGGGAGGCGGTGGAGTGGCTGCTGGCCCGGCAGTCGCCGGAGGGCTGGTGGGTGGGCGAGCTGGAGACCAACGCCACCATGACCGCCGAGCACGTGCTCCTGCTCCGCTTCCTGGGGCTGCCCCTGGACCGGATTCGGGCCGGGGCGATCGAGCACCTGCGGGGCTGCCAGCGCGAGGACGGCTCCTGGGCGCTCTACCACGACGGGCCGGCCGACCTGAGCACGACCATCGAGGCCTACGTCGCGCTCAAGGTCCTGGGGTTGGACCCGGCCGAGGCCGCCATGCGACGGGCGCTGGCCACGATCCGCCGCCTGGGCGGGGTGGCCCGGGCCCGGGTCTTCACCAAGATCTGGCTGGCCCTGTTCGGACAGTACCCCTGGCGGGGGGTGCCGAGCATGCCCCCGGAGCTGATCTGGTTCCCCTCCTGGCTGCCCTTCAACCTCTACGACTTCGCCTCCTGGGCCCGGGGCACCATCGCCCCCCTGCTGATCGTGATCTCGCGGCGGCCGGTCCGACCCCTGGGGGTCGAGGTGGGGGAGCTGGTCGTGCCCGGCACCGAGCGCCTCCTGGAGCGGGTGCCCGGCCGGGGTGTCTTCTGGTGGCTCGACCAGCTCCAGAAGCTCTACGAGCGGCTGCCGGCGCAGCCGGGTCGCGCCCGCGCCCGGCGGAAGCTGGTGGACTGGATCGTCGAGCGGCAGGAGGCGGACGGCTGCTGGGGCGGCATCCAGCCGCCGTGGGTCTACTCCCTGATCGCGCTCCACCTGGAGGGGATGGGCCTGGACCATCCGGTCATGCGCCGCGGCATCGAGGGCCTGGACGTCTTCTCGGTCGAGGACGAGCGGGGCTGGCGCTTCCAGGCCTGCATGTCCCCGGTGTGGGACACCGCCTGGTCGGTGCTGGCGCTCCGGGGAGCCGGCCTCGACCGCGGCCACCCCGGCCTTCGCCGGGCCGTGGACTGGCTGCTCGACGAGCAGATCTCGAGCGGCGGCGACTGGCAGGTCCGCTGCCCCGGGGTCGAGTGCGGGGGCTGGGCCTTCGAGTTCGAGAACGACACCTATCCCGACGTCGACGACACCGCCCTGGTG
>JAJPKS010000437.1 GCA_021323605.1 Bacillota bacterium | reverse complement strand
TGGTGGTGGGCCGGCGGGGCCGGGGCCGGATCGCCGAGCTGCTCCTGGGCAGCGTCAGCCACGAGCTCTCCCACACCTGCCGGCGCCCCCTGCTGCTGGTGCCCGGCTCCGCGGAGGAAAGCCGGGAACGGAGTCGGGACACGGCCGTGCCGGCCAGGGGCGAGCCGTGACCGCCCCCGGCGTCCCGGCCCCGGCAGCCCTTGGGCAGGGGAGGTCGAGGTCACGATGCACCGCAGCGTTCGGGTCGCCCTGATCGGGCTGGAGGGCTTCGCCGCCGTCTCGGCCCTGGCCGGCGTGGCGGCCTGCCCGGCTGGCGCATTGCCTCTTCGTCCGCCGGCGGGGTGCGCCCGCTGCCCACCGCGTCCTCCTGGCGGTCCCGGAGGTCCTGCCCACGTGCCCACCGCCGCGTCCTGGCGCCACCTGCTCCGCCTCTTCGAAGTCCTCATCCGCTCTCACCCGGCTCCCGCCCACCGACTCTTCGGGCAGCTGGCCACGGCCGGGGTCCTGTGGGGCTCCCCACCAAGCCTGCTTCGTGGGCTCCCCTGTGCCCGGGCCGTCACCCTCTGACCCGGCGGTGGCGGTGCTGGACGACACCCTGCCGCACGAGGGTGGCCGGAGGGTGGAGAGCGCGAGCCGGTCCGAGACCCGGTGCGCCCCACCGCCCGGCGGGTGGCCTTGGCCCGGGCCTCATCGGCTCGTCGCAGGTCACCGCCGCCGGCGCTGATGCCATCAGCCGCTCATCATCCACGGCTGCCTCGTGGAGCACGACCTCTGGTTCCGGGACCTGCTCCGGTACGAGACCTGCGGCGATCGCCCCCTCCGCCTGGTCATCGGACCCCGAGGGCAAGCCGCCGGACGATTTCTCATGTCAGCTGACCGAGCTCGCCGGCGATCGCTGGTCGATCGAGGTCACGTTCCGGGACGTGAAGCCGTGCTTGCACGGCCAGGCCCACGGTCCTGGACCGGCCGGGGGCCGGCTCGGGTGGCGGCCGTGCCGGCCGGTCCGGCCGGTCCGGCCCGAGGCCAGGGCCGTCTCCGCCGGGTGAGCCATCTCGCCCCTCGGCCGGGGGACCTCCGGCCCTTCACCCGGCCCGGCCGAGGTCCGAGCCTGGTGACGATGGACGTGACTCAGACCGGGGCGCCGACCGGGTTGCGAGCCGATTTCGAGCGCGAGCTCACGCTTCGCGACGGCCGACGGGTGCGGCTGCGACCGATCCAACCCGGCGACGCCGAGTCGCTGCGCCATCTCCTGGATGGGCTCTCCGAGCGAAGCCGGCGGCTGCGCTTCTTCGGCTACAAGCCGCCCCTGGACCCAGAGCTGGCCCGAGCCATGGCCCGGGTCGACTTCCGGGACCGGATGGCGTTCGTGGCCATCCTGGAAGGGGAAGCCCGGATGGTTGCGGACTGCCGGCTGTACCGGATCTCCCGGACCCAGGCCGAGATCGCGATCGCCGTGGCCGACGACTGCCAGGGACAGGGGCTGGGCCGAGCTCTGCTCGAGCACGTCCTGGCGGTGGCGGCGGCCGAGTTCGACGAGATCGTGGCCCAGGTCCGTTACGACAACGAACGCATGATCCGGCTGCTGCACGACCTCGGCTTCCGGCGGGTGAACTGGGAGCTGGGGGTGCTCACCTTCGTGCGCGCCCCCGGAGCCGACGCCTTGCCGGTCTCGTCGAGGGCGAACGACCCCTCGCTCCAGGGCCACCCGGCCCTGTCCGGCGCGGCCGCCGCCGTCCTAGGTTGGAGTCGTTCCAGGGAGCCGAAGGTCCCGACCCCGGTGGGGTCGCGGCGGGAGCCCGGTGACGGCTCCGCAGGCTGCGGGGCACGGACGGCTCCTTGGGACCCTCCCTCCCCTTCCCCCATCTCCTCCGGGGGGCGTTCCCCCCGGGGGAGTGGAGGGAACGCCCGGCCCGACCGGAGGCTGGTGGATTCGATGCCGGCCCCGCCAGCGGGCGATCCACCTCGTCACCGGCCGCGTTCGCGCCGGGGAGGTCTCGGCGGTACGACCGGCGCCGCTCCTCTCCGGCCCCGGCGGCGGGGCCGACCCGGACGGGCAGGGTCCGGGCGGGGGCAGGAGACGGCCTCGAGCCGACACCCGGAGGCCGGGTAGGCGGGCCATGCGGGCGCTGCGCCTCCTAGAGTGGCGGTCCGACCCGGTCCTGGTCGAGGTGGAGGAACCCAGGCCCAGCCCGGGCCAGGTGGTGGTGCGCATCGGAGGTGCCGGTGCCTGCCACTCCGACCTGCACCTCATGCGCGAGTTCCAGGCCGGCCAGGTCGGCTGGGGACCACCGTTCACGCTCGGGCACGAGAACGCGGGCTGGGTCCACGCCCTGGGCCCCGGCGTGGCCGAGCTGGAGATCGGCCAGCCCGTGGCCGTCTACGGGCCCTGGGGCTGCGGTACCTGTCAGCGTTGCCGGCTGGGGATCGAGACCTATTGCGAGAACCCCCGCGGAGCGCCGGTGCCGGGTGGTGGCGGGGGGCTTGGGCTCGACGGGGGCATGGCCGAATACATGCTCGTCCCCGCCGCCCGCCACCTCCTCCCGCTCCCGGACGGTCTCGATCCGGTGGCGGCGGCGCCGCTCACCGACGCCGGGCTCACGCCATACCATGCCATCCGCCGCTCCTGGGCCAAGCTTTCCCCCGACGCCACCGCCGTGGTCATCGGGGTTGGCGGTCTCGGGCACCTCGGGGTGCAGATCCTGAAGGCCACCACGGCCGCCCGGGTGGTGGCCGTGGACACGCGTCCCGAGGCCCTGGCCCTGGCGCGCGCCTGCGGTGCCGATGTCACCGTGAGCCCGGGCCATGCCGCTGTGGCCGAGATCCGGGAGGCGAGCCGTGGCCGGGGCGCCGATCTGGTGCTCGACTTCGTCGGCAACGATGCCACCCTGGCGCTGGGCGTGGCCGTGGCCCGCACCATGGGCGACCTCACCGTGGTCGGCCTGGGTGGCGGGACCCTGCCCATCTCCTTCTTCTCAGTGCCCTACGAGGTCTCCGTTCAGACCACGTACTGGGGCAGCCGGCCCGAGCTGGCCGAGGTCCTGGAGCTCGGCGCCCGCGGACTGGTGCGCGTCCGGGTGACCACCTTCCCCCTGGAGAGGGCGATGGACGCCTACCGGCAGCTGGAGCGAGGGGGGCTCGAGGGACGGGCCGTGATCGTTCCCCATGGCTGAGCCTGTGCACGGCGACGATCGGGTCGGGCCTGACTAACCTGGCCGTCGGGGCTCGGTGTCGAGCAGGGAGAGGTAGGCCTCTTCCTCCTGGGCGAAGTGCAGGGTGAGGACGGCGTGGAGGCCGTACAGGACCCGGCGGAGGTGGCGCAGATCCGCCGGCTCGGGGCCGCTCTCCGGCATCGTGGCCAGGATGCGCGAGAGCACGTTCACCAGCCGTCCGATCTCGACGTGACCGCGGCTCATCGGCGCCGTAGGGTCACGTCCGCCGATCAGGCGCGCGACCACGGGATACATCTCCCGATCGTCCGAGGTCTCGTGCGGGAGCAACCGGCCGACCAGCGCCCGCTGTATCTCCTCCACCTCGCTTCGGATGGCATCCGGCGGCAGCTCGTCCAGCCGATCCGCCAGCCACCGGATGCGGTCCACGACCGGCATCAGCTCCCGGTGCTCTCGGCCCAGCCGCGCGCTCACCTCCAGGGCGGCGGCGCTGGCGCGGCCGCCGCGCTCGCCCAGCACCCGCAGGGCGTTCAGGATGACGAGCACGTCGATCCCCTCCTGGAGGACGGCGCCGGCCACGGGGGGCAGGAACCCGAGGGCGGCCGCGACCATGGCGGCGAGCGACAGGCCCATGCCGACCACGACGCTCTGCAGGGCGATGGCCCGGGCCCGACGCGCGATCCTCAGCCCCTCGGCCAGACGATCCAGGCGATCCACGGTCAGGACCACGTCGGCCGCCTCGGAGGAGGCGCTCGCCCCCCGCACGCCCATGGCCACGCCGACGTCGGCCACGGCCAGGGCGGGGGCGTCGTTGATGCCATCGCCCACCATGACGGTGAGGCCGCGCTCGCGCTCCCGTAACACCGCCTGGACCTTGTCGGCCGGGCTCTGCTCGGCCAGTACCTGATCCGCGCCCACCGCGGCTCCGACCAGCTCCGCGACGTCGGGGTGGTCGCCGGTGGCCACCACCACCCGCCGGACCCCGGCCCGGCGCAGGGTCCTGACGGCCCGAGGAGCGTCGCCGCGGATGGGATCCTCCAGGATCAGGGCACCGCACAGGTCGCCGTCGACGGACACGAACACGCTCGACGAGCCGTCCATGGCGGTCCGGCGGCGCACCGCCCTGACCGCGGGCGGCAGCTCCCCCTCGCCCACCAGCCATCGTGCCTTGCCCAGGGCGACGCGGTGGCCGCCCACCCTGCCCTCGATGCCCTGACCGGTCTCCTCGTGCACGTTCTCAGGCATGCTCAGCGCCAGCCCCCGATCCCTGGCCGCGGCCACGATGGCGGGGGCGAAGACGTGTGACGACACCTGGTCGAGCGAGGCGGCGAGTCGCACCAGCTCCTCGGGGGTTCGGGTGCCGAACGTCTCCACGTCCGACACCCGGGGCGAGCCCGCGGTCAGGGTGCCGGTCTTGTCGAGCAGCACGACCCGGGTCCTGGCCAGGGCCTCCAGGGCCGCGCCTCCCTTGACCACGATGCCCCGCCGGGCTGCACGCGAGATGCCGCCGACGACGGCCACCGGCACGGCCAGGATCAGAGGGCAGGGCGTGGCCACGACCAGGACCGCCAGGGCACGCACCGGATCCCGGCTGGCGATCCCGGCCGCGGCGGCGATGGCCAGGGTGAGCGGGAGGAAGACCACCGCGTAGCGATCGGCGAGACGGACGAAGGGCGCCTTGGAGGCCTGGGCCTCGCGTACCAGCCGGACGATGCCGGCGTAGGTGGACTCCCCCACGGTCGCGGTCGCGCGCAGACCGAACGGTCCTCCGGCGTTGACCGCCCCGCTCCTGACCAGGTCGCCGGGCCTGCGCTCGACCGGACGCGACTCCCCGGTGAGGGCCGCCTCGTCCAGCACCGCGACCCCCTCCGCCACCACCCCGTCCACCGGCACCACCTCTCCACTCCCCATCAGGAGCAGGTCGCCGCGTCGCACCTCCTCGGCCGCCACCAGTCGCAGCTCGTCGCCCCGCCGCACACGGGCCATGCGGGGAGCTCGGGCCAGGAGGGCCCGCAGCTCCCGGCTGGCCCGGCCCTGGGCGTAGGACTCCAGCGAGAGACCGCCGGACAGCATCAGGGCCACCACCGCGCCCGCGAGCGGCTGGCCGAAGGCGAGGGCCCCGCCCATGGCCAGGAGCGCGATCACGTCCACCCCCAGCTCGCGGTGGAGGAGATCCAACAGGACGGAAACCGTCAGGGGGATCAGGGCGATGGCGGTGGTCGCGGCCCAGGCCAGGTCCGCCACCGTCGGCCTCCCCAGGATCCAGGCGATGAGGCCCGCGGCCAGGCCCAGGGCGACGCAGGCGAGCACGAAGCGGGAGTTGCCCAGCGTCGTCCGGTAGAGCCGCAGCAGGGGGGACCCGGCGCGAGGCTCGGTCCCGGTCCCTCCGGCGGACCCCTCCTCTCCGACGGCCTCGCGCGAGGCGTGGTTCGGCGCCGGCCGGACGACGGCTCGCAGGCGCTGCATCACGTGGCCACGCTACCGGCGCCGCCGCCGGCGTGCCAGGGCCATCGGTCACCTGTCCGGTGGGCTCGGCGGCCCCGGCCGGGATCGCCGCAAGCGCCGTCGCTCCGCTCCCCGCGGGGTGACGCCGAACCGCGATCCGTACGGGGGCGGCACCATGGGCGGCGTGGCCCCACCCGGGTCAGCGGACCACCAGCACGGGGCAGTGGGCGAGGTGGATCACCTTGTGCGTGTTGCTGCCGACCATCAGCCCGTGCAGGTCGGAGAGGCCGCGTGAGCCCATCACGATCAGGCCCGCGTTGGCCGTCCGGGCCGCGTCCATGATCTGGGCGGCCGTCGACCGGGCGGTGTCGCTGACCTGACCGGTGGCCTTCACCCCCGCCCGCTCCAGCTCGGCAACCGCCTCCGCCACCAGCTTCTCGGCGCTCGCCCTCGCCTCCGGCATCACGTCCACGGGGCGCACGCCGGGCGCCAGCGGGACGGGGGCGACCTCGAAGACGTGCACGACGCTCACCTCCGCACCGAGCCTGGCCGCGAGCTCCGCAGTGACCTGCGTCGCCTGCCGCGAGTGCTCCGACGCGTCGATCGCGAGCACGATCCGCTCGAACATGGTCGATCTACCTCCTGCTCTCGCCGATTCGCGACCGACCGGCCGCGCCACCATGGAGCCAACGCCCGGACCGAGGTCCAGGGGGCACGACGGCGGCGCCCGCCGACACGCCGGCGGAATCCCGACCGGTGAACGCTCGCGGAGGCCGGCGGTCCGATTCCACGGCCAGCATCCTCCACGCGCGCCGTCGCGTTCGTCAGAGTCCAATGCCCCGCTCGATCGGGGACTCGAGACCCGGCCAGCGGATGCGGCCTCCAGCTCGGGCCCCGACCGCAGCCACGGAGCGCGCGCCAACCCCCGGCAGCGGCCCCGTGGCTCCCCTTCCGGCCGCTTCGTCCTCGAGCGGTGACCACCACCTGGCCCACGTCCGGTGGGTTCGCACCCGATTCGAGCGGGTCTCGGGATCGACCTCGGTCCCGTTCAACCACGTCCGATCGGCCCTTGGCCGCCCTGCCGCAGCGCGCCAGGCTGTCGGGCGTCAGCGATGCTGGATACGAGGTTCGTGGAGGGTCCGGGAGCGCGCGACACGTGGTCTCGTACCCGGCGTGCCTCCCCTTTTCCGAGGGACGCCGCGGCCCGATGTCGCGCGGAGGCCGACCGGACCGGGAACCGAGCGACATGAGAACGAGGAGGGAGCATGGACACCCCGGCGACCTACTTCCACTGGGGGTTCATCCTGATCTCGGTGCCCAACGGGGCACTGATCCTGGGGATGATCGCGCTGTTCGTGACGGCTCTGCTGGCTCCCTTCCCGGGACATCGGCGCCACCACGGGTCCGAGGAGGCTCCGACCGATGAGTGAACGGATCGACCCGGAGTTGAGGGGCAGCTGGACGTTCGCGATCAGGCGCTATCTGGCGCGACAGCTGCCGCTGGAGCATCTGCTCCCGGAGCGTCAGCCCGCCTTCGTTCGCTCCTGGACGTACGTTTTCGGGGCCATCACCCTGGCCGCTCTAACCTGGGTGGTCGTCAGCGGCGCCGTCTGTGCCTTCTTCGGTCCCCAGTGGTGGCACGTCTCACCTCAGGGCAGGTTCTTCAACAGTCTCCACTTCTGGTCCACCCAGGTGTTCTTCGTGTTCATGGTGCTGCACCTCTGGGCCCAGTTCTTCGGCGCGGGGTGGCGCGACGGGCGGGCGCTCACCTGGGTCACCGGCGTGCTGCTCTTCGTGCTCAGCATCGGGACCGCGTTCACCGGCTACCTCTCGCAGGAGAACTTCGACTCCCAATGGATCGGGGTCAATGCCAAGGACGCCATGAACTCGGTGGGCATCGGCGCCTTCTTCAACGTCCTCAACTTCGGGCAGATGTACGGGCTGCACGTCCTGTTGTTGCCGGGCGCCCTGTTGCTCTTCGTGGTGGTGCACATCCTGCTCGTGCGCATGCGTGGTGTGGTCAGGCCCCTGTCGGAGAGGTCGGAGCGATGAGGGGCAGCCGCCGTAGCGTGGACCAGGCGGCCTACTACGCAGGCGTCCGCATGGTCCCGTACGACCTCGTCAAGGAGCTGGTCCTGGCTCTGGCCGGGACCGCGATCCTCGTCCTCGTCCTGGCGGCGGTCCTCTCCTCGCCGGACGTCCCCCCGGTCACCATCCAGAGCTGGGCTCAGGCCGATCCGACCGGGTTCGAGCGCACGGCCGTTCAGGAGCTGCAGGGCCAGAGCACCAGTGCCCAGTACGGGCCTCCCTACAACCACGCCACCGGCTCGGTGCAGAGCTTCGGGTTCATCCAGCCCCAGGAGTGGGCCGGCGTCCACCTGCCGGTCGACCCGGCCCGGGACTTCGTCCTTCAGCCGCTCCAGACGGCGAGCGCGGGCAACCCCCAGCTGGCTTCGGCCCTGGCCCGTTACCGGGCGGCCTCGCCCGGCCAGCGCTCGAGCTGGCTCGACGCCTACGCTCACGCCCTCGACAAAGCCACGGTGCGGAACGGTCAGGTCGTGGTCCCGCCGGGCTCGTACGGCCCGATGGCGGAGATGCTGAGCAACCTGCTCACGATCGCCCGATCGGGCGCCCTGGACGGCCAGCTCCGCTCCAGCACACGCTTCTATCAGACCGACTTCACCCGCCCCTTGCTCTTCCTCGGCGACGGGGACTACTTCGCCGGTCTGGCCCAGGAGCAGCACCTGCTGGGCAGCCAGTGGGGAGTGATGAACGAGACCGGCAGCTACCCGGGCCAGACCTGGCTCTGGCTGTACACCATGTGGTACCAGATCCCGCCCTACAACGCCTCCTCCAGCGCCGACCTGCTGGTCATCCTCTCCATGGGCGTGCTGACGGTGGCCCTGGCGCTGGTGCCCTTCATCCCCGGCCTGCGGGACATCCCACGCTGGATCCCCGTCCATCGCCTGATCTGGCGTGGGTCGGACCGGTGAGCAGGGAAGGGCGCCGGCCGCCCGAACCAGGCAGGGCCCGGTCGGCGACGGTTCCGGGGAGAAGGGCGAGGAGGGTGCGCACACCAGGCGAGCCGACGCCCCGTCGGGCGTGGAACGGCGCCGCTCGATCGCGATCGTCACGACCTCGTGCCACGGTCCCCTGCCGTCCAGGGCCATCGGCCCCTGGACGATCTGGCCTCGGGGGGTCGATCCTGTACTCGAGAGGTGATGTGACGTGCGCGATGCGAACGGCGGGCCGATGGAGGCCGGAACCCTCCTCGTCGAGGGCACCGCCGCGGCGGCCGCCGGCGTCCACGCCAGCGGCCGCGCATGCGTGGTGCGGAGCCTGGTCGAGGCGGCACGATGCCGTCCCGGGGACGTGCTCGTCACCGTCGATGTCGACGCCGACTGGATGCCACTCCTGCGGCAGGCGGCGGCCGTCGTCACCGATCGCGGCGACCGCTACGGCCGCATGGCGGCGCTCTGCCGGCAGCTCAGGGTGCCGGCGGTGGTGGGCACGGGCAAGGCGACGGCCTCGATCCCCAACGGCTGGATGGTGACCGTCTCCTGCGCCGGCGGCGCCGGTCGGGTGTTCGCGTGCCGGCCGGGGTGGAGGCAGCGGGCACGCTCGACGGCCGGCCGCGGGTCTCGCGCCCCGGCTCGTTGAAGCCGGAGGATCGGCCCACACGGCCCCGGCCCGGTGCTCGGCTCCCCGAGGCGGCCGGCGCCAGGCCCGGATGGGATTCCTGCTTCGCCCTCCCCGACCCCGGCCCACGGCCCGGAGGGCCGGCGATCACGGCGGCGCCGAGGCGGGCCGGAGCGGCCGCGTCGTTCAGATCCGCGTGGCCTGCGGTCGGCGGTGAGGCGCCCGGGCAGCCGAGCGTCGCCAGCGGGCCAGCCAGCCGGTCGTGGCCAGGCCGAGGACGGCCAGACCGGAGACCACGAGGAAGCCTCGCTCGTAGCCGGTGGTTCCCGTCATCGCGCCCGCGATCCAGCCCATGACCGGGGGCAGCACGAAGCCGCCCAGCGCCCCGAGGCCCCCCACCCAGCCGGAGGCTCCGCCCACCGCGTGGGGTACGAAGCGGGGCAACAGTTTGAAGACGATGGCGTTCTGGAGCCCCATGCCCAGGGCGATCCCCACCGTCGCGGCCAGGGAGAGACCGAAGCTCCCCGAGAAAGCGGCCGCCAGCGAGGCGACCAGGATCAGCCCGAAGTTCCCGGCCAGGGCGTAACGGATCGAGAGGCGATCGGAGAGGAGGCCGCCGGGCACCCTGACCAGGGCGGTGGCCAGCGAGAACGCGAGGGTCAGCAGGCCCCCGGCGGTGAGGGACACGGCGTACACCGCGTGCCAGTACGTCGGCAGCCAGGCGGTGAGGGCCAGGAAGCCGCCGAAGGAGATGAAGTAGAAGAACACCAGCGCCCAGGTCACCGGCTCCCGGGCGGCCAGGGCCAGTCCCTGCCAGGTCGACCCGGAGGGGACCAGGCCCGTCCCCCGCTCGGCCAGGCGTGCCGCCTCGGCCTCGCGTCCTCGCCGCCGCAGCTGGAACCAGGGGGCGTCACGGACGAACCAGACGTAGACAACGGTGACGACGAGCAGGGCCAGCAGCCACAGCCCGTACGCGCTGAGGATGCCCAGCGAGCCCACGGCCAGGGGCAGCAGCCAGGAGGAGAGGCCGGGCGAGGTGTTGCCAAGGCCGGCGAACACCCCCAGGGGACCGCCCTGTCGCTCCCTGGGAAACCAGTAAGAGACCTGGGCGATGCCCACCGAGAAGGTGGCGACGCCACAGCCGATGAGCGTGCCCAGGGCGAGCAGGAGCGGGAAGGTGCCGTCCATGTGTCCCGGGTACGCGGCCCTCAGGAGGACCAGGAGCCCGGCCATGCCGACCAGGGTGAGACCGAGGAGCACGGCGAAGGGTCTGCGCCCGCCCACTCGATCCACCCAGGCCCCGAAGGGGATGCGGAGCAGCGAGCCGGTGAGGTTGGGGATGCTGGCCAGGACGCCGGCCTCCAGCGGGGTCAGGTGCAGCAGGGAGGCGAACCGGGGCACCATCGGCCCGAAGACCGCGACTCCGGCGAAGCCGCCGAAAAAGGCGAGGGTGGCGAGCCAGAGCGCCCGCCGACCGCTGCCCTCGATCCGGATCCGGGGGTCGACGCTCATGGTGATGCCTCCATCAGGGCCGGCCGATGGTCCGGCCCGCGCCCCGCCGGGCCTCCGGCCGGTCGCCCGGTGGTCGTGGACGTCATGCCTCCAGCCTCGTGATCGTCCATCCTCCGCTCAACGGACCAGGGTCCCGGGGGACCGGGGACCATGGCCCGTCTTCGGGAGGAGCCGGCGTCGCGGCCAGAGCGATTCGCCAAGACGTGTCCGGTCGAGAGGCGGGGCGGTCGACCTGGAGATCTGGGGCCGACCGGGCCGGCGTCCTGGAGCCACCGTCAGCGGCTCACGCGGCGGGTGTGTCCGGTCGCCGGCGAGGTATGGACGAAGGTCCCGCAGCGCCGGGACCGCGCCGCTGTGCCGACTCTCCGGGAGAGCGAGGAGACGGCTCGCGCCCGATCCGACCCCCGATCGGCCCGGAGAGGCGCCCTCGGCGCTGGCGCCAGGCCGGGCGACGGGTCATGATGGGTGCAGGTTGATCGCCAGGCGGGATCGCCCAGGAGGGAGCTGATGCCGATTCGGGCCGACGATGGGATGGAGCGGCTCTCCACCCCCGAGTGCTACCGACTGCTGGCCTCGCAGCGGCTGGGGCGGATCGGGCTGGTGGTGGAGGGGCATCCGGAGATCTTTCCCGTCAACTACGCCCTCCTCGACGAGCTGATCGTGTTCCGGACCGCCCCCGGGACCAAGCTCGAGCACTCGTTCATGGAGAGCGCGGTCTTCGAGGTGGACGGCGCCGAGGGAGAGGCCGTCTGGAGCGTGGTGGTGAAGGGGATCGTGCAGGAGCTCCCGGCCTCGAGCCAGCTCCTGGCCCGGGCGCAGCGGGAACTCGAGCTGCGGCCCGACGCGCCCGGCGAGCGGCACCACTGGCTCGCCGTCCACCCCATCGAGGTCACCGGCCGCCGGTTCTGAGGCGCCCCCAAGAAGGGCTCTCGACACCACCGGGCCAGCGCAATGAGGGACCGTTCGGGCCGATCGGCCCGGGCCGGATCGGCCGACGGCTGGTCGGCGGACGGGACCTCTGGCCCTGTGGGGGGTGCGGACCCCGCTTCCACACTCAGCTCGAATGAAGGTTTTCATCGAGCAGGAGGGTTTGGCTCGAGATGCGACGCAAGACGTTCGACGCGATCCTGACCGCCGGAGGTGCCATGCTGGTCGTGGTGCTGGTCGTCGCCGGATCGCTGCTCATGTGGGGGTACAGCTTCGTCAGCTCCACCGTTCACGACGAGCTGGCGCAGCAGAAGATCTTCTTCCCGGCCGCGAACAGCCCCCAGCTGGCCAACCCTGAGATCGGGCCGTACCTGAGGCCGTACGCCGGGCAACAGCTCCTCACCGGCCCTCAGGCCGAGGCGTACGCCAACCACTTCATCGCCGTCCACCTGAAGGAGATCGCCCACGGACAGACCTACGCCCAGGTCAGCGCCGCGGCCCAGCAGCAGCCCAACAACGCCCAGCTGAAGGCGGAGGCGGCCACCCTCTTCCAGGGCGAGACGCTGCGCGGCCTCTTGCTCGAGGCATACGGGTTCTGGGAGCTGGGGCAGATGGCCCTCTACGCCGCCATCGCCTCCTTCGCCCTGGCCGGGGTGATGCTGGTGCTGGTCATCCTCGGCTACCTCCACCTGCGCCGGGTCTCACCCGTCGAGGAGCTCTGACCGGACCCATGGAGGAGCGGTCGGAGATGGGCCGGACCCACCATCCGCCCCCCGGCCGCTCCTCCGCGGCCACCATCGCCCCGGATGCCGCCGGCGCCCGACCCTGCCGGCCCCGGCCGGCGTCGTCCCCTCCACCTGAGCCAGGGCCGTGAGCGGAGAGGTCCCGTCGGGCGGCGAGGCGACGTTCCCGGCCCATCCGGACGTGGACGTCACGCTCCGAGACGGATCGACGGTCCACATCCGGCCGGTGGTGCCCGAGGACCGGGAGGCGTTGCGGCGCTTCCTGGCCGGACTGTCCACGGAGTCCCGGATCTTCCGCTTCTTCAGCCAGGTCAAGGATCTGGACGCGATCGCCCGGCGGTTCGTCGAGGTGGACTACCGCGAGCGCCACGGCCTGGTCGCCCGGCGCGGCGGCGAGATCGTGGGACACGGCTCCTACGCCCTGGAGGGCCCCGGCCGGGCCGAGGTCGCCCTCGCGGTGGCGGACGCCCTCCAGGGCATGGGCCTGGGCACGATCCTGCTCGGGCACCTGGCCGCGGCCGCGGCCGCCGCCGGGATCTCGGTCTTCACCGCCGAGGTGATGCCCGAGAACCATCGCATGCTGACGGTCTTCCGCGACAGCGGCCTTCCCCTCAACGTCCGCTCCGCCTACGGGGTGATCGAGGTCGAGTTCCCGACCTCGCTCACCGAGGAGGCCCGGGAGCGCTTCGAGCGACGGGAGCAGCTGAGCGCGATCGCCGCCCTGCGGCGATTTCTGGAGCCCCGGTCGATCGCCGTGGTGGGCGCCTCCCGCCGCCGGGGCACGATCGGGGGCGAGGTCCTCCACAACCTCCTGGAATCCGGCTTCCCCGGCCCCGTCTATCCCGTCAGCCCCCACCCGGTGGTGCAGTCGGTGGTCGCCTACCCCGACCTGGAGCGGATACCGGGGCCGGTCGACCTGGCCGTGGTGGTGGTGCCGGCGGCCGCCGTGGTCGGGGTGGCGAGGGCCTGCGCGGCGAAGGGGGTGGGGGCCCTGGTCGTGATCTCCTCCGGCTTCGCCGAGAGCGGTGAGGAGGGCCGGGCCCGGCAGGCCGAGCTGCTCGAGGTCTGCCGCGACGCCGGCATGCGCCTGATCGGCCCCAACTGCATGGGCGTCATCAACACCCACCCCGAGCATCCCCTGAACGCGACCTTCGCCCCCTCCTCCCCGCCCCGGGGACGGGTCGGGTTCATGTCCCAGAGCGGGGCCCTGGGTCTGGCCGTGATCGACCAGGCACGCCGTCTCGGCCTTGGACTCTCCACCTTCGTGTCGGTCGGGAACAAGGCCGACGTCTCCGGCAACGACCTGCTCGAGTACTGGGAGTCGGACCCGGAGACCGACCTGATCGTGCTCTACCTGGAATCCTTCGGGAACCCGCGCCGTTTCTCCCGCCTCGCCCGCCGCATCGGCCGGCACAAGCCGATCCTGGCCGTGAAGAGCGGACGCTCCGCGGCCGGGGCGCTGGCCACCTCCTCCCACACCGGGGCGCTCCTGGCCGCCTCCGACGTCACCGTCGAGGCCCTCTTCCGCCAGTCCGGGGTGATCCGGGCCGACACCCTGGGCGAGTTGTTCCACGTGGCCTCCCTGTTGAGCACCCAACCGCCCCCGGGCGGGCGCCGGGTCGGCATCGTGACCAACGCCGGCGGCCTGGGCATCCTCTGCGCGGACGCCTGTGCCGACGCCGGGCTGGAGGTGCCGGCGCTGTCGGAGGGCACCCGCCGGCGGCTGGCCTCCTTCCTTCCCGCCCAGGCCGCCACCGCCAACCCGGTCGACCTGATCGCCAGCGCCCGGCCCGAGGACTACGAACGCGCCATCCTCGCCCTGGCCGGGAGCGGCGAAGTGGACGCCCTCATCGTGATCTTCATCCCCCCGCTGGCCAGCCACGGCGGCGGGATCGCCGCCGCCGTGCACCGAGCGGCCACCACCCTGGGCGGGAGGCTGCCGGTGCTCGGGGTCTTCAACCCCGAGGACGCGAGCGCAGCCCCGGCCGAGGCCCGGGTCCCGGTCTACGCCTTCCCGGAGGACGCCGCCCGGGCCCTGGGGCGGGCGGCCACCTGGGCGGAGTGGCGGCGCCGGCCCGAGGTCCCGTCCTGGCGACCGGCGGACGCCCGCACCGACGAGGCCCGGGCGATCGTGGCCCGGATGCTGGGGGAGGGCGCCGGCTGGCTGCGCCCGGAGGCGGTGGCCGCGATCCTGGACTGCTACGGCATCCGGCTCCCCGAGACCCGGCTGGCGGCCTCACCCGAGGAGGCCGCGGAGGCGGCCCGCGCCCTGGGCGGGAGGATGGCGCTCAAGGCCTTCGGCCCCGGGATCGTCCACAAGACCGAGGCCGGGGCGGTGGTGTTGTCCCTGCGGGGACCCCGCGCCGTGCGGACGGCGGCGGAGCGGATGCGGGCCCGTCTGGCCGCGGCCGGGATCGGGGTCGAGGGCTTCATCGTGCAACGGATGCTGACCCCGGGGGTGGAGATGATCGTGGGCGTGGTCCAGGACCCGCTCTTCGGGCCGGTGCTGGCCTGCGGCGCCGGAGGCACGGCGGTGGAGGTGCTCAAGGACGTGAGCGTGCGGCTGACGCCGCTCGGTCCATCCGAGGCCGAGGAGATGCTGCGGGCGCTCCGGACCTTCCCGCTCCTGGAAGGCCACCGGGGCCGGCCCCGGGCCGACGTGGACGCGCTCCGGGAGCTGGTGCTGCGGGTGGGAGCGCTGGCCGAGGACCTGCCCGAGCTGGCCGAGGTGGACTTGAACCCGGTCATCGTCAGCCCGTCCGGCGCGGCCCCGGTCGACGCCCGGGTCCGGGTCGAGGCCAGGACGCCACCTCCGCCGGATGGGGCCAAGCCACGCCGGCCGCTCGGCTGACGGCCGTGGACCTGATCGAGGCCGCCCGTCTCCCCGGTGTCGAGGTCCTGCGGCGTCTGGGCAGCTCCCCGGGTGGCCTGGGCGAGGGGGAGGCGGCGCGGCGGCTGGCCGAGCACGGGCCCAACGCCCTCCGGAGCCACGCCGCCAGCCCCTGGCGGGTGCTGGGACGGCAGCTGGCCAACCCTCTGCTGCTGCTCCTGGTCGCGGCCGCCCTGGTCAGCCTCTTCGTGGGCGAGCACGCCGACGCGGTCATCATCCTGGCCATCATCGCCCTCGGGGTCGGGCTCGGCTTCGTCAACGAGTTCCGCTCCGAGCGGGCCGTCGAGCGCCTCCACTCCCGCATCCGCCACCGTAGCCTGGCCCTGCGCGACGGCTCGCCGCGCGCCGTCGACGTGGCCGAGCTGGTTCCCGGCGACGTGGTCCGCCTCCAGGTGGGGGACATCGTGCCCGCCGACCTGCGGCTGCTGGAGGTCCACGGCCTGGAGTGCGACGAGGCCGTGCTCACCGGCGAGTCGGTGCCGGCGGCCAAGACCGCCCTCCCCGTGACCGCGGCGGACTCGCCCCTGGAGCTGGCCTCGTGCGCCTTCACGGGCACGGTGGTGGCGGCCGGGAGCGGCCTCGGCCTGGTCGTGGTCACCGGCCCGGCGACCGCCTTCGGCCGCATCGCCGGGGCGCTGGGCCGCTCCGCGGGCGAGACTGGGTTCCAGCAGGGCCTGCGTGGCTTCTCGGGCCTGCTGGTCCGCGTCACCCTGATCCTCGCCGCCTCGATCTTCGTCATCGACGCGCTGCTCCGCCGTCCCCTCCTGGACTCGGCCCTCTTCTCCCTCGCCATCGCGGTCGGGCTCACCCCGCAGCTGCTACCCGCGATCGTGAGCGTCAGCCTCTCCTACGGCGCCGAGCGGCTGGCCCGGCGCTCGGTCCTGGTCAAGCGGCTGGTGAGCATCGAGGACCTGGGCAACGTCGAGGTCCTGTTCACGGACAAGACCGGCACCCTGACCGA
>JAJPKS010000401.1 GCA_021323605.1 Bacillota bacterium | reverse complement strand
GCACCGTGACCTCCGCCCCCGCTTCCCGCAGGGCCGCCAGCAGCGCCCAGCGGTTGGAGTCCACGATCTGCCCCGGGCCCGGCGCCTGGCCCACCTCCACCAGCTCGCCGCCGGTGGAGAGCAGCGCCGCCCGCGGCCGCCGGTGGACGCGCAGCCGGGGAAGGCCGAGGGCGGCGGCCAGGCCCAGCTCGGCCGCCCCCAGGGGCTCGCCCCGGGGCACCACCAGCTCGCCCCGGCGGAGGTCGTCGCCGGGTCGGTGCAGGTTGCGGCCGGCCGGAAATCCCACCGGCACCAGCACCTCGCCGTCCTCCTCCCGCGTGTCCTCGAGCATGACCACGGTGTCCGCCCCCGGCGGCACCACCCCGCCGGTCAGGATGCGGACCGCGGCCCGCTCGGGCAGGGGGGCGAGGAAGGGTCGCCCGGCGGCGGACTCGCCCACCACCGGCAGGCGCCCGCCTCCGTCGGCGGCGCGGATGGCGTAGCCGTCCACGGCGCTGGCCGGGAAGGAGGGGAGCTGGTGGGGCGCGACCAGGTCCTCGACCAGCACCCGACCCCAGGCGTCGGCCAGGCTCACCTCCTCCCCGGGTAGGACCGGGGTGTGCTCCAGGACCAGGGCCAGCGCCCGCTCCGCGTCGACCAGGGGATAGGCGGAGGCACGCATCACTCCTTCACCACCTCGAAGCTTAGCCGGGACCGGAGCCGGGAGAGGGCGGCGAGAACGGGAGGGCCGAGCAGGAGCACCATGAGCAGGTTGCCCACGGCTCGAAAGCTGTCGTACGCGAGCGAGGTGGCCAGGTAGAAGCGGCCGAAGTGGAGCAGCGCCGTCGCCGGTGGCAGGCCCGGGCTCCAGCCCAGGGTCGGGTTGCCGCCGTAGCCGGCGACCCAGGTCTGGACGTCCATCAGGGCTCCGAAGGCCCAGCCGCTGAGCAGGCCCACCGCCGCCAGGACCAGGACCTCACCGCGCCCCCTCGGCCGGCCCGGCCCGGCCCCGGGGCCGGGTCGTGGCGAGCCCCCCACCTCCCGCCAGGCCAGCCCGGCCAGGCCCGCCCACGCCCCCACCCAACCGGTGGCGAACACCTGGTAGGGGAGCCAGGGGCCGATGCCGCCGGCGCCCAGGGCCGAGACCAGGATCGAGTAGGCGCCGACCAGGAATCCGTAGGAGGGGCCGAAGACGAAGCCGGCACAGAGCACCAGGAAGAAGATGGGGCTGAAGCCGCCGATCCCGATCACCACCGCCAGCCGCAGGCCGGCGTCGATCGCGGCCAGCACGGCCAGCAGCGCCAGCCGCCGGGCGTCGAGATGCCGCGTGCCCACCTCGATCAGGAGCAGGGCCAGGGCCGCGGCCAGGGAGAGGGCCAGTGCCGGCGCGTCGGGCACCCCGCCGGGGACCAGGAAGGGCCAGACGAAGAGACCGGCGCCGGGCAGGGAGATCGCCCCCAGGAGCAGGGCGGGGGCGCGGGAGGAGGTCATCGTCCGGCCTCCCCGGGGGTCGAGGGAGCGGTCAGGCGCCGGAGCACGCCCTCGACCGTGACCGGCCCGCCCGGGTAGAGCCGGCCGATCTGGGTGGCCAGCTCCGAGGGGGCGGACAGGGCGACGGCGGGGTGGCCGAGGTCGCGGACCACCCCCTCCCCCACCCGAACCACTCGGTCGCCGACCTCGGCCGCCAGGTCGGCGTCGTGGGTGGCCAGGACCACCGCCGTGCCCCGGTCCTTCAGCTCGACCAGGAGATCGCGGAGGGCGACCCGGGCCTCGCCGTCCATGCCCCGGGTGGGCTCGTCCAGCAGGACGAGCCGGGGCGAGCCCGGCAGCACGGCGGCGAGCGCGGCCCGCTGGCGTTGCCCGCTGGAGAGATCGCGGGGGTAGTGCCCCGCCACCTCCAGCAGGCCCAGGCGTCCCAGGATCACCTCGGGCGGCTCCGGATCGCTCGCCCGCTCCAGGGTGAAACGGACCTCGTCTCGAAGCGTGGGCCGGTGCAAGAGGACGGTCGGGTTCTGGGGAAGGTAGGCGACGCGGCCGGGTCGGCACTCGACCCGGCCCGCCAGGGGCCGCAGCGCGCCGGCGAGCACGCGCAGCAGGGTGGTCTTGCCCCCGCCGTTGGGCCCCATCAGCACCACCACCTCACCGGCTCCGCCGGCCAGATCCACGCCCTCCAGGACGGCGCGCCCGGCCGGGCCGACGCTGACCGCGCGTAGTGCCCAGACCTCGGGGCCCGGCCGGGGGCGTGGCGGCGCCTCTCCGCCCCGGAGCCGCGGGATCGGCGCCTCCTCCGGCGTCAGCGGCAGGGGGCTCCAGCCCAGCGCCAGGCCGAGGCGCACGATCGCCGGCGCCGCGGCCAGCCGGGGCGCCGCCGCCCGGGGATCGGCGAAGGCGGTCACCCGCCCCGCCTCCACCAGCACCACCCGCCCCGCCCCTGGCAGGAGCGACTCCAGACGGTGCTCCGCCACCACCACCGCCCGTCCGCCACGGGCCAGCTCGCGGCACACCGCCACCAGCAGGCGCGAGCCCTCCGGGTCGAGCTGGGAGGTGGGCTCGTCCAGCGCCACCAGCCGGGGTCGCAGGGCCAGGGCCGCGGCCAGGGCCAGGCGCTGGCGCTCCCCCCCGCTCAGGGTGCGTACCCGGCGCCCACGCAGCCCGTCCATGCCCACCGCCTCCAGCGCCTCCTCCACCCGGCCCGGCAGCTCCGCCTCGGCCACGGCCAGGTTCTCCAGCCCGAAGGCGACCTCTTGCTCGACCACGCCGCGCACGGTCTGCAGCTCCGGGTCCTGGAACACGAAGCCGACCTCCCGGGCCAGCCGCCGGGTGGACGTTCTGGCCACGTCGAGCCCCGCCACCACCGCGGTGCCGGCCAGCCGGCCTCCGTGGAAGTGGGGAACCAGCCCGTTGAACACCCGCAGCAGGGTCGACTTCCCGCCCCCCGAAGGTCCGGCGACCACGGTCAGGCCGGGATCGATCTCGAGCTCGACGCCAGCCAGCGCCGGCCTGCGGGCGTCCGGATACCAGTAGGTCAGACGATCGATGCGCGCGAGCGCCATACCCAGCTCGGAAGCGCCAGCGCCAGGCAGGCGGCGACCGGGAGCGGCGCCAGCGCCGGCGGGCTGAGGAAGGGATACGGGTCCCAGTCGGCGACCCATCCGGTCGCCCGCGCCCCCAGGAAGGCGGCCACGGCCGCCGCCGCGACCCCCATCACCAGCCGGTCCTCGGGACCGGGGGCGGCGCGGCGGAGGTGTGTCCGGGGGCCGCTGCCGAAGGCGCGCGCCTCCATGGCCTCGGCCAGCTGGATGGAGTCCTCGATCGCGCTCAGGACCACCGGCACCACCACCGCCGTCCAGGAGCGCGGCCCCCGTGGCCGCCAGCCGCGCAGGCGCTGAGCCTCCGCCACCGCGGCGAAGCTGGCGGCGACGCCGGGGATCAGGTTGAGGGCGGCGGCGATCGCGCTCCCGGTCCCCGCCAGCACCTCGGGCAACGCCTCGACCACCTCGAAGGGCTCGAGCAGGAGGGAAATCGGGGCCACGGCCAGCAGGGCCGCGGCCAGGGTGACGCCGGCGGCGAGCCCTTCGACCAGCGCCTCGGCGGTGTACGGGCCGCCCAGAGCGGGGATCGAGTCGGGCAGCGCGAAGAGCACGTCGGCGCCGACGTGGGCGGAGACCAGGTTGAGCGCCACCGCGGAGAGGGCGGCGATCCCGGCGGCGATCAGCAGCCGTCGCGCCCGGGCCACGCCGGCGCCGGCGACGACGGTCGTGGCCGCCGTCGCCAGCACCAGCGTCCGGTAGACCGGGTTGGTGGTGGCGAGCACGATCACCAGGCAGGCGCCCGACCAGGCCAGGACGGCACGGGCGTGCACGCCCCTTCAGCTCCCCCTCGGAGGCGGGGGCGGAGGCGCCGGTGAGCCACTGGCCGGCACATACCTCCATCCCAGGGCGTCCCCGTCACCCAGCTTCAGCGCGGCGTAGCCGGTCGAGGGGGTGACCCAGGGGGCGCCGTGCCGTGACTCGTACAGGGCCCAGTAGGGCTGCCCCTTGGGGAAGCAGGTCGAGAAGTGGGCCGGCTCGCGGTCGATCTGGCACACGGCCTTGCCCAGGCCGCTGAAGGTCTGGGTCTGGTACTCGATCCGGCTCCGCCGCATGAGCTGATCGCCGTCGATGGTCGAGCCGCTGAAGCCGACGCAGCGCTGGAGTACCCTTCCCGACAGGTGCTCCACCACCACGTAGGCGTGGTGGGGGGCGGCCGGGCACCCGCGGCCGGAGGCGGAACCGGCTCCGGAGCCGGTGGCCGAGCCGCCGCAGGCGGCCACGGAGAGGACGAGGGCCAGTGACGCGCTGGCCCCGAACCGCAGGTGCTTGCGCACGTACGCCTCCTCTGGCGGCCCTCTCGCTCCCCCCGCGTCCGGCGGGCGTCCCCACCACTCTGACTCACGGGGACTGCCGGAAGGGGCCTGGCCGCCCCGGAGGCACCCCACCGATCCCGCGCGGACGGGGCTCGCATCCCCGGCGGTCAGGTCTCCTGGCTCGCGGATCCTCGCCCGCCCGCCGCCTTCCCGGAGCCACCGGCTCCAGTGGCCGTTGGCGGAGGCTCCCCGCTCACAGTTGCGCGACAGCGCCGGAATCGGCCTCGGTCGGGCCTCCACCGGCTTCCCTTGCCGCCGGGCGACACGATCTTACCTCCGGCGGCGGGCGGGAAGGGGCAAGGAGGGTCGGGTTCGGCCCCGCGACCCGGGCGGGACGCCCGGACCGCGGCGCCCCGCTCCGGACGCAGCCGTCACTCGTATCGAAGGGCCTGTACCGGGTCCAGGCGTGAGGCCCGCAGGGCGGGCAACAGCCCGCTGATGGCGCTCACCGCGACCGCCAGGACGAGCCCGATCACGGCGATGGGCGGCGCCAGGTGGAACAGGTCCAGGGCGCTCCCGATCGCCCCCTGCCCGCGGGCGATCTGCCCGATCACCTGGTTGCCGATCTGGGCCAGCAGCGCCGAGACGGCGACGCCGACCAGGCCGCCCGCCACGCCGATCAGGCCCGCCTCGGTGACGAAGATCAGGGACAGGTCTCGAGCCCGGGCGCCCAGGGCCTTGAACACGCCCACCTCGCGCGTGCGCTCGACCACGGCCGAGAACATGGTGTTGGTGATGCCGAGGGCGGCCACGGCCAGGGCGATGATGGCCAGGCCGGCCAGGGCCAGCTCCACGTAGCCGAGCCGTTCGGCGAACTGGCGCAACTCGTCGTTCGCCGTCACCGCCTGGAAGCCCATGCCCTGTACCTCGCTGCGGAGTCGGTCGACGTGCTGGAGCGAATCGGCCAGCAGGGTGATGCTGGTGTAGGGCTGCTTGTCCCAGTGGTTGGCGGCGGTGATGTCGGCCGAGTACCGGTTCGCCAGCTC
>JAJPKS010000474.1 GCA_021323605.1 Bacillota bacterium | reverse complement strand
GCCGTGAGCAGGCTCACCCGACCGATCTCCTTGAGGTACATGCGCACCGGGTCGTCCAGGGAGACCGAGTCCATCATCTCGATCTCCATCTGCATGTCCTCGTCGACGTCCTCTTTGTCCTCGAACTCGCCGGCGGAGTCGGAGATCTCGATCCCCATCTCCTTGAAGGCGGCGAAGATCTGGAACGCCTGCTCCGGCTCGGTCGTCTCCAGATCGGGGAACCCGTCCAGGACCTCGTCGGGGGTGAGGTAGCCCTGCTCCTTGCCTTTGATGATCAGGGCCTCGGCCTGCTGGATCAGGAGGTCCTCGAACCTGGGTTCCAACTTATCCCTGGACTTGGCCAACCTTCGTCTCCAACCCCGGAATCACCCGCGCTCCCTGAGCCGCTTGAGCTCCATGGCCAGGGCCTGCGCTCGGGCATGGTCCTGACGGCGTTCGGCTTCTTCCAGGCCCCTGATGATCTCCCTGCGTCGCCGTCGCAACGACTCCTGCCGGATCCGGGCGACGAGCTCGTCCACCACCTGGTCCCCCGTCCCGGGGAGCGGGGCCGCCCACGCCCGGCGGACCAGGTTCTGCAACTCGGCCGGGAGGTCCTTCAGCTCCCCTTCGAGGCCCTCCACCCCGCCGCGCTCCAGCGCGTTCACCACCCGCAGATAGGCCGCCCGGTCGTCCCCGTCGAGAGCCTCGGGGTCCAACCCTCCCCGGACCCGTTCCAGGGCCTCGGGGCGCACGGCGAGCACCTGCAGCAGGTAACCGACACTTTTCGACAGCTTGTTCCCAGGGACACTGGGCGTCAAACGGTCCGATGGTACCGACTCCGGAGGGGGGTCAGCAGGCCGCCGGTCCCGGTTCTGGACGCGAGCGCCGGCCAGGAGCAGCCGGGGATCGATGTCGAACTGCCGGCCTGCGAACTCGGCGTAGGTGTCCTTCTCGGCCGGGTCCTGGATCTGGCCCAGCACCTCCCGGATGCGGCGCACCCCCAGCTCGCGGTCCCCGGGCGCGTGCGAGTTCAGCCCCTGGATCCGGTCCCGGATCATCGTCTCCCAGCCGGACCGGGCGTCGCGCAACAGGCCCTCCCAGTCACCCCCGGCGCGCAGGAACTCGTCCGGGTCCTTGGCCTGGCCCGGGATCCGGGCCACGCGCACCCGAAGCCCCTCCTCCCGAGCCAGGCCCACCGCCCGCTCGGCGGCGGCTCGGCCCGCCCGGTCGTTGTCGAAGAGCAGCACGATCTCGTCGGTGAAGCGACGCAGCAGCCTGAGCTGCTCGGCAGTGAGGGCGGTGCCGGAGCTGGCGACGGCGTTGGCGAGGCCGTGCTGGTGGGCGGCGATGACATCGAACTGCCCCTCCACCAGCACGGCATGGCCCCTGGCCTCGATCTCCGTCCGGGCCAGGTCGAGCCCGAACAGCACCCGACCCTTGACGTACACCGGGGTCTCGGGCGAGTTCACGTACTTCCGGGGCTCGTCGGCCAGCACGGTTCGGCCGGTGAACGCCACCGGCTGTCCCCGCTCGTCGCGGATCGGCACCACCAGGCGCCGCTGGAAGTAGTCGCGGCCGCGGCGGACGAGGCCGGCCGCCTGCGCCTCCTCGAGGGAGTGGCCGCGGCTGCGCAGGAAGGCGGCGAAGCTGGCTCCTCCCGGCGCGTAGCCGAGCCCGAAGCGGCGCGCGGTCGCCTCGTCGATCCGGCGCTGGCTCAGAAGGCCCCGCCCGGGCTCGCCCGCGGGCAGGGCGTGCAGCACGTACTCGTAGTACTGCGCCGCCAGACGGTTCAGCTCCAGGATCCGGCGCCGCAGCTGCGTCCGCTGCTCACCCCCGGATCCCCCCCGCTCCGGCAGCTCCACCCCCGCCATCTCGGCCAGGATGCGGAGCGCCCCGGCGAAATCGGTCTTCTCGATCAGGGCCACGAACTCGAAGACGTCACCGCCCCGCTGGCAGCCGAAGCAGTACCAGGACTGCTTGGACTCGTTGACCGAGAAGCTGGGGGTCCGCTCCTGGTGGAAGGGACACAGCCCTACGTGCTCCCGACCCTGCTTTCGCAGTCGGACGTGCTGCTGCACCACGTCGAGCAGGTTCACGCGAAGCCGGATCTGGTCCCGGGCGTCCTCGAGCGGAGGCGGCCGCATGCTCGTCAGGAAGTATTACGAAGGCCCATGCTCCCGCGCCTCCCCAGCCGTCGTCTCGCCGGCGGTGGGCTCGGCACGCCTCGACACGACCTCAGGAGGGGACCCGCCCCGGCGACGCGGAGGGACGGTACGGTCCCAGCAGCTTCGAGCTCGGCCCCGCCGTCAGCACCCCGGAATCGGCGTGGCCGACCAGGTCGCGCACCGCCGCCGCCACCTCGAGGTAGGCGTCGAGCCGCACGCCGGTCTCCACCCCCATCTCGTGCAGCATGTTGACCACGTCCTCGGTGGCCACGTTCCCGCTCGCCCCGGGCGCGAAGGGGCAACCGCCCAGCCCCGCCACGGAGCTGTCGAACCAGGTCACGCCCACCTCCAGGCCCGCCAGCAGGTTGGCCAGCCCCATGTTGCGGGTGTTGTGCAGGTGGAGGCAGAAGGTGACCTCCGAGAACTGGGCCAGCAGCCGGTCCATGGTCTTCCGGACCAGCCGCGGGTTGGCCATCCCCACCGTGTCGGCGATGCTGACCCGGACGTAGCCCAGATCCTCCACCGCCCGTCCGACCATGCCCTCCAGCACCCGGTAGGGAGGGATACCCTCGAAGGGACAGCCCAGGGCGGTGGCGAAGCCGATCCCGGCCTCCACCCTGGCCTCCTCGCAGAGCCGGGCGATCAGGCCCGCCTGGGCCATGGCCGCCTCCGGGGTCATCCGGGCGTTGCTCAGGGAGTGGGACTCGGTGACCGAGACCACCACGTTGACGCCGTCCACGCCGGCCTCGATCGCCCGCACCGCCCCCCGCTGGTTGGGGACGAGGGCCGAGTAGCGCACCCCGCGCACCCGGTGGAGGCGAGCCATCACCTCCTCGGCGTCGGCCAGCTGGGGAACCGCTTTGGGGTGGACGAAGGAGGTGACCTCGATCTCCCTCAGGCCGGTGCGGGCCAGAGCGTCGATGACCTCCACCTTGCGTTCGGTGGGGATGAACGACGGCTCCATCTGGAAGCCGTCCCGGGGCCCCACCTCCCGAATCGTGACCGCCGGCGGTAGCACCATCAGCAGCGATCCTCGACGTCGGCCGTTCGGCGCCGGCTGCCGTCGCCGCACCCGCGACGCCGTCCACAGGATACGTCAGCGCAGCCGATTCCGACCCCTCGCGTTCCGCCGCCGGTCGTCCTCCTGCCGCGAGGTCGGAGCCGAGCGCCGCCCCGGCGGGCGGAACGGAAGCGATGGCTCGTCGCACACCGGTGTCCCGGTCGCCACCTCGAGCCCGTACCCCCGGTCACCGCGGCGGTACCCCCTCAGGGCAAGGCCGACGCCAGTCTCTCGACGTCCTCCTCGTTGTTGAAGAGATGCGACGAGATGCGCAACCGGCCCTCGCGAACCGAGCACGCGACCTTCGCCCCGGCCAGGGCCGCCGCCACCTCTCCGGCCCCGAGCCGGGGATGCTCGGCGGCCACGATGCCCGAGGTCTCGCCGGCACGACGGGAGCTGACCACCCGGTACCCCCGCTCCTCGAGCCGATCCGCGACCATGGCGCTGATGGCCAGCACCCGATCGTTGATGGCCTGGGTCCCGAGACTCAGGAAGAGCCCGATGCTGGCCCCCATGCCGTACATCCCGGAGAGGTTCTGGACGCCCGACTCGTAGCGTCGCGCCCCCCTCGCGTACTCCAGCCGGTAGTCGAGCTGATGGGTGATGTTGGTGGCGTTCTCGATCGACTTCCATCCCGGCTCGGGGACCCCGATCGCATCGCGAAGGCGGGGGGAGACGTAGCAAAACGAGATCCCGTATCCGGAGCACAGGCTCTTGTAGCCGTGGGCCGAGATCAGGTCGGCTCCGAGCTGCCGAGCGTCGACCCTAAGGCAACCCGCGGCCTGCACCGCGTCCACCACCAGCCACACCCCTCGGTCGCGGCAGAGCTTCGAGATCGCCTCGATGGGGGCCCGAAAGCCGTGACAGAAGTTCACCAGGCTGAGGCTCACGACCCGGGTACGCGGCCCGATCAGCTCCTCCACGTCCTCGGGATCGAACCGAAAGCGACCCCGGTCGCGGACGAACCTGACCCTGACGCCCTTCGGCGCCAGGGCGAGCCACGGATACACGCCGCTGGGGAACTCCTGGTCGTAGGTCACCACCTCGTCGCCGGGCTTCCAGTCGAGGCCGAGCGCGACCAGGCTCAAGCCCTCGCCCGTGCTCTTGAGGAAGGCCACGTCATCGGGGTCGCAGTTGACCAGGCTACCGACCTTCTTCCGAACCGCGTCCGCGCCCTCCCACCAGTGACCGACCCCGCTCGTCCCCACGCCCCGCGACATCTCGCGCAGGAACGCGGTCTGCGTCTCCACGTTGCAAACCGGAAGCGGCCCGTAGGCGGCGGTGTTGAACCAGCTCCATTCCTCGGTGACCGGGAACTGGTCACGTCTGACGGCTTCGAGATCGACTCCGGCCATGGCACCCCTTCGAACTCCCTCGATGATCGCACTCGGATGATCCCGTCCTTCCCACACCTCAGTCGTCGCTGATGTAGACGTTCTTCAGCTCGGTGAAGTCGTAGAGACCCTCGAGCCCCTGCTCGCGGCCGATCCCGCTCCGCTTGCGGCCCCCGAAGGGCGCCTCGAGATAGGAGCTGGTGTCCGAGTTGACGCTCAACAACCCGGAACGGATCTCCTTCACGATGCGGATGGCCCGGCCGATGTCGCGTGTCCACAGCGACCCGCTGAGCCCGTACTCCGTGCCGTTGGCGAGGGCGATGGCCTCCTCCTCGGTGCGGAAGGGGATGACGGTGGCCACGGGGCCGAAGACCTCCTCCCGGGCGATCTCGGCCTCCGGGTCCACGTCGGCCACGACCACCGGTGAGATGGCGTTCCCGGCTTCCAGCCCCTCGGCCATCACGACCTCACCACCGCCGTGCAGGCTGGCTCCGGCCTCCCGGGCTCGCGCGATGAACCCGAGCACGCGGTCGCGCTGCTCGGCGGAGATCAGGCTGCCGATCTCGGTGTCCGGGCGAAGAGGGTCGGCCACCCGCATCCGCGAGCCCCGAGCGGCGAGTTGCTCGACGAACCGATCGTAGATCGGACGTTCGACGATGACGCGGCTTCTCGCACAACAATCCTGCCCGCCGTTCCAGTAGACGGCCCAGGCGGCCGACTCCACCACCCTGGCCAGATCGGCGTCGGCGAAGACGATGTTCGGCGACTTGCCCCCGAGCTCCAGGCTCACGCGCTTGATGCCGTCGGCCGCGTTCTTGAGGATGTCCCGCCCGGTGCGGGTGCTGCCGGTGAAGCTCACCTTGTCGACGCGCGGATGTGCCACCAGCCACCGTCCGGGGTCCGGGCCGGCGCCGGTGACCACGTTGAACACGCCCCCCGGAAGACCGGCCTCGCGGGCACAGCGCTCCAGCTCGAGCGCGGTCAAGGGCGTGGGGGGAGCGGGCTTCAGGACCACCGAGTTCCCGGCGGCGAGGGCGGGCGCCGCCTTCTTCGCGGCGATGGCCAGCGGGCCGTTCCAGGGCACGATCAGGGCGCAGACCCCGATCGGTTCTCGAAGCGTGAAGTCGAGTCCGCTGGCGTTGACGGGGATGGTGTTTCCGGTCATGAGCGGGACGATGCCGGCGTAGAACCGGAAGTACCGCGCCGCCGCCGCCACCTCCGCCCGGCAGTCTCGAATGGGCTTGCCCGAGCAGAGCGACTCCATCCGCGCCAGCAGGTCCTGCCGCTCGACCAGGAGCTCGGCGATCCGGTGCAGCACGAGGGCGCGGGCGGCCGCCGTCCGGCGCCTCCACACCCCGTGTTCGAACGACTCGGCGGCGGCGGCCACCGCCAGCTCGACGTCCTCGGGACCGGCGTCCGCGACGGTGGCGACGTGCCGTCCGCTGGCCGGGCTCTCGACCCGGTACGTGGCCCCGCCGGCGGCGGTGACCTCCTCGCCCCCGACGTGGAGGCGAGCCTCCCAGGGCTCCCGTGGCTGGGTCAGCGGCACCGCGCCCTCCTCAACCTAGGCACCGGTCGAGGCATCGGGGGCCGCCCCCATCCCCGACGGGTGCAAGAGGCTCCGACCGGCCTCCCCGCGCTTGATCCGGCGGCGCAGCCAGACGAAGTACCAGATGATGGCCACCACGAACACGCCGGCTGCGGTCTTATCGCCGTCGTGGAAGGCCGAGGGAAGGGTGAGCACGAGCAGCGCCCCGACCAGCCAGACGACGGTCAGGGCGAACACCGGCACCGCCCAGCGACCGAGATCGAAGCCGGTGGGAAGATGGGCGATCCGGTCGCGCCGGAAGGCGTAGGCCAGCACGATCAGCAGGTAGCCGCTGTAGGCCAGGATCGGGGTGGAGGCGATCAGGATGGCGTAGGCGTTGGGCCGGGCGGCCGCGAACAGCATCACGGCGATGAACAGGAGGCTGGTGACGACGATGGCATTGACCGGTGTGCGCGTCCTGTCGTTCACCCGGACGAGGAAGCCGCTGGCGGGCAGCATGTTGTCGCGGGACAGCGAGAAGACGAGCCTGGCCATCGCCGCCACCGAAACGACGATCAAGGCGAAGACCGAGTAGATGATGCAGACCACGAAGATCTTGGAGACGATCGGGCCCAGCCAGTAGCTGGCGATGTAGGCGATCGGGGCTGCGTCCGAAGCCGTCTTCTCCAGGTTTGGAATGGCCAGGGCGACGCAGAAGAGGGTGATCATGCCCAGGACCCCGGAGATCAGGACGGAGTAGATGATCGCCCTGGGCACGGCTCGCCTCACCCCGATCCCTTCCTCGCCGAGGTCGGAGGCGGTCTCCATACCTTCGATGGTGAAGATGCCGATCAGCATGGCCAGGAAGAAGCCATACCAGGCAGGGTTGCGGGCGGGGTTGGAGGTGGAGAACAGGAAGTCGATGCCGTGGTTCGGATGGGACAGAAAGACGATGAGCAGGATCAGCCCCAGGACCACCGTGCCCACGACCTCGGTCACCAGCGAGACGTTGTTGATACGTGCGGTCAGCCTGACGCTGAAGATGTTGATCAGGGCGACCAGGACGAAGACGCCGACCGAGATCAACGTCATCAGCAAGGTGTTGCTCGCGTCGAGGTTGAGCACACTGGCGATGAGCGGAGAGATCAGCAGCAGGGTCTCACCCCCGCTCGCCAGCATGAACGCGGCCAGGATCTCGAAGGCGATGATCCACCCCAGGCTGGGACCGACCAGGCGGGCTCCCCACTGGTAGCCGATGCCCGCGATCGGAACGCGGCTCCCCAGCTCCGCGAGAACCAGTGAGAGCAGCAGCTGCCCGACCACCACGATGGGCCAGGTCCAGATCGCGGCCGGACCGAAGTTCGTGATCCCGAAGCCGAAGTTGACGAAGATGCCGGTCGTGATCGAGATCACGGAGAACGAGATCGTGAACATCGAGAGAAAGCCAAGGGATCGCCTCAGTTGCTGGCGATACCCGAAGGCGGTCACGGTGGCGTCGTCGGCCTCGTTCTCTATCGACATGACTCCCTCCTTTCTTTCTTCTGGGCCTGCGGCGAGGCCAGTCCCTACGGCTGGGGCGGGGCTTTGGTCATCGGCTGCTCCACCTGGCCACGGTGTAGCGACCGATTCGATCCTCCTGGACGTGGAATCCGCAACCGAGAACGGTCGGGACGGCGATGGTTCCGTCCGGCTCGATGTCGAAGGTCGGCTCGACGAGGTCCTCGGCGTAGAAGATCCTCGCGGGCGACATGTCGGCGGGCAGCGTGAAGTTCGGAAGGGCGGCGAGGGCGAGGTTGAACCCGCGGCCGATGCCGGTTTCCAGCATCCCCCCACACCAGACCGGCACCGACCGGGACCGGCAGAGGTCGTGGACCTCGGCGCTGGCGACGATGCCGCCGATTCGCGCCGGCTTGACGTTGACGATGCGGCCCGACCCGAGCCGCAGCGCGGCCCGGGTGATCCCCGGCGAGCTCGCGCTCTCGTCGAGGCAGATGGGGGTGCGCAGGGCGGCCTGCAGATCGGCGAGATCGCACAGCGCCTCGGCCGCCAGCGGCTGCTCGATCATCAGCAATCCCAGCTCGTCCAGCTCCGGCCAGGGGCCATCCCGGAGCCCGGGATATCCGCAGTTGCCATCGACGCTCAGGGGAACACCCGGAAACCGCGCCGCCACCGCACGCGCCACCTCGACGTCCCAGCCAGGTGCGACCTTGAGCTTGATGCGACAGTAGCCCTCCGACAGCCGCCGGTCGACCTCCCGCAGCAGCTCGTCCACCGAATCCTCGATGCCGAAGCTCTCACCCACCGGGACCCGCTGCCGCACGCCACCCCACAGCTGGCTCAGAGTGCGTCCGAGCTTGTGCGAAGCCACCGCCCAGGCCGCGCACTCGAGCGCGTGCATCGGCCAGTGGTAGCCCTTCAGATCCGCCCAGGCTCCCGCCAGATCCGCCGGGCCCTCGAAGGTCCGGCCGGTAACCCGTGGGGCCAGGAGAGCGGTCAGCGCATACCAGCTGCTGTCGTGCGTGTCGGGAGCGTAGGTCGGGACCTCGGCGCCCGGGACCTCTCCCCAGCCGACCACACCCTCCTCGTCCTCGAGGCGCACCAGGATGCTGCGCTTTTTCACCGTCGTCCCGTAGGCGGTGCGGAAGCGGGTGACGAGCGGCAGCTCGACCGAGTGCAGGACGATCCTTCGCACCCGAATCGGGACCTTCACGGCCCGGAGCCTGGCGGTGATCGAGGGCAGGGTCTGGTCGGTCACGACCTCGTCCCTCCCGTGCCTTTCCGGAGCCGTTGTCCCGTCGTCGAGCGGTCACCCGACATCAGAGCCGTCCATGCGCTCACAGCACCTCCCGGTACTCCTTGATCTCCCAATCCGACACATGCTCGATGTAGCGCTTCCAATCCCTTCGCAGCACGCCGGTGTAGATCCGGCTGAAATCGTGGCCCAGGGCGTCGACCAGGACCTCATCGGCGGCGTAGGCGGTGATCCCCTCGATCAACGTCGTGGGCAGGTGGCGGAACCGTTCGTCCTCGAACATGTTGCCCTCGCCCGGTTGGCCCGGCTCGATCCTCCTGGCGATCCCATCCAGCCCCGCCGCCACGTTGACCGCCGCCAGCAGGTACGGGTTCGCATCCGAGCTGCCCAGGCGATTCTCGAGGTGAGTGTCGTCTCCGGCCCGTATGGCGCGCAGCAATGCCGTTCGGTTGTCGACTCCCCAGGAGACGCGCACCGGTCCCCACGTGCCGGGGATGTAGCGCTTGTAGGCCGTGACCGTGGGTGCTGCAATCCCCGTCATGCCGATGGCGTGAGCAAGCTGACCACCGATGTAATGGCGGCAGGTCGCGGACAGGGAATCGGGCGAGTCCGGATCGTAGAAGGCGTTGCCGCCGGTGGCGTCCCTCAACATCTGGTGCAGGTGGTAGCCAGAGGTCGGGGTTTCCCAGAGATTGGTCGGCCTGGCCAGGAACGTGGCCCGAAGGCCGAGGCTCTGCGCCACCTCTTTGATCGCGATCTTCAGGGTGACGACGTCATCGATCGCCCTGAGGCCCGGAGCCGGTTCGAGGTTGATCTCGAACTGGCCGGCGCCGTGTTCGCTGAAGATCTCGTAGACGGGCAGATCCATGCCGCGCACGACCTCGCCCAGCGCATCGATGAAGCTCTGGGTCAGCCCCAGGGCGTGGACCGAGAACCACGCCTGCCGGCCGAACACGGCATCGAAGCCTCTGTCGCCGAGCTCCGGTCGGTAGACGTAGAACTCGAGTTCAGATCCGAAGACCGGCTCGTAACCGGCCGCGCCGGCCCGTTTGAGAACGCGGGCCAGGACCTGGCGAGGCGAGGGCTGCTCGACCATCTGATGGTCGAACACGTCGGCCATCACGTGCGCCGTTCCCCGTGTCCAGGGAAGCCGTCTGAAGGTCCGCAGGTCGGGCACCAGCAGGCCGTTCCCAAATCCAATCGCCTCCCCCAGGGCTTTCTCTTCGGGAGCGATGTCCTCCCACAGATCACAGGCGAGAAGCGGCAGGGCCCACGAGTGTCCGGATACCATCACGCGCTCGAACCGTCTCGCACTGACGAGCTTGCTACGGGGGACGCCGTGGAGGTCGACGGTGACGATCCGAACGCTGTCGATGCCGTCGTTCCTGAGAGCCGCCAGCACCTTCTCCCGCAGGCGCTGGGCGTCTGGGCCATCGTTCACGACGCGATCAAGGCTCGTGGCCATCTCCTGAACCCCTCAGATCACGCAGCGATCGGTATCGCTCTTCTTTCATGGCCCCGGGATCCGCCGCCGCAACCACCGGAACGGCCCCTCCCGAGCCGGATCCCCGGGGGGTAGGAGCTCGGGATGCCACCCCACCCACAGGGCCGGGCACGTCAGGCCGATCACGGCCTCGACCGATCCGTCCACGCCCCTCGCCCCCGCCCTCCAGGCCGGCGGCAGTGGAGGATGGAGACGGGGGTGCGGCGCCACCACCACCGGCTTCGGCCCCAGCAGGTCGCGAAGCTCGGGGTCGCCGACCTCCAGCTCACAGGCCGGGGCGGGGGAGGGCAGCCCCTCCCCGGCCGCGGTCACCTCGGCCCCCTCCGGCGAGGCCAGGGCCGGGTCGAGCGCCCGGACGGCCCAACAGATGGCGAGAACGGGCAGTCGCCGGCCCAACGCCTCGCGCACGAGCGATAGCTCGAGGTCGGCAACCCCGTCGTCATCGCGCCCACCGGTCGCCTGGCAACGCCATGCCGGGCTCACGACCAGTCCGTCCACCAGGTCGCACCAGCGCCCTCCGGCCATCTCGGGCAGGGAGGGAATGCCGAGCGGCACCATCCCGGCGGCGAACACGGCCTCCATGCAGCCGATTGCGTGGGCATCGAGCTCACGCCACCCGTAGCCCATGTCGGCCGCGGCCCCGGCGCCGAGTCGTGACCCGAGAACGCCGACCACCGGCCGCCGCCTCACCGCGGGGCCCCGGCACCGACCGACGCCGTCCCGGCCCGGCCGCCCGAAGGCGAGGGTCTCCCTCCACGCTCGCCGGCCCCGAAACGGTCGAGCCGAGCGGCGGGCGCCCCCTTGGTGCTCACACCGGTGTCCCGACGTGGTTCATACCGCGGTGTAGCCTCCGTCGACGACGAAGAACTGGCCCGTGATCCACGAGGAGTCGCTGGAGGCGAGGAAGAGGGCCATCTTGGCGACGTCCTCCGGCTGCCCCCACCGGCCGAGCGGGATGCTCTGCCGCACCGCCTCCTCGTACTCGGGCGTGAACGGACCCGCCAGCGGCGTGTGGATGGCCCCCGGGATGATGCAGTTGCAGCGGATCTGGTACGGGGCGTGCTCCACCGCCAGCGTTCGCGTCATGGCGATCACGCCCCCCTTGGCGGCTGTGTAGGCGTCGGAGTTGCCGCCCCGGCCCGTCCGCAGCGCGGCGATGCTGGAGACGTTGATGATCGAGCCGGCGCCCGCCTTTCGCATCTCCGGGATGGCGTACTTGCAGGCCAGGTAGACGCCCTTCAGGTTGACGCCGATGGTCGCCTCCCAGATGTTGTCTTCGAGGAGCGGAGAGGGGGCATCCGTGACGCCGGGACGGTACTTGCCCCTGGCCGCGAACCACAGGCCGGCGTTGTTGTAGAGGATGTCGAGGCGGCCGAAGGTGTCCACGGCCAGCTCGACCATGGCCTTCACCTGTGCCTCCCGGGAGACGTCGCAGTGGGCAAAGACGGCCTCTCCGCCGGCGGCGCCGATCTCCTCCACCGCCGCCCGGCCGGTGTCCTGGTTGACCTCGCCCACCACCACCCGTGCCCCCTCGCTCGCGAAGAGCCGGGCCGCGGCACGTCCCTGTCCGCTGCCCGCGCCGGTGATGATCGCGACCTTGCCGTCGAGCTTCCCCATCAGCGCCTCCCGAGACCTGTGGTGAACGTCGATCCCGCCGGCGGACGGACGGCGGGGGCCGGGCTCGGCCGCGAAGGTTCAGCCGGCATGGGATCGCGAAGGTGAGGGCGCGATGGTCGGCAGCCGCTCGGGGGTCGCCCCGGGCGGTCCATCCCCGGCGTCGAGGTCGATCCCCCTCTCCGCCAGCGCGGCCGTGATCGCCCGGCGGGTCGCGGCGACGTGGCGCTCCATGGCCACCGCGGCCGCCTTCCCGTCGTGTCGCTCGAGCGCGGCCAGCAGCTCGGCGTGGCCGACCTGCGATTCACGGCGTCTGGTGAGGGAACGGCCGATCACGTCCAGGCCGGGCGCCAGCCGCAGCCGGATGTCGTGGACGGCCTGGAAGATGTACTGGTTCCTCGAGGCGGCGGCGATGATCTCGTGGATCTCGACGTCGATCGCGCGCATCTGCGCCCGCGTCAACCCCAGCTCCCCGCGCTCCCGCTGATGCAAGGCCTGGAGACGATCGAGTTCGGGGGCCTCGATCCGTTCCGCCGCCAGGGCCGCGGCCACCGGCTCGATCACCTCCCGGTACTCGAAGAGCTGCCGTAGGTCCGAGATCTTGCCCCGCAGCCGTTCCACGGCGAGATCCACCGGGGCATGGAGGACGAACGCGCCGCCGTATTTGCCCCGACGCACCTCGATGAACTTCTGCTGCTCCAGCCAGCGCAGGCCCTCTCGAACGGCGGTCCGGTTCACCCCCAGGCGGGCGCACAGCTCCCGTTCGCTCGGCAGCCGCTCCCCGGGCAGGAACTCGTGCAGACGGATGGCCGCCAGGAGCAGCTCGGCCACCTGCTCCCCGAGACGGGTGCGGGCGGGAGCGCCCTTATGGATCAAATGTTGTACCATTTGCCGGGCATTGTAACCACGGGCCTCAGCGGCGTCAACGGAGGGGCAGGAGTGAGCATGGACGGGAGCCGGTCGAGAGCCACCGAGCCGGTGGTGGGGATCCTCGGTTACCTGGTCCCGGACGCCGTCTCCGCGCCGGGCGGCGCTGAGGGCGAGGAGCAGGCCCTCTTCGCCCTCAACTACTTTCAGAAGGCGCTCGCCTTCGGCATGTTGCCCGTGGCCGTTCCCGCCCTCGACCCCTTCCGGGCCCCGGCCTACCTCGAGCTGGTCGACGGGCTGATCTTCACCGGAGGGGCGGACATCGACCCCGAGCTGTACGGTCAGCCCCCCCACCCCCAGCTCGGGCCGACGATCCGGAAACGGGACGAGTTCGAGCTTCAGCTGGCGCGGAGCGCGATCGCGCGTCGGCTGCCCATCCTCGGCATCTGCCGGGGCATGCAGCTGCTCAACGTCGCCATGGGGGGATCACTGGAACAGCACCTGGCGCCGGGGGACCGGTGGCTGCGACACGGTACCGGGAGCCCGGATCCCGAGTTCCACCAGATCGAGGTGGTCGACGAGGAGCTTCGGGCGCTGCTGGGCCACCGCCCCACGGTGAACAGCCTTCACCACCAGGCGGTCCTGGAGCTGAGCCCCGGGCTCCGGGTCGCCGCTCGCTCCCCGGACGGGGTCATCGAGGCCGTGGTGGGGGTGGACGAGCCGCTCCTGGCGGTGCAGTGGCATCCCGAACAGCTCCACCTCGGCCACCCCGCCGGCGACGGGCCGTATCGATGGCTCCGCTCCCGGATGGCCGCCGGGCGATGACCCCACCTCGCGACGGCGGTGGTGTGGCCGGCGCGATCGGAGAGGGTGACCGAGGAGGGTACCCCTGGGGCGCGCCGGCGAAGGGGGCGAGATCGGTGCCGGCCGGCGACGACGCGTCCCCTCACCCCCCCGTCGCCGCCGGCCGGACCACGATCTCGCGGCCGACGCCGTGGACGTCGATCTCGAGCTGCAGCCCCTGCACCGGGGGCCGCGAGGGAAACCAGCGGATGCCGTGGAGCACCGCGCCGCCCAGGGAACGGAGCAACGTTCGCTCCGCCTCGGGGGAGAGCCCGGTCGGGCTGTAGAGGCCGACGGCGGTGGCGCTCTCCCAGCCCACCCCCAGCTCTGCCATCCTCGCCTCCAGGGTCTCGACGATCGAACGCAGGCGGTCCTCGGGCGTGGCCTCGGGCCTCGTCTCCGCGACGCCGGACAGTCGAAAGCCTGGCTCCGGGCGGTGACCCGGGACGGTGTAGCTGAAGGCGTAGAGCGACGGCGCCGACGGCCCCTCGAAGGCGGGGACGACGTTGGTGCGGGCGGCCGGCGGGTCGGCCCCCTCTGTCAGCCCCATGGCCCGGAGCAGCCGCACGTAGGCCGCGTTGAAGCCGTCGAACTCCGGCCGGCTGAGCGGTCGCGGGCTTCGCAGCTCGAGGCCGCAGATGGCCGAGATCGGCCGATCGGCGGCCTCGAGCTGCCGGCGAGCGGCCTCCAGCCCCTCCTCGAGCGGGAGAGGACGGAGGAGGACGGCGCGAACCAGGTCGAACCCCTCGTCCGCGATCACCCCGGAGGAGAAAGGCCGTCCCGGGGCGGCGAGGAAGCGATAGCTTCCCTCGGGAACGGAAGCGATGGCCATGGGCACATGCTAGGCCGGTCCCCCGAGCGGTCCGCGCGGGCCCGGACCGCGGCCGCCGGGGAGGGGCGCCGGGACGATCAGTAGCAGTCCTCGAAGTCGGGCGTCCGGCGCTCGTTGAAGGCGGCCACGCCCTCGTAGCGGTCGGGGTGGTCGACCATCCGCTGGTAGCACTCCAGCTCGATCTCGATGGCCTGGCCAAGCGGCTGCTCCAGGCCCAGCTTGGCCGACCGCTTGGCCTGCTGCACCGCCGTCGGCGAGCTGGCCGCGATCCGGCGGCCGATCGCCATCGCGGTCGGGAGCAGCTCGGGGAGGGACACCACCCGGTTCACCAGCCCCCAGCGGTGGGCCTCCTCGGCCGAGATCAGCTCCCCGGTCATGAGCAGCTCCATGGCCCGGCCCCGGGGCAGCAGCCGGGGCAGCATCTGGGTGCCGCCGGCGCCGGGCATGATGCCGCGCGTCACCTCCGGCTGGCCGAAACGGGCGTTCTCGGAGCAGATGATGAAGTCGGTGGCCATCGCCATCTCGCAGCCACCGCCCACCGCGATGCCGTTGACGGCGGCGAAGATCGGCTTGCGGCACCAGCGGATGCGGTGCATGGCCTCCTCGAAGATGCGGTGCTGGTGCACCCATTCCCGGGGGGTCATGGTGTTGCGCTCTTTGAGGTCGCCCCCGGCGCAGAAGGCCCGCTCCCCGGCCCCGGTGAGCACGATCACCCGCACCCTGGCCCGCTCCGCCAGCTCGGCCATGACCTGGTTCAGCCGGATGCCCATGGCCGTGTTCATGGCGTTCAGCACCTGAGGCCGGTTCAGGGTGACCAGCGCCACCCGGCCCTCCTCTCGCTCCTCGACCAGGACCGTGCCCGCCACCTCCTCGGCAACCGTCTCCGCCATTCCGTCCTCCCGCTCAGTAGGAGCGCGGCATCCCCAGGACGTGCTCGCCCACGTAGCTCAGGACCAGGTTGTTGGACACCGGTGCCACGATGGTGAGGCGCGCCTCGCGGAACTTGCGCTCGATGTCGTACTCGACCGCGAAGCCGTAGCCGCCGAAGGTGGTCATGGCGGCGTTGGCCGCCTCCCACGCCGCCTCCGAGGCCAGGTACTTGGCCATGTTGGCCTCCGCCCCCGCCTGCTCGCCGGCGTCGAAGCGTTCCGCCGCCCGGTCCCGGACCAGCCGCGCCGCCTCCAGGTTCATGTAGGCCCGGGCGATGGGGAACTGCACCCCCTGGTTCTGGCCGATCGGACGCCCGAACACCACCCGCTGGCGGGCGTAGTCGACCGCCCGGTCGACGAAGAAGAAGCCGTCCCCCAGCGCCTCCGAGGCGATCAGGATGCGCTCCGCGTTCATCCCCGAGAGGATGTAGCGGAAGCCCTTGCCCTCCTCGCCGATGCGGTGCTCGACCGGGACCTCGAGGCCGTCGAAGACCAGCTCGTTGGTCTCGTGGTTGACCATGGTCCGGATCGGTCTCACCTGCAGCCGGTCGCCGGCCGTGCGCAGGTCGACGATGAAGACCGAGAGCCCCTCCGAGCGCCGCTCCACCCGCTCCAGAGGGGTGGTGCGGGCCAGGAGCATGAGCAGGTCCGAGTGCTGCACCCGGGAGATGAAGACCTTGCGCCCGTAGATGCGGTAGCGGTCCCCGTGGCGCTCCGCCACCGTCCGCAGGTGGGTGGTGTCGGAGCCGGCGTCGGGCTCGGTCACCCCGAACGACTGGAGCCGCAGGCGACCGGCCGCGATCTCCGGCAGCCAGCGCCGCTTCTGCTCCTCGCTGCCGTGCCGGAGCAGCGCCCCCATGGTGTACATCTGGGCGTGGCAGGCGGCGGCGTTGGCCCCGGAGCGGTTGATCTCCTCCAGCACGATCCCGGCCTCGCTCACGCCCAGCCCGGCCCCGCCGTACGCCTCCGGGATCAGGACCGACAGCCAGCCGGCCTCGGTCAGGGCGGCCACGAACTCCTCCGGGTAGCGCCGCCGCTCGTCGCAGTCGCGCCAGTACTCTCCCGGGAAGCGAGCGCACAGCTCGCGCACCGCGGCCCGGATCTCGTCCGCCTCAACCCTGGTCCTGCTCTCCACCGTGCCCTCCCATGGCCGCCACCAGCGCCTCGACCTCGGCCGCGGCGAAGCCCAGCTCGGCCAGCACCTCACGGGTGTGCTCGCCCAGGCGCGGGGGTGGATGCCGGAGCGGCGGCCGCTCCCCGTCCAGCAGGAACGGCATCGCCACCGACCGGAAGCCGTCGACGCCCGGCCGCGAGACGGCCTGGAAGATGCCCAGCGCCGCCGCCTGGGCGTCGCACGCCACCTGGGCGGCGTCGCGGATGGGGCTGCAGGGCACCCCCGCCCGGGTCAGGCGCTCGGCCAGCTCCTCGGTCCCGCGGCCCCGGGTCACCGACTCGATCAGCCGGACCAGCTCGGCCCGATGCTCGACCCGATCCCGGTTGCGGGCGAAGCGCGCCTCCCCGGCCCACTCCGGGTGCCCCAGCTCCTGGCAGAGCCGGGCGAACAGGGAATCGTTGCCGGCGGCGATGACCAGGTGGCCGTCGCGGGTGGGGAAGGCCTGGTAGGGGACGATCATCTCCGTGCCCGACCCGTGCCGGCCCGGAGGCCGGCCCGAGGCCCAGTAGCTGGCCAGGTGGTAGGTCATCCAGGCCAGGGCCGTCTCGTACAGCGAGGCCACGATGCGGCGGCCGCGACCGTCCTCGCGCCGCTGGAGCAGCGCCGCCGTCACCGCCAGCGCCGCCCACATCCCCGTCCCCATGTCGACGATGGAGACCCCGGCCCGGACCGGGGGTCCGTCGGCCTCCCCGGTGACGCTCATGATGCCGGCGTAGGCCTGCATGAGCGGGTCGTAGCCGGGCCGCTCGCGCAGCGGGCCGCGGTCCCCGTAGGGGGTGATGCTGCAGTAGACGAGGCCGGGGTTGCGCGCCGAGGCCCAGGCGTAGCCGTACCCCAACCGCTCCAGCCCGCCCGGCCGGAAGCTCTCCAGGAGCACGTCCGAGCGCTCAACCAGGCGCTCCAGCACCGGACGCGCCTCCCTTCGGCCCAGGTCCAGGGCGATGGAGCGCTTGTTGCGGTTCAGGGCCAGGAAGATCGAACTCTCCGGCCCCCAGAAGGGGGGACCCCACTCCCGGGTGTCGTCGCCCCGCCGCGGACGCTCGACCTTGACCACCTCCGCCCCCAGCTCGCCCAGGATCATGGCCGCGTAGGGGCCGGCCACGTTGCGGGTCAGGTCCAGGACTCGGACCCCGGCCAGGGGGAGCGCGGTCATGCGGCCATCACCGCGGGCCGCAGGGCCGCGGTGAGCTCGCCCACGTCGTCCAACCGCTCCAGCCGCTCCAGGCAGGCGAGGGCTCGCTCCACCCCGTCCGGGGCGAGAGGGCCCGAGGCGCAGTCGCGGAACTTGGCCACCAGCTCGGCACCGGTCAGGCGCCGTTCCGGGGAGCCGCGCGGGTGCCGGACCGTCCGCTCCAGGACGGAGCCGTCGCGGAGGACGATCCCCACCGTGACCTCCCCCTCCTCCATGGGGTTGTGGTCGATCGGGACGGCCGGGTCCTCGGCCACCTCGATCCGGTCCTCCAGCTCCCCGATCTCCGACCGCCGCACCATCTCGTCGCCGAAGGAGCCCAGCCCCACCTCACCGTCGAGCAGGGCGGCGGCGACCACGTACCCCATGCTGAACTTGCCCTCCAGCCCGGTCCCCGGACGGTCGTAGATCAGGGGCGCGAGCCCCCCGGCCGGCACCGTGACCCGCACCCGCTCGACCTGGTCCGGCTCCAGGCCGTGCTCCCGGCGCAGATCCAGCACCGCGTCCAGGGCCCGGTGGGTGGCGAAGCAGCAGGGGTAGCGCTTGACCGACAGCCCGGGGTCCACCAGCTCGAACGGACGGCCCAGCCCCGGCACCAGGGTCTCGGCCCGGCCGCCCCCCGGCGCGAAGAGCGCGAAGTAGCCGTAGCGGCCCTCCAGGGCCGCCGCGCTGGCGGTCAGGCCGCGCGCGGCGAGCCGGGCGGCGTGGACCCCGGAGCGGGCGGCGTGCCCGGCATGGAAGGGCTTGGTCATGGTGCCGAAGTTCTGCCGGCTGCCGCCGGCCTCGGAGACGGCGATCGCCACCGCTCGCTCCAGGCCGTCGAGGTCCAGGCCGAGCAGCCGCCCGGCCGCCACCGCCGCCCCCACCGCGCCCACGGTCGCGGTCGCGTGCCAGCCCGCCTGGTAGTGGGCGGAGCCCAGGGCCCGGCCCAGCTTGCCCATGACCTCCACGCCGACCACGTAGGCGGTCAGCAGCTCGGCTCCGGAGGCCCCCGCCGCTTCGGCCGCGGCGAGCGCGGCCGGCAGCGCCACCACGCTGGGATGACCCTCCATGGAGCGGCTCACGTCGTCGAAGTCGAGGGCGTGGCCGCTCACGCCGTTGAGCAGCGCCGCGTGCTCCGGCGAGGTCCGCAGCCGGCTGCCCAGCTGGCTGGCCACCGGGCGGCAACCGTCCTCCGCCACCAGGTCGCCCACGATCCGGGTCACCGGCTCTCCGACCCCGGCCAGGATCACCCCGACCGTGTCCAGGATGGCGTCTCGGGCCAGCCGCACCACCTCGTCCGGGAGCGACTCCGGGCGGAGGTCCAAGGCCCAGGCCGCCAGATCCCTGCTCACGGTCATCTCCCGTACCCCTGCTCCGATTCTATGAGCCACCCGACCCGCCCGGCGCAGGCAGGAAGCCCGCCGGCGGGAGCGAAGGCAACGCCGGGGCGCCATCGCGGCCGCGAAGCCGGGCGGCCCCTCCCGGCGCCGGGCCCCGCCGGGGCGGCGCATGGCCGCCGCCCCGAGCGGCCCGGCCGTGCACCTCGCTCAGTCCTGGGTCCGCCGATCCTCCACCACCGCCTGGGCGGCCGCCAGGCGGGCCACCGGCACCCGGTAGGGGCTGCAGGAGACGTAGTTCAGCCCCAGCTCGTGGCAGAGCCTGACCGAGTCCGGGTCGCCACCGTGCTCCCCGCAGATCCCCACCTCGAGGTCGGGGCGGGTGGCACGGCCCTCGCGAACGCCGATGGCCATGAGACGGCCGACCCCATCCCGGTCGATGGTCTCGAAGGGGTTGCTGCGCAGGATCTTGCCCTCCAGGTAGCGCACGATGAACTTGGCCTCGGCGTCGTCCCGGGAGAAGCCGAAGGTGGTCTGGGTGAGGTCGTTGGTGCCGAAGGAGAAGAACTCGGCCT